>CANFLV010000003.1 GCA_947448025.1 Oxalobacteraceae bacterium | reverse complement strand
TGCGACAGTCACGGTAAGTGGCTTTTCGACTGCGAACAAGACTGCGGTGGTTGCGGCCGGTGGGACTTGGACAATTGCAGTTGTGGACGCTGACTTGATAGATAACGGCAGTAACACGCTGACAGCTACGCAGACGGATGTTGCTGGTAATGTGAGTGCGGCAGCAACGCGCACGTTGACCACTGATTTGGTGGTTGCTGTGCCGGTAATAAACGCAGTGTCGACGGATAATCTGATTAATGTAACTGAGAATACGAACGGTTTCAACCTAACGGGTACAGGTGAAGTTGGGGCGACAGTGACCGTAAGCGGGTTTTCGACAGCGGACAAGACCGCGGTGGTTGCGGCCGGTGGGACTTGGACAATTGCAGTTGTGGACGCTGACTTGGCAGATAACGGCAGCAACACGCTTTCAGCAACGCAGACGGATGTGGCTGGTAATGTTAGTGGGGCTGCATCTCGCACTATAACAACGGATCTTGTGGTGCCGACGATTGTGACTGAAGTAATATCTTCTGCAATGGGTGTTCAAAACAGTTATCTTAATACCGGTGACGTCGTAACAACCACCGTGACTTTTGATGAGGCAGTTTTGGTAACCGGCGCGCCTCAATTGACCCTAACAATTGGTACGTCTCCAGTCGTTGCTACCTATGTAGGTGGTTCTGGTTCGAATGTAATTACGTTCAGTTATCCAATAGTATTAGGCCAGACTGACACAAATGGCATTAGTATTCCTACTGATGCATTGTCGTTGAACGACGGTAGTATTAAAGATCTTGCGGGAAACAGCGCGACGATCACAAAGACATTGGTCGCGGATAATGCCAATTTCATGGTTGATACAACCGTACCAGGCACACCTACCATAGATGTACTTGCATCTTCGGACAATGGTGCATCGTCTACTGACAATATCTCTTCGATTCCTACACCGCAGGTAGAGGTAGCCTTGGGTGCAGGCTCAGCAGTTGGTGATATTGTGACGCTGAAGGCAGGTGCAACGACTGTGGGAACCTTTACTTTAACGCAGACTGAGATCACGAACGGCAGTGTGACGATTACTACAGCTGCGTTGGGCGCACAGGGCTCTTATGCACTAAAGGCGTTTGTTACTGATGCTGCTGGAAACGTTGGCAGTGATTCCAACAGTATTAGTTTTGTATTGGACTCAACCAACGATGCGCCTTCTGCCTCCTTCGTCAAGGCCGGAAGTACTTCTTTCACCATACTGGCGTCTGACCCGGATTTTGAACCAAACTGGACTACCCTGACGCTGGTGTCACCTGTATCGGGTGCGAATAGCGTAACCGATGGTTCGAGCACCACATTCAACGTTGCGCAACAGATTAGCCCAATTGCAATCGATTTGTCGGTGACTGACTTGACCAACACGACATTAGTGGCAGTTGGTGGCAATCTAGTAACTGTAGCTTTGGGGACATCTGGACCGAACCCCTTTGATGCAGCTGCGGGTTACGGTGTCTACTACGGCTTTGGCGGTAACGATATATTGACTGGTGGCGACAATGGCAACACCTTTATTGGTGGAGCCGGTAGTGACACACTGACAATGGGTGCGGGTGTTGACAAGGTCTTATTTGATAGCCTTTCAGGTATAGATACCGTTATTTTATTTAATCCCTCGCAGGATATGGTTCAGTTAGCCAAGTCTGTGATGGCGGCATTGGGGCCAGTCGGTAGTTTGACGGCTGCTGAGTTTAAATCTGGTGCTGGTTTAGCTGCTGCTGCCGACGCAACGACAAGAGTTTTCTACAACGAGACTTCTGGCGCTCTCTACTATGATGCCGACGGCTCAGGCGCGACTGCTGCGGTGCAACTGGCCACATTTACAGGGACTCCGACGTTGACATTTGGTTTATTCTCTATCGTTTAACTGAACAAAAGGCTGGGACAACCACTACTCCGACATCTCGAACAGCAACGTCCCAACGTAACAACCAATGCCCCGGCCACAACCCGGGGCATTGGCACTACCAGTGAAAACACAAAAAAGCTGGGACATCCACTTTTCTGACTTCTCTAGCGGCAATGCCCCAACGTATCAAACAATTCTCCGGCCACAACCAGAAGTTCATGGTTGACTGGGCCTTGGCCGTAAAGGGTGGCGCTCGTGTTTGAAATTGATCCCTTGCGTTGAGGTGCCGAAGCCCTTGGAGTCAGTACGTTTGACAGGCTGACGTGAATCCTGTGAATTTGTGACGAGATTAAATATAAGTCATATAATTTAAAGGCTTACATAAATTTAATCAAATCAAAATGCCTCTAGTGAGTGCGTCCTTAATCGATACTCTGGTCGAAATGATTCGAGTCGCCGGTCCATCCGGCTGCTCGGCGGATGCATTACAAAAGCAGGTCGCAGTCGTCAGTCGCGCTACCATCAATCGGCGCCTTGCCGCTCTGGTACAACAAGGCACCATCAAGCAGGCCGGCGCCGGGCGATCACTTCGTTACGTTTCTTCGTCGCCATTCAGTGTTGATGACATTGCGCGCTACTTCTCAACTGATCCGCAAGCTAGACCGGTCGCCGCCTATTCTGAATTATTGTTGTCACCGATCCCTTCGATTGACAGTGACAAGGCGCGCCGTCTATCGCTTCTGATGGCGCTGGCTGCGCCGCTGGACAGGAAATTCCTCGCCAATTTCCTGATTGATTTTTCGTGGGGAGCATCGATTCTTGAGGGCGGGACGTATTCTGACCTGGATACGCAGGCATTAATTTTGTATGGACAGCGTAACAACGAGAAGCCGGTCGAGGATGCGGTTCTGATCCTGAATCACAAGCAGGCGATTGAATTTCTTTGGGCGCATCGTGATTTGTCGACGCAGACGATCAACAAGGTGCAGTCCTTCTTGACCGATAGTCATAATGTACCAGGCACCGAACATTCTGATCATTTCTTGCCTGAAGTCCAACGTGGCAAACCGCGCGAATATGAAGACGTCAATCTTGGGCGCTCAGCATATTACCCGCCGTTTCGCCCTGGTACTGGATATATTCAAGCTGCATTTGAACAAATCCTTGTAACCGCGAGGCAATTGCCAGCGATCGAGGCTGCGTTTTACCTGATGACGCGTATTCCTTATGTGCAGGTTTTTGCAAATGGCAACAAACGGACTGCGCGCTTGGTCGCGAATTTGCCTTTGTTGCAAGAAGGACTTTTGCCATTGTCCTTTGTTGACTTTGACCGCCAGGAATATATCCGCGGCATGGCAGCATTTTATGAGCTGGGAAGCACCTTAATTATCGAGAATGTTTTTATTCGTGGCTACATCAAGTCCATCATTCGCAGTAGCCAGATTCCGATTAACTTGCGGGTGCAAGGATTTGATTTGGATGTCGTAGCGCAGGCACTTCTTGGCTACGTCAACACAGGGCGATTGCCGACTGAAAAACTGCCGGTGGCTTTTATTATGAAGAAAATATAGCCAAAAATTACTTGAACTGAGTCGGAAACGGAAAAGTAGAACCGGCATCAGTAAATGTCAGTGCAGCCACTTTTGTGTTTTCAATGCTTGCCTTTTTAGTCACAGTTTGACTGTGCGCTATGATCAACAGTACTAGGATGCGCCGATGTCACAAGATCACGACATCAGCTACAAGCCCCAGTTCCCTTCACTAATACCACTTTGGCTCATCGTTTATAAGTTCATATGCAAACTCACACGATAAACCCGCGGCGAACCCGGGGTGATATTGTTATCCCCATTCGCAGACAGGAAGTAGGTCTTGTTGGCCAGGTTTTCCACGTTAATTTGCAGTTTGAGCTTCGGATTGATTTCATAAAATACGGCAGCATCGAAACGGGTATAAGCAGGCAAAACAACGGCGTTGCTTGTCGATGTGAACATGTCCGAGCGATGAATCAGGCCTAAGCCAGCACCCAGCGCCTGAGTGAAATCGTAACGGTTCCACATTGAGAAGGTATTCTGCGGAACCATGCCGACCGCGGCGCCATTGAGCGCTGTGGCTGATGTCGTGGCCAGCAGCTTGGCGTCCTGATGGGCATAGCCGCCATTGATGCTCCACGCGCTGCTGAGCCTGCCGTTGATGCCCAACTCTACGCCATTGGTCCGCTGACCATCGGCTAACTGGTCGACAATGCCGGTCGCCGGATTGACGACGGCGACGTTGTCACGGTTCAAACGATACACGGCAATCGTGGCGAGCAGGTCGGGGTTGATCGCCAGTTTGCCGCCGATCTCATAGTTCGTAAATTTTTCTGGTTTCAGTCCTTGATTCACACTGGACAGGCTGCTCAGCTGATCGCCGCCGCGGGGGAAGGAGGCCACGCTGTAATTGGCATAGAGCGTCGCGCTTTGGATGGGCTTGAAGACGATGCCCAGGCGCGGCGAGACAAGATTGTCGTTACTGGACAGGTGGGCAGGTCCCGGCTGCAGAGCAAGCGTGCCGCCCGGAAGATTGTTCGTGTAGTCGAGCTTGAAGCTGTCGTAGCGCAGGCCGGCAATCAGCTGCCATTGCTGGTTCAATTCCATCTGATCCTGGATGTAGATGCCGGCAATGGTAGCGCTGCTGGACCCGTTGCGATCGGAATTGCTGCCGCCGACCAGATAGTTGACGGGCAGCGCGCCATCGGTGCGGCTCAGCGGCACATTGACGGCGGTCGCGCCACTGGCGAACAGGCCCGTCTTGCGCAGGTAATCCGTATCCTGCTGTCCTAATTCCAGTCCTGTCAGGATCTGGTGGCGCACGCCGCCGGACTGCAGCTCAAAGCTCAGGTCGGTCTGATTGAACAGGTTCTTGCGCCACTGGTGATTGTTATAGGCGGCAATCGATACCGTGTTGTTCTTGGCATTGATGGCGCCGCCGTTGTAGTTCTGGTAGAGCTTGTCGTAGTCGGTATAGCGGGTTTTGTTCGACAGCCGGATGCCGTTGGCAAAGTCGTGTTCGATGATGCTACTGACGGCGTCAGAGACCAGGCGGGTCGGGCGGCTGCCGGCGTCAGGGTCGCCTATGATGGCATCGACAGGCAAGTCCAGAGGGCGGCCGTTCAGGGACGGAATGCCACGGTCGGCGGCACGGCGGTCTTCGAAATGCTCGTAGCCCAGTACGATACTGGTCTGGCGGTCCGGTCGAATGGCGACTGTCGGATTGATGCCGGAGCGATTCAGCATGGCATTACGCTGATATCCTCCCGACGCTTCCACCAGACCGGCCACGCGGATGGCCACGGTGTCGCACAGCGTCTGACCCACATCGACGCTCAGGCGACGGTTCTGGTAGCTACCCAGGGTCAGATCCAGCGCGCGCACGGCGGGGCCAAAATTGGCTTGTTTGGTCACGCGGTTGATGATGCCGCCCGAGCCCCCGCGGCCAAAGATCATGGCGTTGGGACCAGTCAGGGCCTCGACTTGTTCGACATTGTAAAGGTCGCGGTAGTACTCAACATCGTCACGCACGCCGTCGATATAGAAGTCGCCCGACGCATTGGTGCTGCCACGGAAAATCGGCGCGTCGCGATTGCCCTCGCCATTGGCCATGCCGATGCCCGGTACATAACGGGTGACGTCGGCCATGCTTTGCATGTTCATGTCTTTAATCAGCGCTTGATTGATCACGGTTACGCTTTGGGGCAGGTCAATAATCGCTGTGTCTGTTTTGGTGCCCGCTGTGGTGCGCTTGACCAGATAGCTAGTGTCGTCGGCATTGCCGGTCACGACAATGGTAGGTAGCAGGGCATCGGTCTTTTGCGTTTGTACTTCGGTAGCCTGTACAGTGGCGCCAACGGCGGCAGCGCCGGTGAAAGCCAAGCGCAAAATCAGGGACAGAGGAGATAAACGAATCATTGCAGGGTGAGTCATGAGCATCTGTCTTTAAATGAGAATGAATCTCATTATCATGGACGAGTGGGGTACTTTGCAACTAAAAATAGAATTGACGATGCCTTGGATGCACAACTACTTACTTTCCTCAAATTGACCGCGTCCATTTTTTCTTCTTTGAATATGCGTTCTTATTCGTTTCGCTAAGCTATCTCGACTCCGATAATTGGCATTGAAGCGGCGGCAAGATGAACAAGAACCTGCAATTTATGCACGCCGTATATCACACCGCAACAAGCCGACATTAGTGCTGCTGCGATGTCTTCATCCCGTCACATAAGCGTGGCTCAATTGTGAAATTGTCAAGAATGTGCTGCATATCGGCGAAAGCCAGTGTAGCGACGCGTAGTGCTGAATTAAATGTTGCATTAAAAACAACAAATGACAAGGCCAAGGCGTATTCCTGCAATTCAAGCGACTGCATGAGCAGGATCGCTTGGTCCAGATATTGACGCCGCACAAGGAGTGTTGCAATGAGTGAAAACAAACAGGATGCAATCGGCGAATTGCTCGCTAATTACGCCAGCTATCAGATCAAACTCTACAAGGCGCTCGGGGATTCGACCAATCCCTATACGCTGTATAACAATAACGACCGTTTTCTGAATGTCTCGATACGGTATCTTGCCACGACGAACTGGCGCGACTTCGTTGTCGAAGACATGGATGCGGCTAACTTCAGCCGGATCAAGGCGCACTACGAATTCCGCACAGCCCGCTACTCGCAATACCTGGGCGCGAGCACCGCTTATACCGGTATTGCTTACAGCGTCATGAGTCAGCCTGGCATCATCGGTAACGCGACCGGTAAGAACGAGGTCGAACAGAAGCGGGATTTCTCAGACGCGGAATGGGGCGTGCTGATTTTTCGGTCCAGCTTCAATGCTTTGCTTAAATCGATTTTGGTGCCCGCAAATTATTACCGCCATCCCGGCGGCAGTGAGGGCATAGGCTTGATCGACATTGTGCCACCGCAGGCAGGCAATTTTGCAAACCTCGATCAAGGAAATGAAGGGGGGGAGGTCATCGAGCTTGTGGTTCCTGCCAATGGCAATCACCCGCCCGACCCAGACAACCCCAATATCACTACGCAGGCCGTGAACTGGGTCGTGGTACAAGGCGGGCAGAACCGGGCGGCGCAGGTCAATGTCAACGCAGAGGGGCAACCGGGCCCGAATCAGGCGCCGGTCGCCAATGTCAACGCTGATCTGATCTTGAAGGAGAACCGCGCGAAAATCGGCGCTGGTGTCAATTTTTTCCTCGGTGTGAACGCCTTGATCGGCCTTGGCATGTCCAGTGCGCGAATGGTCAAAGTCGCCAATGATGGTAATGTCTATGACAAGTGGAGCGCGAGTCTCGGCTTTCTCGCCCTCAGCGCCAATAGCGTGGCCTATTTTGCCCGGAGTTATGCGCAGTATCAGACCTTGATTCCCGGCGCTGACAGGAATGCGCTGTTATGGAGCCAGGTCGGCACCGGCCTGGGTCTGGCGAACGGGCTGTTCAGTATTTTTTCGATTGCACCGCTGGTGGACAAGGCGCACGACAAGAAAGAAAAGCTCACGCTCGGCCTGTCGCTGGGTGCGCAATTGTTCTTTGGCGCGGCGCAAATCGGTGTTAATCAAGTTATGGCGGCGAGGATTGCCAATGGCTTGACCTCGGTGTCGGAATTAAGCGCACCTTTGCTCGGCATGTTCACCATTGGGATTTTGGGCAGCCTGAGTGCTGTGGAAATCTACGGCTTCGTCAAACAGTGGCAATACGCCGACCAGCTCGACACACTGGGCGCACGCATGCATGCGGTCGGCTATGACGGCGACACTTATCTGGCCGAACTGTACCGCGATAAACTCGACATAGAAATCCGCGACGCGTCCGTGATCGCGACGTTGTCGACGGTCGCGCTGGCAGTGCAGATCGCGACCATTTCTATGGGTCCCGGGGCGGCGGTCGCCGAATTACTCGGCATGACCATGGCCATTGCCGGCTCGATCCTGAAGGGCATGCAGCAGAGCGCACTGGAATCGATTGCCAACGACGCCATCCAGAAAATCAAGGACAGTGGTGGCAGCGTCCAGTTCTTCTCAAACAATATCAATGCCATCTACGATCTTGAACGGCAGGATCCGGCGTTCAATGCGGAATTGCAGCGCCTGCAAGCGGACTATCAGGTCGACAGCGTGGTCGGCATCACGAGCACGCAATTGTCACATCAGGCGCTGGAGCTGGCCGCTTTCACAAAATTCGGCGCGAATCTTTATACCGCAGGCTTCAATATCAATCGCTTTGTCGATGGCACCGCGGTGGCCGATCAATCGCTGCGCTTCGACAGCAATAGCGGGATGATCGACCTGCGCAATTCGGTGCCGGTGCCGGCCAAACAGTCGCAGCTGCTGAAATTCCTGTCGCCGCTGATGGCGCCCGGCGAAGAAAAGCGCAGCCGTGTATCGACCGGCAAGAATTCCTACTACACCGAGCTTGAGATCCTGTCTGCCGGTCAGACCTGGACCATCCTTGACGGTGCAATGACTTCCACGATTGACGTCAGAAACGTCGTCACGACCCTGTTCAATGTCGACAAGACGGTGAAGTTTTCCGTCGGCTTGAAAATCGAGGCCGGCGCCGGTGATGATCTCGTCTTTGCAGGTGGCGCGGCCATGCGATTTGACGGCGGCGACGGCTTCGATTCGGTGTCCTATGGCGGGCTGGCGCCGGAGTCGCATATCGAAGTCACAGCCAAAGACCCGAATGCCACGGACAGCCAGTTTGACGTCAAGAAAACGCTGATCAAAGGGAATTATTACCAGGAAGTGATCGCCAGTGCGTCTTACACTTATGGCAAACGCACGGAAGTCGTTGAATATCGCGATATCAATATCAGCACCTTTGACAAGGTCGTGGCCAGTGACACGCTGATCAATGTCGAAAATATTTCGGGCAGTCCCGGCGACGATCTTTTCACCGGCAATGCTGGCTCGAACATTTTCAGGGGCGAGGGCGGCAATGATCGCATAGCCGGCTTGGATGGCAATGATGTGCTTATCGGCGGACAGGGAAATGACACGCTAGCCGGTGGCGCCGGCAACGATACGGCCGTGTACCAGGACAATCCGGGCGGGTCCACCTATGGGATCCGGGCGAATCTGGAAACGGCGCAGCGGCCTGATCCTGCGCTGATCGTCGGGGCGGTCGAAGAGCAATGGCGCCCGGGCGTGAACGCTTATCCCGCGCAGACACTTGATGTACTGATCGATATCGAAAACCTGCAAGGCACGACGAACGCTGACTTCATCAGCGGCAGCCGCGTCGGCAACCTGCTGGGCGGCGGCGAGGGCAATGATGTGTTGCTGGGCCTGGCCGGCAATGACACCCTGATCGGTGGCGCCGGTGATGACTTCGCAGACGGCGGCGCCGACGATGACAACATCGATGGCGGTGCCGGGCGCGATACGCAGATGGGCGGCAGCGGCAATGATTATTTCCTGCAAAATGACGGCGGCCTGAGTGGCAATAGTGACGCCATCGACGGCGGCGACGGCGACGATACGATGGACTACAGCCCATCTGAGGACACCCTGTCCAGCTTGCACCGTCAGGACATGTTGTCGATCAATGCCAATCTTGTCACCGGCATCGTGCAAAAGGACTGGAATGCCACTGTGGGCAGCTTCGTGAACGTGGACATGATCCGCGGTATCGAGAATGTCATCGGTACGGATTACAAGGATACGATTTCCGGCGACGCTAACGATAATCAGCTGCTCGGCATGAGCGGTGACGACATAATTGCAGGTGGTGCCGGCAATGACCTCCTCTTTGGCGGCGCTTGCAACGATGTGCTGTCGGGTGATGATGGCAATGACATGATTGCTGGCGGGGTCGGCAATGACCTGCTGCAGGGCGGCGCTGGCGACGATATTCTCAGCGGCGGCGAAGGTACTGATACGCTGGTCGGCGGCGCCGGGATAGACCGGGTCGATTTCCTGAACGCCTCAGGTCCTGCTGCAGATGGCGTCTGTGCGGTGCTGGGCACGCCTGCGGATACCGCCGGCAGCATGGCCAGTTTTGGTCATAGGGATGAACAGGGCGCATTTGTTGCGACAGCCGGCAAATCTGCGCTGCTGCGCGGGATCGAGGATCTGGCTGGCACTGATTTCGCAGACCGGCTCGTCGGCAACGAGCAGGATAATTACCTGCTGGGTAATAAGGGCGACGACTACATCCTTGGTCTTGTCGGTGATGACACGATCACTGGCGGCGAGGGCGCTGATGACCTGCAGGGCGGCGATGGCGCGGACCGGTTCCTGCAAAGCTTTGATGCGGCCAATGACACGATCGACGGCGGTGCCGGCGTCGATGCCGTCGATTACAGCAGCGCCGACACGAATGGCGGCACACTCAGCGATTCGCCCGGCAATCTGGGTATCGCGGCCGACCTGACGCTAGGAAAAATCAATAAATTTACAGATGTGACGCTGGCGGGTGCGGCCGGTATCGATGTCGTCAGCAATATCGAAATAGTCACGGGTACTTCTGTCAATGACCGTCTCTTTGGTGACGCGAATCCGAATGGCTTGTTCGGCGCCGCTGGCAACGATACGCTGGACGGACGCGATGGCGATGACTGGCTCGATGGCGGTGGCGGGAATGACACGCTGACGGGCGGTACAGGCAATGATGTCCTGCTCGGTGGCGAGGGTGCGGATTCGATGAACGGTGGTGCAGGGGATGACTTATTCCTGCAGTTCGGTGAACTCAAGAATGACATCATCCTTGGCGGCAGCGGCCTGGACCGTGTGTCGTATGAAAATGCCACATTCACGGCGGCGCAGATCGCCGCCCTGCAGTCGATAGGCATAGCGGCCGATTTAACGACGGGTCGCATTGACAAGTTTCATGGACTCGATGCCATCGAGTCCGCGCCTTATGACATGGTTGCTGGCATCGAAGGCATGGTCGGCAGCATCTTGAATGACACGATCATTGGCGATGAGGGTAAAAATAATCTTGCCGGGATCGCTGGCAATGATGTCCTCCTTGGTGGCAGTGGCAACGATATTCTGGCTGGCGGCGAGGGCACTGACGATGTCCACGGTGACGCTGGCGACGACTTGATTTTGCAGGGCTTTGATACCGGGGCCGATACGCTGGATGGCGGCGAGGGCATCGACACCCTCGATTACACGCTCGCCTATGCCGACGATGCAACCGCACGCAGCAGAAATGGCCTGGGACTGGTGGCGAACATGGAGACCGGCCTGGTCTGGAAAATGCCCGGCGAGACGAGCAATGGTGTCGACCATATAAGCCATATTGAACAGTTACACGCGAGTACGCTTGATGACAAGGTCACCGGCGACGCCGCTGCAAACCTGATCGACGGCATCGACGGCAATGACACGCTCGATGGCGGCGGCGAGGATGATACGATCGACGCCGGTTATGGCAATGACAGCGTGGCTGGTGGCGCTGGTGATGACGCGCTTAGCGGCGGTCCCGGTAACGATACCGTTTCTGGCGCGGCGGGCGACGATACCGTCTATCAGCTGATGCTGCGTGAACACGATGTAATTGACGGCGGCGAAGGTCGTGACATGGTCGACTACAGCGTCACGCAGTTTGACGCGGGCAGTCGGCCGGAGCTCGGCCACATCGGCATTCGTGTGAGTCTGCAGGAGGGGCGTGTCGATAAGTTCGAAGCCGGTTCGCTCGATGGCTATGACACGCTCACGCAGATCGAAAATGTCATCGGCACGGCTCTCGACGACATCATGATCGGCGACGCGGCCAATAATTACTTCGAAGGCGGCACAGGCAACGATACGCTCTTGGGCGGCGCCGGCGACGATGTGCTGGCGGGAAGCTCCGGCAACGATTTGCTCGTGGGTGGTGAAGGCGCAGATTATATCGCCGGCGGGCCGGGTGATGAAACG
The DNA here is from genome assembly GCA_947448025.1 of Oxalobacteraceae bacterium. Lineage (GTDB taxonomy): Bacteria > Pseudomonadota > Gammaproteobacteria > Burkholderiales > Burkholderiaceae_D > CANFLV01. Next base: position 158,263 of record CANFLV010000003.1, on the reverse strand, counting down.
CTCGATGGCGGCGCAGGTTCGGATTTTTATTCGGTGCTGGCCCACGGCGGAGTCGACGTGATTCGAGATCATGCAGCGGGGTCAGATGCGGGTGACATCCTGCAGTTCGGCTCGCGCGATGGCGGCGCGATTGTTTCCACCTCGCTGTGGTTTGTCCGCTCGGACAATGACTTGAACATACTGATGCTGGGAACAACAGATCAGGTCACCGTCAGCGACTGGTTTGCCAACGCGACGGAGCAGATCGAAATTTTCTGGACCGCCGATGGCATGCAGCTGACGAATCAGAACTTGCCGGCGCTGTTGCAGGCCATGGCGGGCAAGCCGGTGCCCGTCTCGAGCGCAGCAGTGACGGCGGACGTGCTGGCAGCAATGGCAGCGCAGTGGACGCCGATCCCGTCTGCCAGCAGTGCCGCGGCGACGGCGAGCGGCGAGCTGGCGCAAATCCCGCTGGTGAGCTTCCAGCGTTCGGCACAGGCGCCACTGAGCTTCGGCGTTGCGGGCAATGCGGAGGCGAATGCGCTGTCTGGGCAGGCAGGTAACGATACGCTGGACGGCGCCGCTGGCAATGACACGCTCGAAGGCGGCGAGGGCCATGACCTCATGCTCGGCAGCGCTGGCGACGATGTCCTCTCTGGCATGTCCGGCAATGACAGCCTGCAGGGTGGCGACGGCGTCGATGCGCTGTATGGTGGCAGCGGCGCAGACTTGATCGATGGCGGCGACGGCAATGACATGATCTGGCAAGACCTGACGCGCACGGTCGATACCATTATCGGCGGCACCGGCTTCGATGCGATCAGTTACGGCGAAGCCGATCTCACAGCGAACGCGCGCGCAGGTCTGGGCAGCAGCGGCATCGTCGCCGCGCTGGCTTCGGGCCGCATCGATAAATTCGGCGTCGGCTCAGACACGGGCTACGACCTCGTGTCACAGATCGAAGGCGTGATCGGTACCGCACTGGACGACACCATGATGGGTGATGACGCTGACAATGTTTTTATTGGTGGCGCGGGCGCGGACTCGCTGCTCGGTGCCAACGGTAATGACACGCTGCAGGGCGACGCCGGCGACGATACGCTGGCCGGGGGGGCTGGTGATGACCTCGTCATGGGACTGGCAGGCAATGACCGGATGCTGCAAACGAACGTAACCGGCAACGACACGTTCATTGGTGGCGGGGGTTTTGATCTGATCGATTACAGCGCGGTGAACGATGACAGTGCGACTGGCATCCGCGCCGATCTGGCGGCGGGCAAGGTCGACAAATCTGTGGCCGGCGTCGATGTTGTCTCAGACATCGACGGCATGATCGGCACGGATTTCGACGATGCCTTGAGCGGTGACTGGTTCAATAATTCGCTCGCGGGAGGCGCTGGCAGGGATACGCTGGCCGGGGGCGCCGGCGATGATACGCTCACGGGCGATGCTGGCAATGACGTGCTCGCTGGAGGTGCCGATGCCGACCTCGTGAATGGCGGTGCAGGGGACGACCTCGTCCTCGAGTCACTCACGCGCGAACGCGATACGATCGCCGGCGGCGATGGTGTGGATACGCTTGATTACAGCGCGACCGGCAGTGCCGCTGGCGCACGTGGCTGGTTAGGGCTGCGTGGCATCACGGCCAAGCTTGCGAGCGGCCGCATCGATAAATTTGAAGCCGGTTCGGACGATGGTGTTGATAGCATCAGCGGTATCGAAAACGTGACTGGCAGTCAGTTCAATGATGACCTGAGCGGCGACGCGCAGGACAACGTTCTGGCGGGCGCTGATGGTAACGATACGCTTAGTGGCGACACCGGTAACGATACCTTGAGAGGCGATGCGGGCGATGACCTGATCGTGCAGGATGCGCTTGGCGGACACGATGAATTCGATGGTGGCAGCGGCTTTGATCGGGTCGATTACAGCGGTCTGCGGCAAGCCGGTACCGCCGTCATGGTCGACCTTGCGGCGGGTAGCGTGCAGAAGTTTCTGAACGGCGTCCGCGCCGGTAGCGATACGCTGCGCAATATCGAGGCCGTCACCGGCACGGCGAACAACGATATGATTTCCGGCAGCGCTGCCGCCGATGTGCTCGATGGCGGTGGCGGTAACGATACGCTCAGCGGCAGGGAGGGCGACGACCGTTTGCTGCAGTCCCGGTTATCCGGCAATGAAAGTTTCGATGGCGGCGCCGGCAAGGACACGGTCGACTACCGCGATGCCGTGCTTGTCGGCGGTGGCATCCGTGCCAATCTCGCTAGCGGCACTGTATCCAAGCTGAACCGTGGCGTGCTCATTGGTAGCGACGTGCTGCGCAATGTCGAAGGCATCGTCGGTACACGCTATGCCGACACGCTCGTGGGCAGCAATGGCGATGATGATCTCACCGGCGGCGGTGGCAACGATGTCATCTCGGGCGGTGCAGGCCGCGACCATTTCTTCGTCACAGATGCCGGCAGCGCGACGCTCGATGGCGGCAGTGATAGCGATACCGTCGACTATAGTGCGTTCACGCTGGCCGGGGCTGGCATCTTGGTGGATTTCGTCGCAGGCACGGTGACTAAAAGCCTTAATGGCGTCGTCGTTGGCATCGACCGTCTGGCGAACATGGAGGCGCTCATCGGTAGCGGGCGCGACGATACACTCCAAGGTAGTAGCGGCGGTGACAGTCTTGATGGCAGCGCCGGCAATGACAAGGTCGCCGGGGGCGACGGGAACGATACGCTTGATGGTGGCAGCGGCCGGGACACTTTGCTTGGCGGGGCGGGCAATGACAGCATCTGCGGTGGCGATGACGATGACCTGCTCGTGCAGATTGACGCGGTCGGCAATGACACGCTTGACGGCGGCCAGGGCGCTGATAGCGCGGATTATTCACAGTTCTTCGCCAGCGGCACGCACGTCGTCGCTGACCTCGCTGCCGGCACAGTCGCCAAATATCAGGACACGACCCTGGTCGGCATCGATACACTGATCCAGATCGAGGTCATCAACGGCACGGTGAACGCTGACCTGATGACTGGCGCAACGGCTGCTGCTTTAATCAATGGTAAAGCAGGCGACGATACGCTCACGGGCGGCGCAGGCATGGATACGCTGGATGGAGGCAGCGGCAATGACGTTGTCTTCGGCGGCGACGGCAATGATCTCTTGCTGCAGGCGGATGTCTTCGGTCAAGACACGCTCGACGGCGGCGCCGCTATCGATACTGTCGACTACCGCCAGCTGAATGCACCCGGCAGTGGCGTTGACATCGATCTCGTCAGCGCGCGCGCCAGTAAGCTTTATTACGGCGATGTTCGCGGCACGGATACGCTGGTGAATATCGAGGCGCTGATCGGCACGCTGTACGACGACACGCTGCGTGGCGGCACAGACGCCGACTTGCTCAGCGGTGCCGATGGTAACGACAGCCTCGACGGCGGCGGCAGCAACGACACGCTCAATGGTGGCGCCGGCAACGATACGCTCAAGGGCGGCAGGCTGGCGGATCTGCTGCACGGCGACATGGGAGATGACTGGCTGCTGCAAGACGATGTGACAGGTGCAGACACGCTCGATGGTGGCAGTGATCATGACACTGCCGATTACAGCCTTTTGGCCGGTAGCGAGGTGCATATTGAGCTCGACCTCGCCGGCGGCGTAGTGCGCAAATACAGCGCAGGCAGTTGGATGGGCAGTGATCTGCTGCTCAGCATCGAGGCAGTGTTCGGCACCAGACTTGACGACACCTTGCGCGCTGGCGCATTGGCGGATTATCTCAACGGGGGTGGCGGTAATGATGTGCTCGATGGCGGCGCCGGCGACGACACGCTTAATGGTGGTAGCGGCAAGGATGCGGTCAATGGCGGCGACGGTAACGACCTGATCGTCGCGGACGAAGCCGGCGCCGGCGACACGATCGTTGGTGGCGTCGGCTTCGATACGCTCGACTTCAGTCAGGCAAGCAGTGCTGTGGGCGGTATTGTCGTTGATCTGGCTGCCGGCTCCGCGTTCAGGTCGGACAGGGGCAATGCCGCTGCGGTCGATCTTGTACGCGATATTGAAGCGCTCATCGGTACACGTTTTGACGATACCTTAAGCGGCAGCGTCGGCAATGATGTGCTGATCGGTGGCGATGGCAATGACAGACTGGTGCAGGCAAACCTTGCCGGCGACGATACCCTGGATGGCGCTGCGGGCGTGGATACGCTCGACTACAGCCGCATCTACCGTGCCGGCGCTGCCCTCGTGGTCGATCTAGTGGCCGGGTCGGTGCAAAAGAGTGTCAATGGTGTGGTCACGGGGCGGGATTCGGTCGCGGGGATCGAGCTCGTACTGGGTAGTACTTACGGCGATGTGATTAACGGCAGCGAGGCGGGCGACAGCCTGAGTGGCTGGTTCGGCAACGATACGCTGGCAGGCGGCACGGGTAACGACAGCCTGGACGGCGGCGACGGCGACGACTGGCTCAACGGTGGAGCGGGCAATGACAGTCTGTTCGGTGGCAATGGCAATGACCGCATCGTGCAGGATATCGTCGCTGGCAGCGACAGCATCAGCGGCGGTGCCGGCTTCGATACGCTAGCCTACAGCATTGCCACGACGACGGATGTCAGCGTCGTGGTCAATATCGCTGCGTCTACGGTGACGCGCCTGCGCAATGGCAGCGTGCTCGGCAACGATACATTTAGCGGCATCGAAGCGATCACCGGCACACGCAATGGTGACGTGATGAGCGGCAGTCTGACGGCCGATATCCTCGACGGCGGCGACGGCAATGACACGCTCGACGGCAGCGCCGGCAATGATGCGCTCAATGGCGCCGGCGGCAATGACCGGTTTGTGCAGAACGACCAGCAGGGTCGCGACACGCTCGATGGCGGTAGCGGCGTCGACAGCGTCGATTACAGCGGCTTGCGCACCGCTGCCATCAGCCTCGACCACGGGCAGGTGAAGAAATTCGTCAACGGTGGTCTCGCCGGCACCGATACCCTCACTGGCGTCGAAGTGATCATCGGCACCAGCTTCAATGACACCATCGTCGCCGATGCGGCGGACAATCTCCTCACCGGCGGCGGCGGGCGCGACCTGCTGCAGGCTGGTGAAGGCAATGACGCCTTTCTGCAAACTGGCGTCAACGATAACGACACCCTCGATGGCGGCATCGGCAGCGATGTGGCTGACTACAGTGGCATCAGCGGCGCAGCCGGTGCGAGTCTCGGTATTGACGCCAATCTCGGCGCAGGCTGGGTGCGCAAATCAGATAACGGTTTCGTCACTGCCATCGACAGCCTCAGCAATGTCGAAGGCCTTATCGGCAGCGGCTTTAACGACACCATGGTCGGCAGTGCCGCGAACAATCTGCTGGCTGGCGGCGCGGGTGACGACTACTTCCTGCAAGATGTACCACTGAAAAAAAACGATACCATCGACGGTGGCGAAGGCATCGACACTGTCGATTACCGCAAGCTGCGCGCAACACCGGGAACCGTCGCCAGCATCAGCTATAACCTTGCCGAGGGCTGGGTGAAAAAATATGAAGATGGCGTGCTGGTCGGTACCGACGCGCTGCGCAATATCGACAACGTCGTCGGTAATCTGTTCGTCGGCACGGTCGTTGGCAGTGACAGTGCCAATGACATGCGCGCCTCTTTTGCTGCAGATGTCCTGCAGGGACTCGGCGGTGATGACCTGATGGTGCAAACGGTGTGGCGCGGCGATGATGTCTTTGACGGCGGCACCGGCATCGATACGCTCGATTACAGCCAGTTCCTGCTGCAGACGGATGCGGGCGGACTGGACGCGAATCTCGCGATCGGGCGGGTGCGCAAGTTCAATAAGGCGACGACCGCTGGCACCGATTATGTGAGCAATATCGAGAGGGTTCTTGGTACGGGGTTCGATGATGTCATGGTCGGCAATGGTCAGCCCAATTTGCTGCAAGGCGGCGGCGGCGACGATACGCTCATCGGCGGCAACATTGTCACTAACCGCAGCGTCACGACGCTCGACGGCGGAGCCGGCAACGATGTCTTGCGCCCGGACGCGATTTCGCAGGTCGCGGGCGGCGATGGCAACGATACGATTTATATCAAGGATACGATTACCTACAACACGGTCGATGGCGGTGCCGGATCGGACACGATCGACTTCAGCTACTACCAGCCGTATTTTGCGAATTACGATTCTGATCCGGCCCTGCAACAGAAGCTGTTTGCATTTACGCTGACGATTAACGGCTTTGTGCCACCGCAGCTCGGCAGTTTCACGAACATTGAAAACGTCGTCGGCACACCCTTCAATGACGTTATCACCGGCGACGGCGGCGCCAATGTTCTCTCAGGCGCGTCGGGTAACGATGTGTTGAGCGGCGCTGGCGGCAACGACACGCTCAACGGTGGCGTCGGCAATGACATGTTGCAGGGCGGTGTGGGCGACGATGTGTTCCTTCCCATTGAACTCGCCGGTAACGATACGCTGGCTGGCGGTGATGGCGTGGACCGTGCCGATTACAGTCAGCTGGTGCAGGATGGCGCGGCGATTTCAGCTAGCCTTACTTCGGCTCGCGTACTCAAATACCTTGATGGCGTAGTTACCGGCACGGATACCCTGAGCAGTATTGAAAAGCTTACAGGTTCGCCTCGCAACGATACCTTGAATGGAAGCCTGAACGCGGACTCGCTCAGCGGCGGCGGTGGCAATGACCTCATCGCCGCGGGTGACGGCAACGACGTGATCTTGCAAGACCAGACCGGCGGTGACGATACGCTCGATGGCGGCGTTGGCATCGATACGCTCGATTACAGCGCCATATCGCAAGCCGACTTCACGATCGCTGCTGACCTTGGTGCCGGTCGCGTCACGCGCACTTTCGCGGGCAGGCAGTCGGGCATCGACGTGGTCAGCAACATTGAACAGCTCATCGCCAGCCGCGGGAACGATACCCTCAGTGGCAGCATAAATGCCGACAGCCTCGCCGGCGGCGCAGGTCTCGACCTGCTGCGCGGCGGCGCTGGTAGTGACGTGCTCAGTGGCGGGCTGGATGCCGATATGCTCGACGGCGGCCACGGTGACGACGTGCTCAATGGCGATGACGGCAATGACACGCTGAATGGCGGATTCGGCAATGATCAAATTTTCGGCGGCCTGGGCGATGACTGGATTTCCCAGACGATTCCTGAATACAGCGATACGCTCGATGGTGGTGCGGGGATCGACACCGTGGATTATTCACCCATATCGACTTTCCTCCTCGGTGGTCGTGGCATCAATGCGAATCTGGCTACGGGCCTCGTGGACAAGAGTCTGACTTCACCGATTATTGCGCTCGACACGCTGCGCAATATTGAGGGCGTGATCGGCACCTACTTTGACGATACGCTCACCGGCGGCGTGAACAACGATGTCCTTAGTGCCGGCGACGGCAATGATGTACTCGACGGCGGGGCCGGCGACGATATGCTCAACGGCGGTAACGGCAATGACAAATTAACCGGCGGGATTGGCAATGACAGCCTCTCAGGTGGTGCGGGCAGTGATCTCGTCAACAGCGGCCTCGGCGATGATCGCCTGATCGAGGATAGCTACAACGGCAATGACACGCTCGACGGCGGCGCGGGGCGCGACCTGCTCGATTACAGTCAGGCGAGAACGGCGCAAGATCTCCCTGGCGGTCTGAACGCCAGCCTGGCCGATGGCTGGGTGCGCAAATATGAAAATGGCGTGCAAGTCGGAACAGATACCTTATTGAATATCGAAAGCCTGATCGGCACGCTCTTTAATGACACGCTGACCGGCGACGATGGCGCGAACCTGCTTGAGGGCGGGCCAGGCGATGACTGGCTGTCTGGACGGGCAGGTAACGACACGCTCAATGGCGGCGGTGGCAATGACATTTATAATTTTGGGAAAGTCTGGGGTCCGGTGACCATACACGATACCGCCGGCAGCGAGGATCTGCTCAAGATGACCGGGATATCGGTCAATGAACTGAGCGTGGCGCGCGTGGGTAATGATCTCGCAATCACGCGTTCCGCGGCGCCGGATAAGCCCATCACGATTGCGGACTGGTATAGCGGTACAGATTTCCAGATCGAGTATTTTGGTATTGGCACTGCCGACCTGCGCAGTAGCGACCTGGCTATGCTGGGTGCGCAGCCGCAGCTATTGCGGCAATTTGCACGCGTATTGATCGCGCTGCCCTGAGCAAAAGCGAGTCTTGAAAGGAAAAAACGAGGGATAAAATAGGCTAGACTATTGCCGGTAAAAAAGTACCTCCGGCTAGCGGCTCGCGATGACGCCGATGCCAAATTAGCGAAGCCGATATCCGATGCCCTCCACCATTTTCATCAGCATGGCGTCTTACCAGGACCCGATGCTATTTTTTACCTTGAACGACGCCTTCTTTAAAGCAGCGCGTCCCGAGCTGCTGCGCTTCGCCGTCATCGACCAGAATTCGGCTGAACAGCGCGCGGCAATCAAGGCTTTACCGTTTGCCGCACAGATTCGCTATGTGCACATTCATCCGCAAGAAACACAGGGCGTCAGCTGGGCACGCAATCTGGCGTTTTCACTGTATGACGGCGAGACATTTCTGCTTCAGGTGGATTCCCACACCTGTTTTGAGCAAGGCTGGGACAGCAATCTACGCAAACAACACGAGGCGCTTACGGCGCGCTCGGCCAAGCCCATCATCAGCACCTATCCTTACCGCTTCGATATCATTGATGGCGTGACGCACTACACCCCGCCAGAGGGAAAAACTGCGCTGGTATTGCGTCCGCACCCGGAGACGCCACTGTCGGCCGATAACGTCGTCTTGCGCTTTATCGGCAGGCATATTTTTACGGATCAGGCCGTGCCTGGCTGCCATATCGCTGCGGGCTTCATTTTTTGCGCCGGACGTTTTGTGGAGGAAGTTCCGTACGACCCCTATTTGTATTTTCATGGCGAAGAGCAAAGCATGGCAGTGCGCGCTTTTACACGTGGCTGGGATATTTATCATCCGACCTGGGTGCCTCTGTACCATCTGTACAAGGAAGCCAATACCCCGCACGACACGCATCACTGGTATGGGGAGGTTGAAGTCCAGCGCGCATTCAGTAGTGCCTATCTGACGGAGCGCGCGAAATTACGCCTGCATCAATTGCTTTGTGGTGAAGGACTGCCGGGGGCTTTTGGCGTGGGTACGGAGCGCAGTCTGGCGGCATTCATGGAATTGAGCGGTATTGATTACAAGAATGCGGTCATCGCCGATCCATTTGGCGGGCAGCTGATCTGAAAATTCAGACATCCCATCGATTATTTTCTTTTAATCACAATTCTTAACTCCAAGAAACGACACTGCGTTGACCTAGCCTATGGGCAATGCCTACTATAAATCCATTGTCAGCTTAAATTTGCGCGCAATTGGAGATCTGAGAACATGGCTATCAGTGTCGTCGTCATAGAAGATAATTCGGGGATCCGGGAAAAATTCGTCAATATCATTGCTTCATCGCCAGCGTTTCGATTATCGGGTATGGCCGCCACGAGCCAGAGCGGCTTTGAACTGATTGCGCGTGATGCCGCGGATATCTATCTTGTCGATGTTGATTCGCCAGAGTTGCGTGCCACGACGATCATACGCACGGCCATCGAGACACATCCTGGCTGTGCCGTCATGGCCTTGTTATCCTGTGATGATGATGCTGGCGTCAGCGCAAGTATTCAAGCCGTTGTCACAGGCTACATCCTCAAAAACAGTACGAGCGGCGAAGTCGTCGATCGGCTGTGCAATTTGCGCGACGGTGATGTCAGTGTCGACCTGAATTCCTCAACGGCGCGCAAGAAATTGTCGCCTACCCATCTCAAACAAGCTTCCCTGCCGGCCAAGCGTCAACGTCGCCCCGTCCGAACCGCAATGCTGCGACCCGAATGCGACAGGCCGCTTACCAAGCGCGAAATCGAAATTATCCGCGTACTCGCCAAGGGCTTCAGCACACACGAAGTCGCGCAACAGATGGTGATTTCGCCGCACACGGTGGCGCAGCATGTCAAAAATATTTATCGCAAGCTGGTGGTCAGGTCGAGAGTGGAAGCGGTGTTTGAAGCCAGTCAGATGGGATTGCTGGCTTAAGGCTCTGGTCATGAGCTTTTAACTGCGCCAGCAAGGATTCACGAATTCGTCATGCCCGATTTTTAGCGCAAGCTGGACCTGAAAGCATTCGGAGAAAAATGAAGACAATTTGCATAACCGGCGCGCCCGGCGACCATCTGGAGCAGGTTGCCAATATCCTGCGGCAGGCAGGCATGAAGTCGCCAAAATCCCATCATCGCTCCGATGCATTGAGCCTTGAGGAATGGCACGCACAAGTACTCGATGGCGCCACTGACTCGTCAACATCAGAACTGGCAACCCAGCATCCGGGCCGGCTTTGGGAGCAATTGGCCAGTGCCATATATTTGCCTAACCTGTCTACGCCTTTGTGGGGCTGGGCGGATGCCCGTAGTGTCTGGTTATTGGACTTCTGGATGGCTTTCGATCCGAAGTTACATTTTGTATTTGTGACCATTTCATCGCTTGATGCTTTGGCGGGACAATTAGCGCATGGCTGCGGCGAAAATGGTCAAAATTTGACCTCATTTCCTACGATTTGGAAAAACCATCATCAGCAATTATTACGCTTCCATCATCGTCATCCAAGGCGCACGATGCTGGTCGACGCGGCGCAATGTCTGACCCATCCTGAAGCCTTGATTGCCAGCTGTGCCGAGCGCTGGAATATCCAATTTTCCGGGGCTGAAATCATCGCACCCGTGAACCCAGTGATCGATCCGCTGGCGCGCTATCTTGGGCAACAGATTCTGCTGACGCAACCCCAATTGCAATCCCTGCAGCGTGAGCTCGACGCGAGCGTCTTGCAATTTCAAGCGAACGAATCGGCAGCAGGCGATGCGCTTGATTTGCGCGCCGCACTCCACACCTATCTGCAGCATTGCACGTCCATCACAGCTTTAGCAAAAGCAGCCGATCATGCCCATGCTGAAAATCTTGATCTGACTGGCGAGGTCAACCCGCTGGTGATCGTGACACAGACGCTGTCGAAAAATAATGTCGAACTCAAGGCAGGCCTTGAAGCTGTGACGCAGCAAAAGTTGGCGGCGCAAAAATCCTTGGAGCTCGCAGGGAAAAAGCTTGCAGAGTCTGAATCCGCGCATTCGGCAAGCCGAACAAAAGCCGAAGCACTGACCCACCAGCTCAAAGAGGGCGAGACCAAGAATAAGGCCATGCAAACAGCGGCGGCGCGTGAAGCACAGAAAGCCCTCGAATTGACGCAGAAGCTGGCAACTGCTGAAGCCACGTTAAAGGAAGTCGAACTGGAAAACGAGCTTGTGCTGGCACAGCTGCATCAGGTGCAAGAAGCGCTAGAACGCCATTTCATATTGTCTCAGGAAGCGGAAAAAAATAGCCAGAAAGAGCAGACCCGCCGACAGCGCATGTTGAAGCGCATGCCGGCCTACATGGATTTCACCCTGATTGAAATCCTGAGCATGAGTGAGCAAGAGGGTGCCCAGGAAGTGCGCTGGCACTTCGCGGGTCTGGACGCTGCGGGGCGCGAGATACCTGAACTCTTGTTCAAGACCCGGACGCGGCAGAGTGAACTCTCGTTCATCTTTGCGCCAGCCCTGGGCAGCGCTGCCATGTCACTGCTGCGCTGGCCAACTGGCCACGATGCCGAAACAGATCTGGTGCTGACTTCGGGCAGTCACGGCGCGACCTCGGTACAGCAGATTGAAATTTTGCTCAATTTATCCACCAGCGACTACGATTTGCTAAAGGCATTGTGCCGCCTGCTGATCGGTGCGCTTGCCATTCCCGATGAAATCAAGGCGCCGGCCGGTCTCGATATCAAGGGTTTGACCGGCGCATTGCAGTCTTTCCTGACGACCCTGGAAAAGCCGCTCGTCGCTTTCCGTTTTGATCAGGTAAGACTGAAGCATGAACAAACGGATCCCGATTACGAACACCTCTGGTTTGAATTTACCAATATCAGTTTTGGTGACAAGCATTGGTCACAATTCGAATGTCGGCTGTCCTGCGGCAATGTGCAGTCGAATCAATTCGGTGGGTTTCCTAAACTTGAATTTCCAGAATGTTCGGTGACGCCGCTAGAGACTTGGCGCGCAGCGCAGCATGATGGATTTGGATCGAAGCTGGAGTTCAATTTTGCCTTGCCGAATGCGCTTGATATGGGTGTCTGGACCCAGTTCTCAGCGCAAGATCAACGCTTTATCGCTTCGCTGATTTTGCAATTGCCTGAAATTCTACGCATTTTGAAACAAAGCGAAGTGAGCATCAAGCGACCCTGGACGGACTGGACGGAACTGGCCGCCTCGATGCGTGCCATCATGGCGAAGCAGATTTATGCAGTCCGTAACAGTTTGTATGACCCGAATACTGCCATGCCCAAGCCAATTGCCAGCGAGGTGCCGCTGCCATCTCCTGTCGATCTTAAACAAGCCAAATCCAAGCGCCTGGCGGCCGTGCCAAACGGGCCACGCCAGAAGGAAAGACGAACAGCGAGCGTTAAATGAATCCAGTAATCAAGGATTGGATCCGCGCGTCGCATGGCTTGGTGTCTGAGTTTTCTTGGGTTTTTGCGCCCATCTCGCGCTTTGTGACAGGCGACACAACGCTCATTTTTGGACATTCAGATTCTTTGTTGATTCGAAAAATATGCGTAACTTAACTGTCACTACCTATTTGAAAAAGGCCAACCAGGCTTTCAGGGATGGGCGCTTTGCCGAAGCCATTCTGCACTATGAGTCAGTTCTGTCGGAGTGGCCTGGTTTTGAGCCGAATATCCGCCTTAACCTGTTGCTGACAAAAAAGCGATTAGCTCGCGCGACCGATTCAAACGCGACGCTGGCGTTTTGTGATCGCCTTCAACCGCGGTGCGATGTTGAGCCTGATAGTCAAAAACTGAATTTTTGGCGATCCACCGGGGAGGATCCGTATTTTGAATTCGTGTTGGATGAACCGCTGGCAGCCGGCTATTATCAGTTCGACTTGTTGATCGAGTCGAGTCTATTAAAAAATTATGCCAAGTTTTATGTGGATTACGGTCAAGGCTACACGGAAGAAAATGCTTACGAATTGCCTTACAAAAGTGATGAAACCGTCTCACGCTTGGTGAAGTTTCATCGCCCCGTTCAAGCCTTGCGTTTTGATCCCAATGAGGTGGCCTGTGTCTTTCGTGTACGTCTGCTCAATTTGGTGAAACTTGATCAATCGGAGGCGATAAGGAAAATGCTGGTCTGGTTGGCACATGCGGGTTCAGAAAGCGCCGTCACTACCCCGGCTGCTCTCGCGGGCACTTTCAAAGCCCAAGCAACTGCCAGCGGCAAGCCATTCATTGATTCGATCTTCAACGCATACAAGCAGCGCTTCGTGCAAGCGCCAGGCCGAGGCAGTTACGAAGACTGGATGGCAAACATTGAAAGACCTGGATTGCCCAGTCCGGCCGAAGTTCAGCGCATGTTGCGCGAGTTCAAGGACTTGCCATTGATTTCCGTGGCGGTACCGACTTACAACACGGATGTGATGTTTCTGCGAGCCTGCATCGACTCAGTTCGCAAGCAAAGCTATCCATATTGGGAGTTGTGTATTGCAGATGATGCCTCGTCCAAGCCGCACGTCAAATCGATCTTGCAAGAGTACGAAGAGGTAGATCCGCGCATCAAGGTTTGCTACCGCAGTGAGAATGGCCACATCTCCAAAGCTTCCAACTCTGCGCTGGAACTTGCAAGCGGCGCATGGGTCGCCTTGCTCGACCATGATGACGAGTTGCCTGAACATGCCTTGCTTTATGTGGTGCAAGCGATTAATCGGCGCCATCAAGCACAAATCATCTACAGTGACGAGGACAAGCTCGATGCCGAAGGTCAGCGGGTAGAACCCCATTTCAAGAGTGACTGGAATCCGGACCTGTTCTACTCGCAAAACTATGTTTCACATTTGGGCGTTTACCGCCGCGCCTTGTTGCAGCGCATAGGCGGTTTTCGTAGCGGTGTGGAAGGTAGTCAGGACCAGGATTTGCTGCTGCGCTGTTTGCCTTACGTGCGCGGGCAAGACATTGTGCATATCCCAAAGGTGCTGTATCACTGGCGCATTGTCGCGGGTTCCACCGCCATGGGTTCAGGCGAGAAGAGTTACACCACTGAAGCGGGTATCAGGGCGCTGCGTGACTACTTTGCCACGGTCAATCCTGATGTTGGCATAGAGGCCGGTATTTTGCCCAATACCTATCGAGTTCGCTGGCCATTACCCGATCCGGCACCCTTGGTCAGCTTACTGATCCCAACGCGTGATCACTGGAAGCTTACCGAGACCTGCGTGCGCAGCATCCTGGATAAGACCACCTATACCAATTACGAAATCTTAATTTTGGACAATGGCAGCGTCGAGCCAGAGTCACTGTCGTTCTTCAAGCAGATTCAGCGTGAAGACAGGCGGGTGCGGGTATTACGGTACGACTATCCCTTCAACTACTCAGCCGTCAATAACTTCGGGGTTCGTCATGCGCAAGGTGAAATCATTGGCCTTGTTAATAACGATATTGAGGTGATTAGCCCGGAATGGCTGAGCGAGATGGTGTCGCACGCTGTGCGACCCGACATTGGCTGTGTCGGCGCGAAACTTTACTACAGTAATGACACGATTCAGCATGCCGGTGTGATTTGTTCGATACGCGGCGTTGCCGGGCACAGTCATAAGCACTTCTCACGAAGTCACTCTGGCTATTTCAGTAGACTCTTTTTAACTCAAACACTTTCTGCTGTTACGGCTGCGTGTTTGCTAGTTCGGCGCTGTGTATTTGATGAAGTAAATGGACTTGATGAGGATCATCTTCGTGTCGCGTTCAACGATGTGGATTTTTGTTTAAAGGTACGAGAAGTCGGATACCGGAACTTGTGGACCCCTTACGCAGAGCTATATCACCATGAATCAATCAGCCGAGGACTTGAAGATACATACGAAAAGAAAAACCGCTTTCGGAAAGAAGTGGAGTTCATGCAGAAGAAGTGGGGCGATGTCTTAAAAGTAGATCCTTTTTATAGCCCTAATTTGACCAACGAACGAGAAGATTTTTCTATTTAATATTTTATGAAAATTAAATTGGCGGCAATAGCAAAAAATGAGGGTGCATATATTCCTCAATGGATTTATCATCATCTTCACTTTGGTTTTGATTTTATAGAAATATGGATAAATAATACAACAGATAATTCTGTCCAGATTTTGGAGAATATAAAACATAATCATGCCGGAGTAGTTGATTTTTTCATTGCTGATGAGCTATTTAATGAGTGCTTGAAAAATAATTATTCATTCCAGATTAGGGCATACAGAAAAATATTTGAGGAATCTAAAAATAATGGTTTTACACACATTATTTTTTTAGATATTGATGAATATTGGATGCCTAAAAACTTTATAACAAAAATTTATTCTTGTGTAAAAGACATAAAAGATGCAGATGCAATTTCATTCAAATGGTATTTTGATGAGCCAGAGAGTCACGCCCGCGAATTTCGCTTACCATCCAATTTTCACAGACTACAAAAAAATAGGCATGTAAAGACACTTATAAAAATAAGTGGCCGTGTTAAATCAATAGGTATTCATAACCATGTTATTTCTGATGGATTGTACTCCTTTGGCGATGGGACTATCTTCGAAGAAGTTGATGCGGATCAACAAGGAAGATCCGCGGTGCCAAGGAATCTGTTTGATTTGGATCGCTTAAAATTAGATGATTACTTTATTTTACATACAATTTATAGGTCGCAAAAAGAGTATGTGGCATCGTTGCTACGAGGACGTCCAAATGGCAATCATAAGGAGCCATTCAAGAGTAATCGATATGGTTACATTGCAGATAAAGACTCTATATCTGGCATTGAATTCAATGGTGACGTTAGCGAAATTTATAAATATGAAAGTAATTTTACTAAATTTTGTGAAGCGAATGGAATTTCCTCATTGCTGTTAATTGCGAGAAAATTTTTGCAATTAACTTTTGAAAAGGCAGTAGGAATTTTGAGATTGTCTCCAGATCTTATTGGATCAAATTTTTTACCTCAAATGCTTGGTGTAAGAATGAATAATTTAATTAAAAATAAAATAATAAGCAACGGACTTATTTATTCAATAGATGATGTTAAATTTGAATCATCTAAAAATATATTGATTGTAACTGGTTGGGCATTTGACAGAAATTCCAGTGACAAGGTCGTAGTAGTGCTAAATGATAAATTTGGTACTACATTAAAATTATTGAATTTTTTTGAAATTGATCGGCCAGATGTTGTACGCGCCCATCCTGATGCAATAGTTTCAAGTGGCTTTTCGGCGCAATTTTCGATTGATAATGTGAACGATACGATCGATTTCTGCGCGGGCGGACCCTACTTTATTTGCTTATGTACTACAGGTTCGATCAAAAAAATATCCCTTGACTTAGAGAGATTTCTTTAATTTTTTTAGTGTTTTTTCTGCAAGGTCGTTTCGCATTATTTTTAAATGTTAAATGAAGTGCCATATATTTATATTGATCCTCCTGTTATACGCGCGGCAATGAGCGTTAGAAGTTAAATTTTCATCAAGTAATTTTCCGTTGTCCGAGAAAGGCTAAAATGAGTCAATCTATTACGCCAACGCCTTGTATGGATGAAGGAGGGCTTGGTTGTTTTACTGAGGCGATGCGGCAATCATCGGTTTTTCTTGAATATGGATGTGGTGGAAGCACGCTCTATGCTTGTAACGTCGCCAAGGTTAAAACGGTCATTTCCGTTGATACGGACAAACTCTGGGTCGAGAAGGTTTGCTCGTCTGTTACTGATTCGAAAACGCACTTATTGCTTGAGTATTGTGATTTAGGCGATGTTGGCGATTGGGGGACACCAAAGACGACTGAGCGATACCAGGATTTTTGGAAATATATGGTGTCGCCTTGGGCTGCTGCTAAAGCGCATGGTGTTGTCCCAGATACTGTTTTGATTGACGGGCGATTCAGGGTCGCTTCGTTTTTATACAGTCTTTTATCTTCAAGAACCGGAACAAAAATACTGTTCGATGATTATTTTGATAGACCTCACTATTTTTGTGTTGAAGCGTTTTGTCGAGTCGAAGAGAGACGCGGTCGGATGGCTGTTTTTGTTGCAACAAATAATTTTTCACACGTAGATTTAGTCGCAAAGATCGCGAGATATTCGCTCATATGGTCGTAGTCACATTCACATAAATTTTGATAGGCCGAGGCTTGAGCCTTGCCTGTCCTTAGCTTTCACTCAGCCGCGCAATTCGTACAGCGATTCAGGAGCAGGCCATCGTCATGAATGGTTTGCCCATTTCATTAGCCAGGTTTTGGGATCAAAGCGCGCATCAATTCGCACAGAGGTAATCTCCGCCAACGGCGGCTCGCCTGCCTCATGCAACAGCAGCGTCACCCCACTCAAGCCCAGCAGCGTAATGTCCGACAAATGCTGCACATCGCCGTCAGGTTTTGAAGGCAGCACATCTACGACCCCAGTCTGCCAAAGTGCCTCACTGGCTTCACCGATGATCAGCAGCCGCAGCGGCACCCGTCGCGTTGCGATTGCGCGCGCCAAGGCGAGAATTTTCTTAGCATGGGGCGAGGTGACACTGTGCTGCCAGACAGCGACTCGTTCACCTCGTGATGGCAAGGCTGCCGGCATCAGGCGCGCGAATTGTGCTTTGGGATTACGTTTGCAATTTTCTGCATCCAGCCAGTCGGAGCAAGTGGTAGCGAGCGCGAATCCCAGCGCGGCGCGGGCCGCGCAGAGGGGATCGTCTTCCAGGAATTTGCCGTACTCTTCAGGGTAAGTCGGGTAGCGAGCAATGACCACCTCGCGGTTCTGCCTGACGCGCAAGATTTTTTCAAAGCCAAACGAGACCTCGCCGGAATGCGCAATGAACACACCCGTTGCAGCCAGATGACGGTAGCTGGCCGCGCCCGCACGCAGGCACCAGTCGACTTCTTCGTTATAGCCACGCACCAGATTGGCGCCATCGAGTAAGCCTATTTGTTCAAGGACACGTCGGCGCATCATCATGGCAAAGCCGCAGCAGCAGGGCAGCACAACATCTGCGATCTCGCCGTTGCGATGCAATGCTGCCGCAGTCGCGTCAATCAGGCGTAATTGGGCTGCATTGGGCATGAGCGCCGCCGTCGCGATTTTTGGAAAGGACGTCATCTCGCCGTTGTTCGACCACGGCGTCACACTGGCAATATCAACATCGCTGTACAGCGACGCTTTCAGGCGATCGATCCAGTCGCCCTGCACGAGCGTATCCGCATTCAAGAGCACGACATCGCGCGCCGTATGAAGGCGCAGACCGCGATTGACGGTCTCAATGAATCCAAGATTGAAGTCATTGCGCATCAGCGTGATCCGGCCTTTGGCAGCGAGGGTATCGAGCCAGACTGAGAGTTCGGCATCGGGACTGGCATCATCGATGACGATCAGTTCGGCTGCGCTCTGATTCGCCGTGAGGCTCTCGAGCACACTCGTGATGCAGGCGCGTACTTGAGCGAGTCCGCGATACACCGGGATGATGATATCGATGCATGCCTCACTGGCGGGTTTGCTGTCTGTGGCAGGCGATGCGTCGGGGGTGGCAAAAGCGAGGGGCGAGCCTTGCAGGATTGCCGTCGTATCGGCAAAGGCGATCGACCATACGCCATCGGGGGACGGGCAAGTAAAGTTGAAGTGCTGGCCATTCTGGCTGACGCTTAACTGGGTACGGGTAGTTTCATTTGCGAGGATCAAGTCGAATTTGGTGCCGGCATGCTCGTCGAGACTCAGCACCATCCCGGCGATGTTGTCACCGTCTTTCCAGCAAGCGCCTGCGCGCGTTAGTCCGGCTTGTTTTAATAGCGTGATCAAGCCGCCTTCGTTACCCACTTTGCAGCGCTCGGGCAGAAAACTGCAGCCCAGTTCGCGTACGCTTGCCAAAGCGCCAGACTTGAGCCAGCAGTGCAGCATGGCGTCTTGTGCTGTCGGGTCTTGCGGATTGCAGCACCACGCTTGATACCATGCCTTGGCGGCCAGTTCGGGGCAGCTTGCATCCAGTATTTGCGCGCGCAGCAGGGCCGGAATGGCATACCCGGGAAAGTGCCGGCAAACATACTCGGTGGCGATCAGCGCGTCGGCATAATTTTGTTCGGCCAAGGCCTCGACGGCCATCGTGAGAAGTTGATTATCTCTTTCGGCTGGGGCGCATAAGCGGGAAAAAAAGGGGGCAGATGCCCCCTTGAAATGGCGCATTACGGTCCTGATTAAACGATGGTGGAGACGATGTTGATATTGCCGATCGTAGTCACGGTCGTCACCTCATAGTTGTCAACTGCAATTTCTGCGAATGACAAGCCGACGGACGCGAATGACGCACCGTTATGCAAGTCTTCCTCCCAGTGTGCTTTTCCGTCGGGGTCACTACCATGACCAAATGTGTTCATGTACAACTGTTCAATAAAGTTATCAATGTTTGCGTCACTGGTATCGCTCGTATCAAAGCTGCTGACGTTCGCAAACGCAGCGGCAATGTTGTACATGCTTTCGCCGGCTGCATGATGTTCGAACCAGTATTGAAGTCCGCTAGCATCTCCCGGATGGCCGAAGAAAGTTTCGTACATCTGTGCGATTGCCGCCTGGTCGTCATTAGCGCACAAGACGATAACGTCGCCATTTAATAGCGACACATACTCCACATTGTTTGCATGCGTGATTGCGCCAGTAATGCTATCTGTAATGACGAAAAAGTTATTAACGAACTCCGTAAAAACTTGATCGGCGGTACGGGCAATATTGAGATGATCAAATCCGGTACCGCCATCGACTGTCGTATTTCCAGCGCCAGAACCGGCGAGGATGATGGTGTCGCTGCCGGCGCCACCATTGATGGTCGAGTTACCCGTGCCGGTGATGATGATGTCGTTGCCAGCACCACCATCTACCGTCGTATTGCCATTGCTGGTGATGACCGTGTCGTCGCCGTCACCGCCATGCACTGTTGCATTACCACTGCCAGTGAAAATGATGTCGTTGCCAGCGCCACCATCGACGGTCGTATTGCCACTGCCGGTGACGATTTTGTCCGCGCCATCGCCACCAGTGATTGTATTGTCACCAGTATTGACAACGATTACTGACGCGACATCATCGGCGATGGTGATGCTGTTATGCGCGGTCAAAGCCACCACGGCACGGTCAGTGATGATGGTGCTGTCAGGTGGCACGGCATTGCTAAAGGTGATGTCGACACCGCCTGTACCTTTCAATACGACGACATTCACATCTGACAGTGCAACGCCGACATCCGTGGTCGATGTCCCATCAACGGTCACGATGGCAACGCCGGTTCCAGCCGTGACTGTCAGAGGATCTCCCGCAACTACGGTGACTTGCGAAACGACGACAGTGGGGCTTGGCGTTGCGCTGCCTGCATGTGTCGCCAGATCTAAAATTGTGTGAATCAGTGTTGGGGTAAATACTGCCGGTTCCGGTGGCAGCGAGGATTGTAATAGGTTGGATTCGTACACAGTCGAACTCATGTTTGCACCTCTTTATTTGGCGTTATTTGAAAGCCTGGTAGATTTTTCAGTCACTGCCGGGCGACTTTTTGTTCGGACTTTTTTTGACAAAGTGGGGACTGCTGCGGTGGGTGTCGCGGGTAATTTTTTCAGGGCTGGTGTTGATATCGAGGCCGATAATTTTTTTTCTGGCGCGGCAAGGACATCGACCATGAAGCCACTCAGGTGTTCTCGGCCACTTGGCCCACCGAGCGGCAGGCCTGATTGAATCGGTATCTGGAAGCCACCTGAGAAAATGGCTGTGCCCTTGAGTTTGTATTGCGCTGCATTCGGACCGATCAGCGCTAAAGTGACTTCGGTGATGCGCTTTGCTTCGCGACGAGTGCCAATGAAGTGGCCGCTCTTGACTACCGGGGTGGCGCCTATGCCTTCGATTACGACGGCATACGCCAGATCAACACCATCGGGTCGATCTGGCCAGATGATCTGAAAGCCCTCAAGGCGATGCACGGCATTGATATCGCCCGCCATTTCGCCGGCGCGGACGATCACATCGCCACGTCGTTCAACGTGGGCCACGATAGACAAGCCTTTTTCGACCGGCGATGGTGTTGTTGAAACACTGCCTGAACCTGACGCTACATCCAGCGCAATACGATCTATTTTGATCGCCGGGGTGACTACATTGCCTGCTTCGCCGTATGCGGCCACCAGTAGTTCAACTGGCGCCTCTGTAATCGACATGACGAGGCAATCGCTTCCGTTAATGAGGGCATGACCGTGCTTTTTGTTGGTGACAAGAGTTTCCGATTTGCCGACGCTACGTGGGGTAATCGCGATGCTCAGCGCGGGCATACCAGCACCCGGATGGCGCAGGATGTATAGTCCTGGCTGCAGTACTACAACCGAAGTGGAAATTTCCATGGGTAGCCAATAAAATTTGGCAGAGCACAACTGCTTGCCTTATTGACTACGAGTATTGCGAATCGGTTTATCTCGATCCATACCTGAATCCGGGTATGGACGAAATGCATGAATGTGCAGGGAGCGCCGGGTGGACTCCAGCGATGAGGAAGATGCCAGGGAGTGCCGGCAGTGGTCTAATGCAGTTCAATCCACGGTGGACGGCGTCACCGCCCACCGGTGAATGTATTACGCTACCTGCAACACGAGCTTGCCGAAATTTCCGCCATCAAACAGCATCTGCAAGGCTTGCGGAAATTTCTCCAGCCCCTGCACGATGTCTTCGCGCGTCTTGAAAGTCCCTTCGCGCATCCAGCCGGCCATTTCCGCGACACCCTTGTGATAACGGTCGGCATAATCAAACACGACGATGCCTTCCATGCGCGCGCGATTGACGAGCAGCGACAGATAATTCGCCGGCCCTTTGACTGGTGTCGTATTGTTGTATTGTGAAATCGCGCCGCAAATGACGATGCGCGCCTTCATGTTGATGCGCGTGAGTACGGTATCCAGAATCTCGCCGCCGACATTATCGAAGTAGACGTCGACGCCATTCGGGCAATGTTGCTTCAATCCTTCCTTGACCGATCCGGTCTTGTAATCGATGCAGGCATCAAAGCCGAGTTCATTGACGACGAAATCGCATTTTTCCTTGCCGCCGGCGATACCGACGACGCGGCAACCTTTGTGTTTGGCGACCTGGCCGACGGTCTGACCGACGGCGCCTGCCGCACCTGAGACGACCACGGTTTCACCGGCTTTCGGCTGGCCGACCTCGAGCAGGCCGAAATAAGCGGTCATGCCGGGCATGCCGAGCGCATTCAGGTATTTTGGCAGCGGCGCGGCATGGCCGTCGACCTTGTAAAAGCCGGCGGTCTTGTCGTCGGCAGCACCGACCCAGTAAGTCTGCACACCAAGGCTGCCCGAGATCGTGTCGCCGACCGCGAACTTGGGCGACTTTGAGGCGATCACCTCGCCAATGCCGCCAGCGCGCATGACTTCGCCAATGGCGACCGGGCGGATATACGACTTGCCTTCATTCATCCAGCCGCGCATGGCAGGGTCGAGTGACAAATACAACACCTTGACCAGGATTTCGCCATCGGTGATCTCGCGCACCGGCTCCGTGCTATAGGCCCAGTCACTGGGCTTGACGAGGCCAAAGGGACGGGCGGCCAGTCGAAATTGTGGGTTGCTTAATGTGGCGAGACTCATGAAGGGCTTTCGAATAGGGACGGGAGCCTCACTATAACCTAAAAATACGATCGTGCTTTTTCGTAAATGTTAAACATTTTATGAACTTAATGCTCTTGCGGCTGACCAACATCGGAGTCTGGAAAATGGCTAGACATAGATTGAATCAACCTCAGGAGAAATCATGCTTCGGTCCGAAACGCTATTTGGCAAGCGAGAAACACCTGCCTCATCCCTTCCTGTCAGCAGTAGCAATGTGAATCTGTCCGGTGGCTCCAGCATGACCAAGCCGACGGTGACGCCAGGCCCGAGCCTGACGAGTTCGCTTAGCAGCACTGGCACGCCTTTGACCAGTTCATTGACCACGCCACCGCCACCGCCGGGTAACAGCTTTAGCGGGAATGGTTATGCGTCATCGACTGCCAGCACGAATGAATCCGGCAGCAAATTGATCGTCGGTCCGAATATCAAGCTCAAGGGTGTGGAAATCACCGACTGCGATACCGTCGTCGTCGAAGGTCGCGTCGAGGCTACGATCGATTCACGCGTGATCCAGATTGCGGAATGCGGTTCCTTCAAAGGCTCTGCTGAAATCGATATCGCAGAAATCCGCGGTGAATTCGATGGCGAACTCGTGGTGCGGCAAAAGCTGGTGATTTATTCGACTGGCAAGGTCTCGGGTAAGGTCCGTTACGGCAAGCTCGTCGTGGAAGAGGGCGGGCAACTGTCGGGTGATATTCAGGTGGGCGCCTCGGGATCACCGGCGGCGCGTAATCTCGCAGTGGCCAAAGGGTCGAATCAGGCGATGAACTGAGCAGGGGCCAGGCCTTACTGTGACGTTAAGCGTGGCCTCGAGTAACTTTGGCAGCGCGGGCACTGCAAGATAAGGCGGTAGCATGAGAGAATGTCGGACTTTTGGCGCAAGCCTGTGTCCGGCACTTTTCACGTTATTGACCTTCCTATGTTGACCTTTCCCGAATACATCCTGACCATCTCTTGCCTGGACCAGCGCGGCATCGTGCATCGCGTCTCTGGCTTTCTGGCCGAGCATGGCTGCAACATCATTGATTCGGCGCAGTTTGGCGATAGTCATTCGAAGCTGTTTTTCATGCGCGTGCATTTCGCGGTCGATGATGGCGGCGTTGGCGACGCGGCTCTGCGCGCTAATTTTGCCGCACTGGCGGCGACCATGCAGATGAACTGGCAGCTGCATGATGCGGCCAAGAAGCCGCGCATGCTGCTGATGGTGTCGAAGATCGGCCACTGCCTCAACGATTTGCTGTTCCGTTACAAGAGCGGTTTGCTGCCGGTCGAAATCCCGGCGATCGTCTCGAACCATACAGATTTTTACCAGCTGGCCGCCAGCTACAACATCCCCTTCCATCATTTGCCCCTGGCCGCTGGCGCTGCGCCGGAAGCCAAGCAGGTGCAGGAACAGCGCATCCTCGACATCATCGCCGGCGAGAATATCGACCTCGTGGTGCTGGCGCGTTACATGCAGATTTTATCGCCGGCCATGTGCGAAGCCTTGCGTGGTCGGGCGATTAATATTCATCACTCCTTCCTGCCGAGCTTCAAGGGGGCGAAGCCGTATTACCAGGCGCATGATCGTGGCGTGAAGCTTATCGGCGCGACCGCGCATTTCGTCACGGGTGAATTGGACGAAGGTCCTATCATCGAACAGGATGTCGAGCGCGTGGATCATTCCATGGGACCGGACACCTTGACGGCGATCGGCCGCGATGTCGAATGCGTGGTGCTGGCGCGGGCGGTGAAATGTTTTGTAGAGCACCGGATACTGCTCAACGGGCACAAGACGGTCGTGTTCAAATAAAAAAGCCTGCGATGTGTGAACATCGCAGGCTTTTGTAATCAGTGTCACGATTTATTTCAGGACGCGTCGCAGCCAGTCGCCGATATCATCAATCTCTTCGCCGCAGACCGAATGCGGCATCATGTATTCATGCCATTCGACGTCATAGCCCAGCGTCGTGAGCAAATCACGCGACTGCTCGGCGCGCGCGATCGGGATCACGTTATCGCCGCGGCCATGCGCCATGAAAATCGGCGTGGCGTGGTTCGCGGCATGACGTTCTTCGGCGACCGTCGCGTTCAATGGCACATAACCGGACAGGCACAACAAGCCCGCGAGTTTTTGCGGATGCCGCAGGGCAGTTTGCAGTGTCATGGCACAGCCTTGTGAAAAGCCGGCGAGGATGATGCGTTCGGCAGGAATGCCGCGCGCAATTTCCCTGGCGATCAAGGCTTCGACGGCCAGCTGCGACTTGCGCAGGCCGGCTTCATCTTCGCGCCGTACGATGTCCGCGCCAAGAATGTCGTACCAGGCGCGCATCACATAGCCGCCATTGACCGTTACCGGCATCGTTGGCGCATGTGGAAAAACAAAGCGGATAGCCGGGCAGTCGTGCAGGTCGATTTCATTCACGATCGGCACAAAATCATTGCCGTCGGCGCCCAGGCCATGCAGCCAGATGACGGCAGCGGTCGGGTTCGGGGCGGATACGACTTCGATGGTTTCCAGGGTCATAGTGTGAGGTGTGCGTAAAAATTAATCAGGGGACGGTACTACAGCCAACTTATCGCGCAGGGCGGATTGCTGACTTTGGCCGGAAGACTTTGCAGACCGTGTCGTCGGTCTCGACATAGGGGCCGCCGATCAGGTCGAGGCAGTAAGGTACTGCCGCGAAGATACCGGGCACGAGCTGCTTGCCCTCGGCATCCTTCAAGCCTTCCAGCGTTTCCTTGATCGACTTCGGCTGGCCCGGCAGATTCATGATCAGCGCCGCATGTGTCTCCGTCTCGCGCAAGACCGCGACCTGGCGCGACAGGATGGCAGTCGGCACA
Source organism: Oxalobacteraceae bacterium (assembly GCA_947448025.1). Taxonomy (GTDB): domain Bacteria; phylum Pseudomonadota; class Gammaproteobacteria; order Burkholderiales; family Burkholderiaceae_D; genus CANFLV01. Next base: position 132,674 of record CANFLV010000003.1, on the reverse strand, counting down.
AATTTAAGACTGATCTGGCGCATTTGCTCGCCAAAGCCCGGCATCTCGCGCGTGCCTGCCGCCAGCGTCGCCTCGGGCGTGACATCGCGCCGTGATGGGCCAGTGCCGCCGGTAGTGAGCACGAGGTCGCAGCCGATCACGTCGACGAGTTCGATCAGCGCTGCGGTGATCTGCGCCTGCTCGTCGGGGATCAGGCGGGTCTCCATACGCCACGGCGACGTCAGTGCGGCGGTGAACCAGTCGCGCAAGGCTGGGATGCCCTGGTCTTCATAGACACCGCTGGAGGCGCGATCGGAGATCGAGACGAGTCCGATCAGCAGTTCATCAGGATTCGTCTTCGTCATCTTCATTGGCTTCTTCCGCTTCAGCCGGCTTGGCGCGGGCTTGCAGCTGCTTGAGGATCTGGAAAATTTCGCGATACGCTTTTGGCGGCTTGCTTTCGGCGACTTCCTTGCGGGCGTTACGAATGAGCGTGCGCAGCTGCTGCGCGTCCAGATCCGGATAGCGCACCAGCAGTTCGGTCAGTGCAGCGTCATCCTTCAATAATTTTTCACGACGCTTCTCCAGCGAATGCATGGCGGCAGTGTCGGCTTTGGACAGACCACGCCAGCTGTCGACGGTGCGCTGGATGATGGCCAGTTCGGCTTCGTCGAGCGTGCGCATTTTTTTGCCGACGTATTGCATCTGCCGGCGGCGGCCTTCGTGGTCCTTGATGTCCTGGCATGTCAGGATTGCGTCGCGCACGTCTTCCGGCATGGGGATACGTTTGATACGGTCGCGCGCTTCGGCGACGAGATCTTCGCCGAGCTTTTGGAGGGCGGTGCTTTCACGCTTGAGCTGCGATTTTGACGGCCGCTCGTATTCTTGTTCAAACTCGGTAGATTGGAAGCCGCAAGAGCCTCGATTTGGATTTGGCATAGTATTGATGATTCAGGCGAAACGCCATTCGGTAAACGACTGCTATGATAACCCCTTTAACAAGTCGCGGTAATGCCTTCGGCGTCGCGCCAACTTGATTACAATGTTGCTCACTGAATTATTTTTGCGAAAAAAACCATGACCGATTTCACTTTTATCCATTCCCAGGACCAGTTACAGCAGCTCGCACGCGACGTTTTGCGCTACGCGAAAGAGCAGGGCGCGTCCGACGCAGCGGTTGAAATCAGCGAGGGCAGCGGTCTGTCGATTTCTGTACGCAAAGGCAGTGTCGAGACCATCGAGCAAAACAAGGACAAGGGCATGGGCGTGACGGTCTACATTGGCCAGGGGCGTGATGTCCGCCGCGGCAATGCGAGCACATCTGATTTTTCGCAAAAGGCCTTGAAGGAAACCGTCGAAGCGGCCTACAACATTGCCCGCTTCACGTCCGCAGATGACTGCGCCGGCCTGCCTGACGCCGATACACTGGAACTGGCGCCGCGTGATTTGCAGCTGTGCTATCCGTGGACGATCACGGCCGAAGAAGCGGTCGAACTGGCCAAGCGCGCCGAAGCTGCCGCCTTCGCCGTCGACAAACGCATCACCAATAGCGAAGGCGCGGGCGTGTATGCGCAGCAGTCGCATTTCGTGTCGGCTAATTCACGCGGCTTTATTGGTGGCTATCCATATTCGCGCCACACGATTTCCGCTGCACCGATCGCCGGCAAGGGTGCGCACATGCAGCGTGACGACTGGTATTCATCAATGCGCGATCCAAAAAAACTGGCCGAGCCGGAAGCCATCGGCCGCTACGCTGCCCAGCGCGCGCTGGCGCGTCTGAATGCGCGCAAGCTCGATACGCGCAAATGCGCGGTGCTGTTCGAAGCGCCACTGGCGGCGGGTTTGCTCGGTGCCTTCGTGCAGGCTGTTTCGGGCGGCGCGCTGTATCGCAAATCCAGCTTCCTGCTCGACTCACTCGGCACACAGGCCTTCGCGCCGCATATCCAGGTCGTCGAAGATCCGCATGTGATCGGCGCGGTCGGTTCCTCGCCCTTCGATGACGAAGGCGTCAAGACCACGCGTCGCGACGTAGTCAAGAACGGCATGGTGCAGGGTTACTTCCTGTCGACCTATTCGGCGCGCAAGCTCGGCATGCAAACCACCGGCAATGCGGGCGGCTCGCATAACCTGACGCTGAGTTCGTCGCTGACCAAGCCCGGCGATGATTTCAAGGCCATGCTGAAGAAACTTGGCACAGGTTTGCTCGTCACGGAACTGATGGGGCAGGGCGTCAATTACGTCACCGGCGATTACTCGCGCGGCGCGGCCGGCTTCTGGGTCGAGAAGGGCGTGATCCAGTATCCGGTCGAGGAGATCACCATCGCCGGCAACATGAAGGACATGCTGCGCCAGATCGTCGCGGTCGGTGCCGATACGCTGGTGCGCGGAACGAAAAATACCGGCTCCATCCTCATTGAGAGCATGACGATCGCCGGCGGCTAAGCAGCATTTATGCGCGGCATTTTGACGCGCATAATTGATTTTGTCTCCTGATTGTAAATTCAAGATTCGCAGGAAGTTTTTTGAGTTGCGGCATTGCCTTGCGCGTCCTACAATTCGGGCTCATTACCCGTTTAGCATCGCGGCAAGCGCCGCCGTATTGGCAGTACCTCACTCGTTCAGGAGACAGAAACATGCAACGTCGTTCCTTTATTCAAAAAGCGGCATTAGGCGCGACCGCCGGCATCATCGCCGCGCCAGCGCTTGCGCAAACAGCACCGACGATTAACTGGCGCCTGGCGTCCAGCTTTCCGAAGTCGCTCGATACCATTTACGGCGCGTCCGAAACCTTCAGCAAGCGCGTAGCTGCGCTTACGGGCGGCAAATTCAATATCCGCGTTTTTGCCGGTGGCGAAATCGTCCCGGCCTTGCAAGTCGTCGATGCGGTGCAAGCCGGCACGGTCGAAATGGGCCATAGCGCGTCTTACTATTATTTCGGTAAAGACCCTACCTTTTGCTTCGATTGCGCAGTACCGTTCGGCCTGACATCACGCCAGCAAACTGCCTGGTACGAGCATGGCGGCGGACGCGATCTGACCCGTGAATTCTTCAAGAGCTACGGCATCATGAATTTCCTGGGCGGTAATACCGGCACCCAGATGGGCGGCTGGTTCCGTTCCGAGATCAAGTCCGTCAAGGATTTGGAAGGCAAGAAAATTCGCATCAGCGGCTTCGCTGGTCGCGTCATGCAGCACCTCGGCGTCGTGCCACAGCAGCTGGCCGGTGGCGACATCTATCCTGCGCTGGAAAAAGGCACGATCGATGCAGCGGAATGGGTCGGCCCTTACGATGATGAAAAGCTCGGCTTTTCAAAAGTCGCGCCGTACTACTACGCACCGGGCTGGTGGGAAGCAGGTCCGCAGCTGTCCTTCATGGTCGGCATCAAGGAATGGGAAAAGCTGCCTAAGGAATATCAGGCTGCGCTGGAAGTCGCTACTTACGAAGCCCACGTATCGATGCAAGCCGAATACGACGCCCGCAATCCTGCCGCATTGGCACGTTTGCTCAAGAGCGGCGTGAAGCTGCGCACCTTCTCCAAAGAGATCATGGATGCGTCCTACCAGGCGGCCAATGACGTGATGGAAGAAGAAGCGTCGAAGAATGCCAAGTTCAAGAAGATCTACGAGCCATGGAAGCGCTTCCGCCAGGACCAGAATACCTGGGCATCGGTCGCTGAAGCGCCGATGCAGAACTACCTGATCAAACCGGGCAAGCTGAAGTAAGCAGACGGATTGAGATAAAAAACCCGCAGCGTGCGAGCGCTGCGGGTTTTTTTATTTTGGGTCATGCAGCACGCACTTACTCGGAGCGAAAGTTTTTAACTCGTCCGATTACAGAGAACAGTCGGCACATTTGATCGTTGACGAGTGAAGTTAGCCAGACTAGACTAAGGTAATCACATGGAGGATAGGAAAATGCACACTGTCAATATGTTGGACGCAAAATCGAATTTGTCCCGTTTAGTCGATGCCATCGAGAAGGGTGACGAGCGTGAAATCTATATTGCCCGGAATGGCCGGCCAGCGGCTAAATTGGTGCCTTTGGAAAATTCAACGCCAGGTAATCGAATTGGCGTCGCTCGTGGATTATTTACTGTTCCTGAAAATATCGATCTGAGTAATGCAGAGGTGCAGCAATTGTTTTTGGGCACGGGTGCATGAACCTTTTGCTCGATACGCATGTCGCCTTATGGGCGATTACGGACGATCCAAGACTGAGCGCAAAGGCCCGCGACATGATTGCTGCACCACGGGCCACCATTTGGATAAGTTCGGTCAGCTTGTGGGAAATTTCAATCAAGTTTGGACTTGCCAAGGGCGACATGCCCGTTTCTGGCACGGATGCCATGCGTTTTTTTACCGAGTCCGGCTATCGATTTTTAGCTATTGAGCCCGAACACACGATCGCGGTAGAAGCGCTGCCATTCCACCATCATGATCCATTTGACCGCCTACTCGTGGCTCAGGCGCTCGTTGAGCCGATGCGCTTGATGACGCATGACCTGATGGTCGCGAAATACAGCGAGTCGATTATTTGCGTGTAATGACGTGATTCAAGTGGACTCGCGGTCTTTGTTGGCTCATCGCTGAGGGCGATGCTGCTCCGGCAACAGTGCCTTATATGCCGCTTAGGCGTACGCCGCCGTCCAGTCTTTCGCTGATCGACAAGCGCATATTCAACGGCGCATCACCCAGCAACGCCGGCCAGTCGGCCTGTGCTTGTTTGACGGTGGCCCGGGCGATTTGCAGCAGGCGGCTGCTGCGCAAGAGTCCGGCCTGTTTCAGTATTGCGCCTAGGTCGTCCCAGCTAAATGCCCTGACGGTGTTGTCGATGGCGCGATTGATGCAGTAGTCTGCCGCTGGTGCATCATTGAAGAAGGCTGTCACGCAAACGGGATCGTAGAGTGGCGCCAGTGCTGGCGCACGACCATTGGCATACATCAGCGCCCAGTTCTTGAGATGTGCATCGGTGTTGCCCATCAAGATGAAGATAACAAAGCGGCGAACGAATTCCGCCACGTCGCGTGCTGGCTCGTCCGATAAGCGGTCGAGTATGCGCAGCATCGCGATCGTGTCGGTCTGCAGGCCTTTTCCATATTTCTGCTTAGGGGAGTATTGCAGGACTTGCGCGAATTCTTCCATGTGGATGCGCTGCCCGTCGGCGCCGCGGTCGAAGCGCGTGACGGCCAGAATCTCGCTGCAGCTGACATTGTCTGGCAGATCGGCTTCGCTGCGCGTGATCACCGCCGCCTGCGCGCAATCGAGGCCAATCGCGCGGGCCAGCTGATAGCCGCAAAATTCATTGGCGACCAGGTCGGGATGCCTTGATGTTGGCAGTTTCAAAATCACCGAGCCGGCGGCGCCGTTGCGTCGCACGACATAGCGGCGACCGTCCATGATGGCGGAAAATTTGGTCACCATGCCGGGCAAGGAGGCAGCATCTTCCACCGGGACTTCGACCATGCCCGCTGCAAGTTCATTGAGTCCAAGCGCGGTATGCCAATTGCGCACGACGTCGGGGATCGCCTCCTGCGCGTCGACGGGCGCGACCTCGACTGCGCCCATCAGGTCGTGACCGGCCGCGGCCAGCAATTCGAATTCATCGTCGGGACTGCAGCGACGTTGCTGCGCCAGGCGTTCGCGATTATGGCCTTCGGGTAGCAGGTTTTGAAAATACACAGGCCAGCGGCCATCGCTGCGCGACAGACGCACATCGCGCGTCGCAGAAAGAATTGCGCGCGTCTCGGCCTCGTTCGTGCCGACATAACTGAGTGATAACGTGGGGCGTTGCGCATCGTTGATGTAATCGGCATCGAACGATACGCGCAAGATATCGCCGTACTGTGACAGGTAGCCAATCGCCCGGCGCGATGCATTCGGGCCATGCAGGCTGAGCCGCAAATACCGAAGGGGAGAACTCATGATCCGGGTGAATCAAGCAGACTATCTACGACCGAACGTGGTGCGGCAATGCCGGCAGGCTGTCCGAGAAAGCGCCCGCCCGAACGCACGAAGGATTCAAGTTCCGGGCGTAATCCCTGCGGCACCAGCATCAGATCCATGCCGAGCGCGCGCGCCATGGCGTGCAGGGACGACAGTCGCGGATCGATCATGGCCGATTCTGTGCGCTGCACAGTCAGGCGGCTGAGTCCGGCTTTGTCGGCGAGCTCCTGTTGACTCAAGTTGGCGGCGCGCCTGGCTGCGGCGAGTTCTTCAATCAGGTGCGTCATGTTGTGTGGCGTTTTGTCGATGCGGAGTACTTACTCTAGCAAACGGCCTTATTTTGTCAATAAAATTGTATAGCTTAAGTATCTTTAATTAAAAAATGCATAGTATAGAGTGCATCATTAAGCCAATATCGTCCGGCTTATGCTGCGCGCTTGAATGTGCATCGCCATCGCGCTGGCACCGTAATCGTTGACCATTCGGTTCGCCATAAGTCGTAAAAAAACCCTGCAAGCTCGCACTTGCAGGGTTTTTAAGTGAAGCGATAAAGCTTACTTTTTATCCGCGTCGTTCGTGAAATTCAACTTCGGTTCCGCCTCATCCTTTTTCTCGCTATCGTTGGAGAAGTTCAGTGCTGGCGCTTCTTCCTCTTTCGCTGCGCTTCCTGGTGCTTCGCTGCCGGTGTCGAGTTTCAGTTCGATCTGTTCCTTCATGTCGGTCTTGGTGTCGACCGAGACAATGCTCGGAAAAGCAATGATCAGCACCACCATGATGATCTGGATTACCACGAAAGGAATCGCACCCCAGTAAATGTCCGAAGTCTTGACTTCCTTGGGCGCGACCGAGCGCAGGTAGAACAGCGCAAAGCCGAAGGGTGGATGCATGAATGAAGTCTGCATGTTCACGCCCAGCAGCACGCCGAACCAGATCAGGTCGATGCCAAGTTTGTCGGCCACCGGACCGACCAACGGCACGAGGATGAAGGCCAGCTCGAAGAAATCGAGGAAGAAGGCCAGCAGGAAGAACATCACGTTAACCACGATCAGGAAACCCGTATTGCCACCCGGGAGCGACGACAGCAGATGTTCAACCCACAGATCGCCATTCACGCCCCGGAAAATCAGCGAGAACACGGTTGAGCCGATCAGGATGAAGACCACGAAGCACGACAGACGCGTGGTGGAATTCATCGCCTGCTTGAGCAGGTCGAATGACAGGCGGCGATTCATCACCGCGAGGATCAGGGCGCCCAGCGCACCCATGCCGCCGCCTTCGGTCGGTGTCGCCACACCAATGAAGATCGTGCCGAGTACGAGGAAGATCAGCGCCAGCGGCGGGATCAGCACAAAGATGACTTTTTCGGCCATGCGCGAGAGCAGGCCGAGCTTGAATTTACGATTGAAAAACGCGACCATGAACGCGCCCAGCGTGCCGACAGTGGCGGCGAAGATGCCGACTTCATCGGCGGCTGCTTTTGGATGGCTGCCGATATAGAAATGGGCGAACCCCACGCAGATCGCGACGGTCGCGGCGATCAATGCCAGCAATGAAATCACGCCGCTGTCACCGTTTGGCTGGCGCAGGTTACGCGCTTCGACCGGCAGTGCCGGCACCCATTGCGGACGGATGATCGACACCAATGCGACGTAACCGGCATACATTGCCGTGAGCAGCAGACCCGGCACAAAAGCCGCCTGGTACATGTCGCCGACTGACCGACCCAATTGGTCAGCCATGACGATCAACACCAGCGATGGCGGGATGATCTGCGCCAGCGTGCCGGAGGCGGCGATGACGCCCGAGGCGATGCGTTTGTCGTAGCCATAACGCAGCATGACCGGCAATGAAATCAATCCCATCGAAATGACCGACGCGGCGACCACACCTGTCGTCGCCGCCAGCAGCGCGCCGACGAAAATCACGGCATACGCTACGCCACCGCGCATCGGACCGAACAATTGTCCGATCGTGTCGAGCAAATCCTCGGCCATGCCGGAGCGCTCAAGTATGAGGCCCATGAAGGTAAAGAAAGGGATCGCCAGCAGCGTGTCGTTGGCCATGATGCCAAAGATACGGTTCGGCAGCGCCTGCAACAGCTCAGGTTTGAGCAAGCCCAGCTCAATGCCGACGAAGCCAAAGAACAGGCCGTTGGCAGCCAGGGAAAACGCTACCGGGAAGCCCGATAGCAGGAACACTACTAGAGCGCCGAACATGATCGGCGCCATGTTCGCGATTAAAAATTCAGCCATGCTTGATTCTCCGGACAATCAGGTGATGTTATTGGCGGCTTTGATCGCCTCGATTTCTTCTTCGGGAGTGGCGACTTGTTTTTCGAACTCGCTGGCGTCGACCTTGCCTTGCAGGTAGCCGATACGCTTGATCAGTTCCGACACGCCTTGCAATGTCAGCAAAAAGAAGCCGACCGGGATCAGCATCTTGGCCGGCCACAGGATCAGGCCGCCGGCATTCATGGACATTTCCTGATTCTGCATTGAGGTCAGTGCATACGGCACGGCAAAATACAGGATCAGCGAGGTCATCGGCAGCATGAAGATCAGGAAACCGAACAGGTCGATCCAGACTTGCGTGCGTTTCGAGAACAGTCCGGTGATGACGTCGATGCGCACATGCTCATTGCGCTTCAAGGTGTAGGACGAGCCGAGCAGGAACATCGCAGCAAACAGATACCACTGGATTTCCAGCCAGCCGTTTGAGCTCATGTTGAATGAATAACGGATCAGTGCATTGCCACTACAGACTATGACGGCGGCGAACAAGGCCCAGCTGACTGCGAGGCCGATTTTTTCGTTGAGCGCATCGATCATGCGCGACAGCGAGAGTAGAAAAGACATGATGCTCGTCTCCGGAGTAAATGAAAAATCTGTGCGACACAGAGGCGCGGCGCCGCTGTGTCAGCGTATCTGGGGTCGTGCTTCGGGAAGGGCAGAGTATAAACATTTCCCTCTGCCAGCGGGTGCTGCACAGGCCGGCAGGGCGCCGATTTTGTGGAAAATGGAACGAAATTACGTATTACTACTTACGATATAGTGCTGAATTTTTGAGCGGGCATGCGGCGCTCATTAGCCCGCCGCATGCCTCGCAGTGCCGATGTCAGGCAAGCTGGCTACGCAGGCGCGCAATGGCTGCCCGAACCTGGTTTGGTGCAGTGCCGCCGATATGGTCGCGCGCTGCGACCGAACCTTCGAGCGTGAGGACAGCGAATACATCATCAGTGATCAGTGCTGAAAAAGCCTGCAAATCGCCCAGCGACATTTCACTCAGGTCGCAGCCGTGATCGACGCAATGGCGCACGGCACGGGCCACGGCTTCATGCGCATCGCGGAAAGGCAGGCCCTTCTTGACGAGGTAATCGGCCAGGTCTGTGGCAGTCGCATAACCTTGCAAGGCGGCTGCGCGCATCGCTTCCGGCTTGACAGTGATGCCGCCGGCCATGTCGGCAAAAATGCGCAAGGTATCGACGACCGTGTCGACCGTATCGAACAGCGGTTCCTTGTCTTCCTGATTATCCTTGTTGTAGGCCAGCGGCTGGCCCTTCATCAGGGTCAGCAAGGCGATCAGATGACCGTTGACGCGGCCAGTCTTGCCGCGCGCGAGTTCAGGCACGTCCGGGTTTTTCTTTTGCGGCATGATCGACGAGCCTGTGCAGAAGCGGTCGGCGATATCAATGAAGCCGACGCGCGGGCTCATCCAGATCACCAGTTCTTCCGACATGCGCGAAACATGGGTCATGACCAGGGCGGCGGCAGCACAGAATTCGATCGCGAAATCGCGGTCCGAGACGGCGTCCAGCGAGTTATGGCAGACATCTTCGAAGCCGAGCGTGGTAGCGACGCGCAAACGGTCAATCGGGAAAGTCGTACCGGCCAAGGCAGCGGCCCCCAGCGGCAGGCGATTGACGCGTTTGCGGCAGTCGGCCATGCGCTCAGCATCGCGGCCGAACATTTCGACATAGGCCAGCATGTGATGGCCGAAGGTGATCGGCTGGGCGACCTGCATGTGCGTGAAGCCGGGCATGATGGTGCCGGCATGCTGCTCGGCCAAGTCGACCAGCGCCAGACGCAGGTCGCGCAGCAAGCCGCTGATGTCGTCGATGGCAGCGCGCATGAACAGGCGAATGTCGGTGGCGACCTGGTCGTTACGTGAGCGGCCGGTGTGCAGGCGTTTGCCGGCGTCGCCGACAAGTTCGGTCAGGCGTTTTTCGATATTGAGGTGCACGTCCTCGAGGTCGAGCTGCCATTCGAACTGGCCGCCTTCAATTTCAGACGTGATTTGCGCCATTCCGCGACGGATTTCGGCGTGGTCTTCCTGGCTGATAATGTGCTGGTGCGCGAGCATCTCGGCATGCGCGAGCGAGCCGGCGATGTCGAAGGCGGCCAGGCGCTTGTCGAAAAATACCGAGGCGGTGTAGCGTTTTACCAAATCCGAGACGGGTTCGGCGAAGCGCGCCGACCAGGCCTCGCCTTTTTTGGAGAGTTGTGCTGTCATAGTTAGGTTCCGGTGAATTCGCGATTAACGCGATTATAAAACACGCCTGCCTGCTTGCTCCTGCCTTTATGAACCAGATGCCAAACAATCCCGTCGTGCGCCTGCAAATCGACAGCCTGATTCCTGATGGCTGCAATATCGGCGTCGTCTTCCGCGTGCTGCTGGTATTGAATGGCGCTGTGCTGGGTGCCTGCTTGCTGGCGGCGGTGGACTGGCGCGCGGGGCTGGACACCTTTGTCGATTCGACCATGCTGCTGGAGTCTAGCGCCCTGGTCTCGCTGGCGCTGCTGTGTTTTTTGCGCCGCGTGGTCGTGGCGCGCTCGCCGGCATTCCAGCGCTGGCTGTGCTGGCTGCTGCCGGCCTTCGTCTCGGCAGTGATGGTGCAGCTATTGCAGTCGGGTGGCGACTGGTTCGGCGGGCTGTTCGGCAGTCTGACGAAACTGCATGTCTTCGAAGGCATGCTCAGCGGCGCTCTGTGCGGTGGCTTGCTGCAGCATTATTTCGAATTGCGCACGCGGGCCTATTCGCCGGCACTGGCCGAAGCACGGCTACAGGCACTGCAGGCACGCATCCGGCCGCATTTTTTGTTCAACAGTTTGAACGCCGTGCTGTCGCTGATCCGCAGCGAACCGAAACGCGCCGAGTCGACGCTGGAAGACCTGGCCGACCTGTTTCGCGTACTGATGCGCGACGCGCGCGACATCATTTCTCTCGAAGACGAAGTCCGGCTATGCCGCCAATATCTGGCCATCGAACAGGTGCGTCTCGGTGAGCGCCTGCATGTGGTCTGGGATGTTTCCAAGCTCGGCGACGAAGTCATGCACCGCGCGCGCGTGCCGGCGCTGATGCTGCAGCCACTGCTCGAAAACGCCGTGCACTACGGCGTCGAACCGGCGCAGCAGCCCGCGACAGTCATGATCCGCATGATGCGCAGCTTCGATCGCATCGACATCACGATTACCAATCCCGTATTTGCGCCGGCAGCAGGCGGCAGTCACATGGCACTGGAAAATCTGCGTGAACGGCTCGCACTGCTGTATGACGTGGAAGCCCAGCTGAGCACGGATCGCAGCGAGGACCGTTTCGAGGTGCGGCTGCGTTTTCCTTACATTAAACATGTACCCACGCCAGAGCAAGGCACAGCGACCGAGGCCGGAGCATGATCCCGCGCATCCTGATCGTTGATGATGAAGCACCGGCGCGAGTGCGACTTAGGAATTTATTGTCCGATATCGCCGGTGATTGCCCGCATGTTCTCGTCGGCGAGGCCGCTAGCGCGGATGCGGCATTGGCAGCGGTAGCGACGCTGCAGCCTGACATCGTGCTTCTCGATGTGCAAATGCCGGGCGCGAGCGGACTGGAACTGGCCGCGCAGTTCGCGCAGCAGCCCGAGCGTGCGCCCTTGGTCATCTTCATTACCGCGTATGAAAATTTTGCCGTGCAGGCGTTTGAGGTGCAAGCCATCGATTACCTGCTCAAGCCTGTGCGGGCGACGCGGCTGGCCGAGGCGCTGGGACGGGCGGTGCGCAAGCTACCCAGGGGCGAGGTGGCGACGCCGGCCGCCCGCAGCAGCTTTTCCGTACAAGAGCGTGAGCGCTTACTTCGCGTGCCAGTGTGTGAAGTCCTGTATTTAAAGGCGGAATCGAAATATGTGACGCTCAGGACCGCCGATCATGCCTACCTGATCGAGGAATCGCTGCTCTCGCTGGAACAGGAATTAAGCGCCAGCTTCGTGCGCGTGCACCGCAATGCGCTCGTGGCGCGCACGGCGATCGCCGGCGTCGAGCGCGCCACGGTCGCGCACGTCTCCAACAACGGCGAGCGGGAGCTGGAGACCTGGCGCATCATCGTTGGCAGGATAGACGAACGCCTGCCTGTGTCGCGACGTCAGTGGCCGGTGATCAAGGCATTATTAAAATCGGGTCAGGTCCCCGCATAATCAAAAATCTGATTCCCGCCCGCCGCATGGAATTGCGCATTGAAGGACACGATGATGCGGTCCTGCTCGCCGGCATACGGCATGGCTTTGTGCTGCAGGAATGAGGGAAACATCACCAGCGTGCCGGCTTCCGGCATCACGTCACGTGTACTTTGCTGCAGGAAGGCGTTACCCATGTCCATGTAAGCACCACCCAGATACTGATGCCAGGGACCGTAAAAGCGCGTTGCGCCATTCAATGCGCCCAGCGTCGGATGGCGCACGCGCTGCGCCGCCGGATCGACCTGCACATAATAGACGCCGGACCAGGAGCAATTGCCGTGTGTGTGCACATCATGGAAGGCCTCGCCATTCTGGATCTGGAACCAGCAGCCGGCCAATTTCAGCTGCATCGACATGCGCCCGGCCGGCCAGACATTGGCGTTCACGCCGGAGACGGTCTTTTGCAGCGCGCCGACAAAAAACTGCATCAGCGCCTGGAATTCGGGTATCTCAATGCGCTGCAAGAGATCATCGCGGCTGGAATAAAAGCGCGCCTTACTCTCGTTCTGCGGATCGGTCGCGCGCATCGCCTGGAACATCCTTGCCAGTACCGGATTGACGTCTGCCGCCTGATCGAACTGCGCTGTCGCCAGCGGAATCGGCCACAGCTGCTGCACATCTTGCGCGGATTTGTCCCTCATGTCGCTGTCACTTCATCTGGCAGCGCCAGCTCCAGTCCCAGCTTCCAGCCGGATTTCGCCGCCAGTCGTTCGACATCTTCGCGCGTATCGAGGTCGGTCAGGAAGCGCGTGTTCGTCGTCTCATGCAGCTTCACGAGTGCCGGATTGTCCTGCACGAATTTGCGGCAGGCGAGATTGACTTCGCTGCTGCGTATCGACCCGATCGCTTCCGCATCGAGCACGATGGGATTACCGCGCGCACCAGAAATCGTCGGGATCAGCACATGGCCACTGCCGCGCTTCTTGAATGCGGCCAGCAGCTCGACGATGTCACCCGATTGAATCAGCGGCTGGTCGCACAGCACGATCACGATCGCATCAAAATTGCCGCTCATGGCTTCCAGTCCGAGCCGCACGGAACCTTGCTGGCCATCCTGCCAGTGATCGTTGCGCACGACCGTCAAAGGAAAATCAGTAATGGCCGCTTCGACGCGCTCGGCCGCGTGGCCGGTGACGACCACGACTTCATCCACGCCGGCGCCCGAGAGCGCGATCAGGTGTCGCCGGATCAGTGGCACGCCTTGCAAGGTGATCAGCGCTTTGACGGCGCCGCCCATGCGCCGGCCTTCACCGGCGGCCAGCAGCACGGCGCCAATACGCAGGCGCTCGTACAGCCCGCCACCTTGTTTGAATGCACATCCCATGGCTATCTCCTTAAAATAATTTGTCCGGCAGCGCCATCAGGCTTTGCACATCGTGCGCCGGAAAGAAGGCGTGTATGAATTCGCGTCCGGCATCCATGGCCACCGATTGCGGCGCAGTGGGCATGGGATGCAGCCAGACGATGCGCGCGCCTTTGCCGCGCATCTGGCGCAAGGCTTGCGCCATCAGGTCCGGCGCATCGGTATCGTAGCCGTCTGAGAGGATCAGCACGAGATCGCCCGAATTGATGTCGCGGCGCGCATGTTGATCGAGGAAGGTTTGCAGATTGCTGCCGATGCGCGTACCACCGCCGAAGCCGAAATTGACTGAATTGATCTTGTCCTGAATATAGCGCGAGCGCCGCTGCATCAAGGTCGTGATTTCCGCCAGCTGCGTATGGAACACGAACACGCGCGCGCGCATGCCTTCGCACAGCGCCCGCGCTACACGTAGAAAGAAATGCGCATGACTTTCCATCGAGCGGCTGACATCGACCAGTACAAACACCTTGTGCGGCACACGACGTTGTTCGCGCAGCACGAGTCGCACGAGTTCACCGCCCGTGCCGAGCGCAGCGCGCATGGTCTCGCGCAGGGAAATCCTGGCTCCATGCGGCGCGATGCGCTGACGTCGCAGCCTGCGTTTGCGCAGACGTTCACGCAGCGCATCAACCCAACGGTCGAGCTCGGCATGTTCGACTTCCGTCATGCTGGCGAAGTCGCGCTTTTCGAAGGGATGGGCGCGGCTCGCGCCACCTTGCGCGGCCTGGTTTTCGCCTGCGGTTTCGGCATTGCCGTCGCCGGCGACGCCGATTTGCGCGGCCGTGCCGGAGGGCGGCGCATCACCGCTGCCCTGGCGTTCCGCCATCAGCTGCGGCAGCGTCTTGCCTTTGCGCGGCTGCATGCTGCTGCGCGTGGCGAGGCGCACGCGCTCCGGGAACCAGAAGGCAATGTACAGTTCGCTGAATCGTTCCCACTGCTGCTGGTTCGCGCAGGCGACGGCGCGCCAGCCTTGTTCGAGACGCTGCCAGCCGGCAGGCCCGACCTGTGCCGTCAATTGCAGCAGCAGGCTGGTTTCGGCCATGCCGATGACGTAACCATGCTCGCGCATATAGCCGGCGAACTCAACCACGCGTTCTGACGGCAGGGCAGCATTCATCTAGCTTGCAGAGGGAACGATACCTGCATCAACGCCGGGGGCGCGGCGGCCCATGGCCTTGCGCAGTCGATCCGGCGTCATCTGCCACTGGTCGGCGCGGGTTTTGAGGAGCGCAAACAGTGAGTTTTGCAACATCGTTTCGTCGTCCGGCAAGGCCTTCAGATCGAGCCGATGCAGCACGCGCACCCAGTCCAGTGTTTCAGCCACGCCCGGCTTCTTGTCGAGGTCTTCCTTGCGCAAGCCGTGAATGAAGCTGACGGCTTCTTCGACCAGGCGCAAGTCGGCTTCCGGCACGGCCGCACGCACGATGTCGGTTTCACGCGCGCGATTAGGAAAGTCGATGTAATGATAGAGACAGCGCCGCCGCAGTGCGTCCGACAGGTCGCGCGTGCCATTACTGCTGAGGATCACCAGCGGAATCGAATTCGCTTTCAAGGTGCCGAGTTCCGGCACGGTGATTTGATATTCCGCCAGCGCTTCAAGCAGGAAGGCTTCGAAGGCTTCATCGGCGCGGTCGATCTCGTCGATGAGCAGCACCACCGGTTCGGTCGCGCGCAGCGCCTGCAAGAGTGGCCGCGCAAGCAAAAAGTCTTCTGAAAACAGGTCATCCTTCAGACCATCGAGCGCACCCTGCGCTTCACGGATGCGGATTTCCAGTAGCTGGCGGCTGACATTCCATTCATACACGGCCTGGTTCAGGTCCATGCCTTCGTGGCATTGCAGCCGGATCAGCGGACGCTTGAGTACGCGCGCCATGGCTGCCGCTACCGAAGTCTTGCCGACCCCGGCTTCGCCTTCGAGCAGCATTGGCCGCTGCAGCGTCAGCCCCATCCACAGTAAAGTGGCGAGGCTTTCGTCAGGGATATAGCCGCCGGTCTTGAGCGCAGTACTGATGTGTGGGATATCCACGCCGGCCTTAGCTGCGACGCCCGAACAGGCTTGCAAAGAAATTACGGATGAGGCCCCAGACGATACCCATGACATTCAGTTCCGTCGGGATCGCCGGAGCGGCTGCCGGCGCTGCAGCATGGTCGTGCGCATGGTCATGTGCATGATCGTGA
This sequence comes from Oxalobacteraceae bacterium, assembly GCA_947448025.1. Taxonomy (GTDB): domain Bacteria; phylum Pseudomonadota; class Gammaproteobacteria; order Burkholderiales; family Burkholderiaceae_D; genus CANFLV01. Next base: position 116,722 of record CANFLV010000003.1, on the reverse strand, counting down.
GGGTGAACATGACCGTGCGCATCGGCGGCCACCGGCGGCACCACATTCAGCGCCGCTGCCTTCGCGGAAAAATTCGCCGCGAACTGTTGCAGGATCATGTCGGACACCGAGGTCATCATACGTCCGCCGAATTGCGCGAACTTGCCATTGACGATGACGTCGGCCTTGCCCGCCAGCGTGCAGCTGACACCGTCACCCGCGATCAGGTTTGCTGTCAATTCCATCGACGCTGACGAGCCGCCCTTGTCGGCGCCTTTGCCGATCATGCGCAACAGATACTCGCCGGCGTTGACTTCGAGTACCGTGATTTCGCCGGCAAACGCAGCTGTCGCCGGACCGACCTTGAGCTTGACCGAACCCTTGTACTGGGTCTCGCTGGTCTGCTCGGTAATGGTCGCGCCCGGCATGCAGGACGCGAGTTCGCGAATGTCCGACAATACCTGCCAGGCCGCGGCGACATTGCCGGCTACCGGGTAATTCTTTTCCAGTGTTACTTGCATTCGTGATCCCGATCTCTTATTTTTTTAATTAATGCGTCGCGCCGACGGCTTTCAGCTGCTTCCAAACACGGAAGGCGGTGTAAGGCATGTCGAAATGCGTCGTATCGAGGTGAGCGAAGGCATCGATCACTGCATTCGAGAAGCAGGGAATCGATCCGACGTGCGGCGACTCGGCCACGCCCTTGGCGCCCAGCGGATGATGCGGTGATGGCGTCACTGTATGGTCGGTTTCCCAGTGCGGCGTCTCGACGGCAGTCGGCACAAAATAATCCATCAGGCTATTGCCCTGGATATTGCCTTGCGCATCGAACGACAGCAGCTGCCCCATGGCGACCGCAAAACCTTCGGTCAGGCCACCGTGGATCTGGCCTTCGATGATCATCGGATTGATACGCGTGCCGCAGTCATCGAGTGCATAGAAGCGCCGCACCTTGGTTTCGCCCGTGGCCTTGTCGATATCGACGACGGCGAGGTAAATCCCGAACGGGAAGGTGAAATTCGGCGGATCGTAATAGTGCACTGCTTCGAGGCCAGGCTCGAGGCCGGCGGGCGGCTGGTTATAGGCAGCCCAGGCGATATCTTTCATGGTCTTGAATTTGTCGTCGTTGCCGCGCACTTTGAAGCGGTCGATTTCCCATTCGAGATCGTTCTCGCTGACTTCGAGCAGATGCGCGGCGATCTTCTTGGCCTTCGCATGGATTTTGCGCGCGGCCAGAGCGATGGCTGCGCCAGCGACCGGCGTCGAACGCGAGCCATAGGTGCCGAGACCATAAGGCGCTGTATTCGTATCGCCTTCTTCCACCTGGATTTCTTCGGACGTGATGCCGAGCTCCGTGGCGATGATCTGCGCGTAAGTCGTCTGGTGTCCTTGCCCCTGTGTGATGGTCCCCATGCGGGCGATTGCGCTGCCGGTCGGGTGTATGCGGATTTCACAGGAATCGAACATGCCGACACCGAGGATGTCGCAAATCTTGCTCGGCCCCGCACCGACGACTTCGGTGAAGGTGCACAGGCCGATGCCCATCAATGTCGGTGCAGCCGGATTGGCATTGACGATGGCCTGTTCGGCGCGCAGACCTTTGTAGTTAACCGCCTCGAGCACTTGGGTCATGGCTGTCGGATAGTCGCCGGAATCGTATTCGAAGCCGAAGGCCGAGGTGTAGGGGAACTGTTCCTTCTGGATGAAGTTCTTCATGCGGATGTCGGCCTTGTCCAGACCGAGCTTTTGCGCGAGCACATCGATCATGCGTTCGATCAGGTAGACCGCTTCCGTGACGCGGAAGGAGCAGCGATACGCGACGCCGCCCGGCGCCTTGTTCGTATAGACACCATCGACGCGGCAATACGCATCCTTGATGTCATACGAGCCGGTACAGATATGGAACATCCCTGCCGGGAATTTGGTCGGATCGGCGCAGGCGTCAAAGGCGCCATGGTCGGCGATCACGTTCACGCGCAGTGCCTGAATCTTGCCGTCGGCGGTCGCGGCGAGTTCGCCATCCATGTGATAGTCGCGTGCAAAGGCGGTCGACGACAGATTATCGATACGGCTTTCGATCCATTTGACCGGACGGCCGAGCACGATGGAGGCAACGATGGCGCAGACATAGCCGGGATAGATACCGACCTTGTTGCCGAAGCCGCCGCCGATGTCAGGGGAAATGATGCGCACCTTTGACTCCGGAATCCCCGACAGCATCGATACGACGGTGCGAACTACATGCGGCGCCTGGCTGGTGATGTGCGTCGTCAGCTCGCCGCGGATCGGGTCGAATGCGGCGACGCAGCCGCAAGTTTCGAGCGGGCAGGGATGCACGCGCGGGTATTGCATCTTTTCCTGAACCACGACGGCCGCAGCAGTGAAAGCCGCGTCGGTGGCTTCCTTGTCGCCTGCTTCCCAAGTGAAGATATGATTCGGATGATAGCGTTTGCCGTGCGCGCCTTCGGTCTTGCCGGCGAGGTCGTCGCGCAGGACAGGAGCGTCGGGTTTCAGCGCTTCGAAGGGATCAATCACGACTGGCAGCTCATCGTATTCGACTTCGACGAGTGCCGCGCCATCGGCGGCGATATAGCGGTCGTCGGCGATGACGATGGCGACTTCCTGCATCTGGAAGTGGACTTTTTCATCGGCCAGCACGGCAGCGACGTCGCCGGCCAGAGTCGGCATCCAGTGCAGCTTCAATGGCTTCAGGTCGTCGGCGGTCAGCACTGCATGTACGCCCGGCAGAGCCAGCGCGGCTTCCTTGTTGATGCTCTTGATGCGCGCATGCGCCAGCGGCGAGCGCACGATGGCCATGTGCAGCATACCCGGCAGTTTCAGGTCATCGACATAATTGCCCTTGCCCTGGATGAAGCGGGCATCTTCCTTGCGCAGGCGCGATTCGCCCATGCCCATTAGCGCGGCTTGGCGCTCGTTGATTGGTGCGTTCATTATGGTCTCCGTTCTTGTTTTTGTGCGGCAGGTTCAGGCGGCAGGTCAGGCAACAGCGGCGGCGGTTTCCTGCAGCTTGTGCGCGGCGTATTGCACCGCCTTCACGATATTTTGATATCCGGTGCAGCGGCACAGGTTGCCGGAGATGCCGGCGCGGATTTCTTCTTCGGTCGGATGCGGATTTTCCTGCAGCAGGCGATACGCGCGCACCAGCATGCCCGGCGTGCAGTAGCCGCATTGCAGGCCGTGTTCCTTGTAGAAGCCTTCCTGCACGGCGTGCAGTACGCCCTTGTTGGCCAGGCCTTCGACGGTAAGGATTTCGCTGCTTTCACATTGCACGGTCAGGCAGGTGCAGGACTTTACGGACTGCCCGTCGATATCAACGGTGCAGGCGCCGCAGTGGCCGGTTTCGCAGCCGATGTGTGCGCCCGTCAGGTTCAGGTCTTCGCGCAGGTAATGGATCAGCAGCTGGCGCGGTTCGACCGCGTTCTCGACGAGCTTGCCATTGACCTTCATGCTTACCAGGGTTTTTGCCATTTTCTACTCTCCGTATTTTTATTTGGTTCAGGCGATCAGCAGCGTTCTGCTGCGGCGCGCAGGGCGCGCTTGGTCATTTCGCCAGCCATGGCGGATTTGTATTCGGCGTCACCGCGCAAGTCTTCAGCCGGATCGCACAGGCCGCGCACGATTTGTGCGACTTCTTCCAGTGTCGCCTCGTCGAGTGATTTGCCGATCAGCGCGGCTTCGGCGTCGTAGGCGCGCAGCGCCGTTTGCGCGACGTTGGTCAGGCCGATGCGCACCATTGACACTTTGCCGGCTTCCATTTGCAGCACGACCGCAGCAGCGGCAGTGGCCCAGTCGCCGGTCTTGCGCTTGAGCTTATGGTAGGCGTAGCCGGTGTGCGCAGCGAATGGCGCAATGAGAATGGCGGTAAGGATTTCGTCAGCGGCCATGTCGGTCATGTAGGTGCCAAGGAAGAAGTCGACAGCTTGTACACGCCGTTCACCGTCTGGCCCTTGCAGCACGAAGGTCGCGTCCAGCGCCATGGCGATGGCAGGGTGGTCATTGGCCGGATCGCCGTGGGCGATGTCGCCGCCAATAGTGCCGCGATTACGTACCTGTGGGTCGGCAATTTGTTTGGCCGCGACGGGCAGCAACGGGATTTTTTGCTGCAGCAGGGCGGAATCGATCAGCGCGTTTTCGGTCGTCATGGCGCCGATACGGATCATGCCGCCTTCGTCGCTGATGCCGCGCAATTCGGCGATTTTTTTCAGGTCGATCAGGGTCGCCGGCTGGGCAAAACGCAGCTTCATCATCGGCAAGAGGCTATGGCCGCCAGCGAGTATTTTGGCATCGTCACCGAAGCGGGTGAGCATACCGACGGCTTCGCCCACGGTATTGGGCGCATAGTAATCAAATGATTGCGGAATCATTTCGTCTCCTTTTTTATTTATTCGACGAGTGTAGAAACAATCAGGATGCAGTTGCAGGGTTTTGAATCAAGTCAGGCTGGCTCAGCACGAACGGTAAGAACTTGCGCACGAATGGCGGAATCCCGTCATGCGGAACAGCGTCCCACCCTGAGGATAAGCTGACGCTTAACGCCACACGGCCGTTTCGCTCAGTCCCAGCGTTTGCATGAGCTTGGCCACGCTGCTGCGCGCAACAGGAATCTGCATTTCTGCCGGATCGACCATCTGCAAGGTCACGCGGCCATCATCGCGCAGAATCTGGCCGGTCTTGTGCAGGTTGACGATATAGCTGCGATGCACGCGCAGGAAGGTGTCCGGTGACAGCCGGTTTTCCAGGTCGCCTATCGTGAGATTGCAGAAATGGCTGCCCTCGGGCGTTTGCACCCAGGTGTAATGGCCTTCCGAGCGGATGTGCGAGACGCTGTCCACGTCCAGCAAGACGATGCGGTTTTGCCGCACGGTGGGGATTTTCAGTAGGCGGCGTTTGGCTTCGGGCTGGTTATTCTGGGTGCCTACGCTGACGACTTCGGTGATGTCATAGAACACGAGGTTATAGCCCTTGATCTCGCCGACCAGGTCAGTGATCTTGCCGACTTTGATGAGCAAGACGCGCTCTGGAATATTGATGATCATGGTCATCGGCGGCGGGTTTGAGACTGGGCATTTCGCCTGGTCGAGCAGAAACTGCACCTTCGATCGCGATTGTTCAGGATGGAAACTGGTGACAATTTCGCCGAAAGGTTCCATGCGTTCGACTGGCAAGGTGCTGCGGGCAAAGTCATTCATCCCCACCACACGCAGGTCGGCATCGAGATACACCAGGCCGACATCAAAGCGTTCGAGCAGGTAAAGCCAGGAACCAAACGCCGAGTTCGAACCCTCTGCCGCCGCATGCGGACAAGCTTTCATGTGTAGCCTTCCTGCGGGCAAACCCGCTGTCGTATCCATTCATGAGGTGCGGCGACCGTTCATGCATGGATAGTAACTTTTCGTTCAATTTCACCTGCAAATTGAGACCCGCATGCCTACACTTGCGCACGCACTCTATAGACTGTGTGCAATGCCCGGGACAGGGACAACGCGTTACGCCGAAATTTAGTAACGTGTGGAAATATTCTAGCACTCGATGTAAGTCCTTGTTTTGCAAGGATTTAATGTTGCTGTGCAATAAAAATAATAGGAGTCAGGTTTGCGATGAAGAATCTGCTGCGAAACGGACTCGGTTCCGCGCGGCTGACGCCGCTTGTACTTGTGGTATCGATTGTTGCTTTGCAATATGGCATTTCACGGGGTGATCGGGCGCTGGCATTGCCGGGAATGCTAGTCAGTGGCATGGCGATTCTTGCCGGTTGCCTCATGCTTGCCTGGGTGCGTCCGCAACGCGCGGGTTTGTCGCCGCCGCATGTCATGCTCTCGCTGGGTTTTGGCGGCATGCTACTCGGCCTCGCGGTCGATCTTGCGGGGGTTGAGGCACAGATGCTGGAGACGCTGTGTACGCGCAGCGCCGGCATGCATTTTTTCGATGCATTGCGGCTACACTGGACTTATCTGCCTGGCATGCACATCGGTATGCTGATCGGCGGCCTGGCGGCGATTCCGAGCTTACGCCTTTTACGTCCCGACTGCGGACGCTATCTGTGCTCGGTACTGGCGCAAAATATTTTGTGTTCGGGCTGGATGTTGGTCGGCATGACCTTGGGCGCGCTGGCTTTTGTCGGCACGCTTCAGGCATTCAGCAGCAGGGGCCTCGGTGATATGTTTGGTGGCATGTTTGCTGGCATGGTGTGGGGTATGGTAATCAGTGTTAGTCTCTACCGCGGCTATCTCAACTGGCGCGAGCGGCAAATGGTACCCGCTCCAGCACAGTCAAATTAACGAAGAAGACCGAGGAGAATAAGTATGGACAGCACCGATCTTTCGGTATTGCGCACCTGCCTGCAATGGCTGGAAGCGGGCAGGCGCGTCGCACTGGCCACCGTCGTGCAGACCTGGGGTTCGTCGCCCCGACCACCCGGCGCATGGCTGGCGATGCGCGATGATGGCCAAGTCGTCGGATCAGTGTCTGGCGGCTGTGTCGAAGACGACCTGATCGCCCGCATCCGCACCGACATCCTGCCGCGCGAAACGCCAGAGATCGTCACCTATGGCGTGACCAAGGAAGAAGCGGCGCGCTTCGGCCTGCCTTGTGGCGGCACCTTGCGTCTGGTCGTTGAACCGCGTCCCGATCTGGCCGGACTGCATGCGCTGTTGTCACGCATCGAACAGAAGACCATGACGATCCGCGAACTTGATATCGACAGCGGCAAATTTGAATTGCTCGATGCAAGTCGTGGTGACACCTTTGGCTTCGATGGCGATGCGCGCATCATGCGCAGCTTTTACGGACCACGCTGGCGCATGGTGCTGATCGGCGCCGGCCAACTGTCGACTTATGTGGCGCAGATTGCGCTTGGCGCGGATTATGAAGTGATGGTGGTTGATCCGCGTGAGGAATTCGCCGAGGGTATTGGCATTCCCGGCGTCGATTTCCGCACCACCATGCCGGATGACACCATCGTCGAGGCCGGCATTGATAACCATACTGCCATCATCGCCTTGACGCATGATCCCAAGCTCGACGACATGGCCTTGCTCGAAGCGCTGAAATCGCCGGCCTTCTACATCGGTGCGCTAGGCAGCCGCGTCAATACCGCCAAACGCAAGGAACGTCTCGCGCTGTTTGATTTGACGCCGGAAGAAATCGGCCGCTTGCATGGCCCGGTCGGCTTGTACATCGGTGCGCGCACGCCGCCGGAAATGGCGATCTCGATACTGGCCGAAGTTACGGCAGCGAAATATGCGGTGCCGTTCATGCAAAAACGCGAGCTGAGCGAGGACGAACTCGAGTCGCGTCGCACAAGCATCAATGCCATGTCGACGGCTTGAAAGCGCAGTAGCACTATTTAATAGGGTCAGAGTCAAATTAAATTTTGACAACTTTCTTGTTAGTAAAATTTGACTCTGAGCTGCCCTGGATTTTACTGAACTTAGCGCGCTGGAATGTATCGTTTTTTATTTGTAACAATATTGGAACCTATATTTATGTCGCAAAACATAATTGCTTTAGTCGTTCTAATTGGTTCACCGATACTCGGTATTTATATATGGGTAATTTCGAGTAGAGGGGAAAATGGCGAGAGATGGGCGAAACGTAGGCTTCAGGGGCCGTTCGTACCATTGAGTAAAGAAGAAATTGAAGATGACGCGCGGCACTCTAATGAAATACGCAATCAGATAAGCAAAGTCAAAGCTCAAAAAAACCAGGGGTAACTCACTTTTAACTATTTATTCGGCGCCATAAGGAACGAATACCCTGACTGAAGGTGACAGCCCTCCGGCGCTGATGCGTATCAGTGCAAGCGCAGATCGCAAGGAAACGGGGCAATCAATGATAAAGTTCGGGGCGATTCTGAACCTCCGAATGACCCCTCCTTATGAAGAACGAATGATGAACCAGCACTCTGATAAATTGGATTTCTCCGGCCGTGTGGCCATCGTCACTGGCGCCGGCGGCGGCTTGGGCCGGCAGCATGCATTGGCCCTTGCAGCACGCGGCGCGAAAGTCGTTGTCAATGATTTTGGCAAGCCTGCCTCTGAAGGCGCATTGACTGCTGCCGAAGCCGTCGTCGCAGAAATCCACGCCGCCGGTGGCAGCGCCATCGCCAATAACGGCTCGGTCACCGACGCCGACGCCATGGCTGCCATGGTGCAGGAAGCCATGACAGCATGGGGACGCATCGACATCCTCGTCAATAACGCCGGCATCTTGCGCGACAAGAGTTTTACGAAAATGGAAATGGATGATTTCCGCCTCGTCATGGAAGTGCATGTCATGGGCGCCGTGGTCTGCACCAAGGCGGTCTGGGACATCATGCGCGCTCAGAATTACGGTCGCATTGTCATGACAACGTCCTCGTCCGGTCTGTACGGTAATTTCGGCCAGAGTAATTATGGCGCGGCCAAAATGGCGCTGGTCGGCCTGATGCAAACCCTGTCCATCGAAGGCGCGAAATTTGATATCCGCGTCAATTGCCTCGCACCGACCGCAGCCACGCAGATGACGCAAGGGATCTTGCCGCCTGAGGTATTGAAAGCTTTTCAGCCTGAATTCGTTACGCCGGCGATGCTGGTACTGGCTGCCGACGACGCGCCGAATCGCACCATTCTGTGCGCTGGCGCCGGCACTTTTGCGGCAGCAAATATCACCATGACCAATGGCGTCTGGATCGGCACCGACACTGACACACCTGAACATTTGCATGCGCAGCTGGCTGAAGTGACCGATCGAAAAGCGGAAACCGTGCCGAAGAGCGGCGCAGCGCAGGGCATGAATGAAGGACTCAAGGCGGCCAACGCCCATAGTGAAAACTGAGCAGCTTGACTGCACCGCTCACGGAGCACTGTGAGCGGATGCATTGAGCGTCTTGCGCCAAGGGCGTCGACCCCTACCTGTGAAGAGACTTGGCCCTTATTGCGCCGGATCCGCCGAGCCCTGGCTCTACAGGGACTTAACCCGTATTACGCAAGCCCGCCGCAATCCCGTTGATCGACAAATGTATCCCGCGTTGCACACGCTCGTCGGGCGTGCTGCCGTCCTGGATCGCGGCGCGGTGGCGCTTGATCAGTTCGACCTGCAAATGGTTCAGCGGATCGAGGTAAGGGAAGCGGTTCTGGATCGAGCGCGCCAGCAGCGGATTGCCGGCCAGGCGGATTTTTGCGCCAGTGACTTGCGTGAGACAGGCGACCGTGCGTTCATGCTCGCCGACGATGCGCTTGAAAATGGTCGTGCGCAGCTTCTTGTCCGTGACCAGTTCGGCATAGCGCGAAGCTACGGCCAGATCGGTCTTCGACAGCACCATGTCCATGTTCGACAGCAGCGTGGCAAACAAAGGCCACTCCTTGTACATCGCGCGCAGCGTCGCCAGCTTTTTGGTCTTGCCGGAACCATCTTCGGCCTCGAGCCAATCACTGACGGCTGTACCAAAACCATACCAGCCCGGTAACAGCAGGCGGCACTGACCCCATGAAAATCCCCAGGGAATGGCGCGCAAGTCTTCAATGCGCCGTGTCGATTTGCGCGAGGCCGGACGCGAACCGATATTCAATTCCGCGATCTCGGCGATCGGCGTCGAGGCGAAGAAGTATTCCGTAAAGCCCTTGGTACCGTACACGAGATCGCGATACGCATGATAGGCACGCTCGGACAGCTGCTCCATGACGCGTTCGAATTCGGCGAGGCGCTTGGCTTTCTTGCTATCAGTTTCCGGCGGCATCAGGCTCGCTTCGAGCGTAGCCGCGACCAAGGACTCAAGGTTGCGCCGGCCGATTTCCGGATTCGAAAATTTTGAGGCGATCGTCTCACCCTGTTCAGTCAGACGGATCTGGCCGTTCACCGTGCCCGCCGGCTGCGCCAGGATCGCTTCATAGCTCGGTCCGCCGCCCCGGCCGACAGTGCCGCCGCGGCCATGGAAGAGACGCAGCTTGACCTGCGCATTGTCGAAGACAGCCACGAGCTGGTTCTCCGCTTTGTACAGTTCCCAGTTCGAGGTCAGAAAGCCGCCATCCTTGTTTGAGTCGGAATAGCCGAGCATGACTTCCTGCAGACTGCCTTGTTTAACGATGAGGTCTTTCACAAACGGAATCGCCATCAGGCCGCCCATGATGTCGGCGGCGCAGCGCAGGTCCGGAATTGTTTCGAACAGGGGAATCACCATCAGGTCGAGCTCGGCATCGGCGCGGTCGCCATTGCGCAGGAGGCCAGTCTCGCGTTGCAACAGCAAGACTTCCAGCAAGTCGGAGACAGTCTCGGTATGCGAGATGATGTAATTGCGAATCGCGCGCGCACCATAGCGTTCGCGGATCGCCTTGGCCGCATGCAGTACGCCGAGTTCGGAAACGGTCTCGTCGCTGTAGGCGATGTAAGGTGAATACAGCAGGCGTGGTTTGCCGAGCTCTTCGAGCAGCAGGGCGATCTTTTGCGCTTCCGCGAGCTGCGCGTAATCGGCTTCCACCTTCGCGCGCGCGAACAGCTCGCAGAGGACGCGCTCATGCACGTCCGAACTCTGGCGCATGTCCAGCGTGGCCAGATGGAAGCCGAAAATTTCAGCGGCGCGTTTCAGCGTTGCCAGCCGCGGCTGCACCAATGCCGCACCGTGATGCGCATTCAGCGAAGCGACCACGATGTGCAGGTCGGCGGCGAATTCGGCGGCGTTTGCATAGGGCGCAGCAGGACCGACTTCCTGGCGCAGGATATTGGTCGCGCCGAGCGTGCGCGCCGTTGCTGCCAGCCGCGCATAAATGCCGATCAGCGCGCGCCGGTAAGGCTCGTCTGCGCGATGCGCGGATATGTCCGGCGAATGATCGGCCAATGCCTGCAGCGCCGGCTCGATGCCCACCAGGATGGAGGAGATCGACAATTCCGCGCCGAGCGCATGGACTTCGTCGAGATAGAAATCGAGGATGGTGGTCGACTGGCGTTTCAAGGCGTGCTGCATCGTGGTGCCATTGACGTTTGGATTGCCATCGCGGTCGCCGCCGATCCAGCTGCCCATTTGCACATAGGGTTCGTCGGGCATGGCGCTGGCTGCCTTGTGCGGGAATTGACCCGCGACTTCACTGGCGATGTCGTCATACAGTCCCGGCAGTTCGCGCAGGAAGGTCATGCGGTAATAGGACAGGGCATTTTCGATTTCGTCGGCCACTGTCAATTTGGAATAGCGCAGCATGCGGGTTTGCCAGAGCGTAGCGACATACGCATGCAGCAGCTCGACATTGCGCGCGCGCTCTTTGGGCGTTTGTTGCAAGTCGCGGGCAGCGAGCAGATCGGCGATCTTGTGCTCGGCATCGAGGATGCTCTTGCGCTGGACTTCAGTCGGATGCGCCGTCAGCACCGGCGCGATCAGCGCCTGCTTGAAAAAGTCACGCACCGTCGCGCCCGAGACGCCGGCATTGTCGAGGCGCGCCAGCGCGAAGCCGATGGAACCCTGCTGCGCAGCTGTACCTGCCAGCATATGCGCGCGACGACGACGGATGTGATGCTGGTCCTCGGCGATATTGGCCAGATGCGAGAAATACGAAAACGCGCGCACCACCGAAATCGTCTGGTCGCGCGTGAGCTTTTTCAGCATCTTGTTCAGTTCCGCGCCCGACTGCGCATCGGATTCGCGGCGAAAACGCACGGCGGTCTGGCGGATCGTCTCCACGACTTCAAAGACCGCCTGGCCTTCCTGCTCGCGCAAGACATCGCCGAGCATGCGGCCGAGCAGGCGGATATCTTCTTTCAAGGGCGCGTCTTTGTCGCCATCGATGCGGGCGCTAACATCGGTGCGGGAATCTGGTCTTGTGTCGGTCGGGGATTTTTTGGCCATGGTCTTTTTGATGGTCAGGGTTTGAAGGTCGGATATCACTCGAAATACAGAGCGCGCGCGCCTGTTGCTTCAGTTTCGCGCAGGCCCCGCATGATAAAATTTGTCATTCAAAATGCCTGTTACAGTGCTGCGTATTGCTTGCAGCGGATGCCACTCATGCCGGGACATCCGCCTTTGTTTATGTAAAGGGAGACAATGCAATCGATTGCATTCTACCGTTTTGCGCACTCTAGCGCGGATATTTTGTATAAATTCCTGATCCCTTATCCAGAAAACTGAAAGCGCTCGTGTCTACAGAAATCAAAGCCGAACTCCACGCCGATATCAACGCTGAATTTAAAGTTGAACCGCCATCCACACTGATCATTGCCTCGCGTGAAAGCCGTCTCGCCATGTGGCAGGCTGAACATGTGCAGGCAAGATTGGCGGCCCTTTATCCGCATTGTGACATTGAAATTCTCGGCATGACCACGCGCGGCGATCAGATTCTCGATCGGACCCTGTCCAAGGTCGGCGGCAAGGGGCTGTTCGTCAAGGAACTCGAAGTCGCCATGGCTGAAGGTCGCGCCGATCTGGCCGTGCATTCGCTCAAGGATGTGCCGATGGAGTTGCCGGAGGGCTTCGAGCTGGCCGCCTTTCTGGAGCGTGAAGATCCGCGCGACGCCTTCGTCTCCAACGACTATGCCTCGCTCGATGCCCTGCCTGCTGGTGCCGTCGTCGGCACCAGCAGCCTGCGGCGTCAGGCGCTGATCGCGGCGCGCTATCCGCAGCTGGTAATTCGTCCGCTGCGCGGCAATCTCGATACGCGCCTGGGCAAACTCGACCGTGGTGACTATGCCGCCATCATCCTCGCTGCCGCCGGTCTGAAACGGCTCGGCCTGCCGGAACGTATTCGTGCCTTGCTCGCGCCTGAACACAGTTTGCCGGCGCCGGGGCAGGGCGCGATGGCGATAGAAATTCCGTCGGGCCGCCACGATCTGCTGGCAGTGCTGGCGCCGCTGAACCATCTGGCGACGGCGCAGGCCGTCATTGCCGAGCGTACCGTGTCGCAAACCTTCGGCGGCAGCTGCCAGATTCCATTGGCCGCGTTCGCTACCGTCGACGGCGACACGATGCGTTTGCGCGCCATGGTCGCTACACCTGATGGTGCGCGCGTGGCCACAGCCGACGCCAGCGGACCGGCGAACGCGCCCGCAGCGCTGGGGCGGCAGGTCGCCGGGCAGCTCGCCGCGCAAGACGCGGATGCCATCCTGGCCGCATGCAAACTGGCTGCCGATGCCTGAGGCGGCGCTGCCTGCAGCGACCCTGCACAAGACGGTCGTCATCACGCGCCCGCTCGCCCAGGCCACCGGGCTGGCGCAGCGCGTGACAGCCATCGGGAGGTGCGCAGTCATTTTTCCTTTGCTCGATATCGCCGCACTGCCGGATCAAACGACATTGCAGGCGGTGCTCGCGAAGCTCGAACAATTTGCACTGGTCGCCTTCGTCAGTCCCAATGCCATCAGCGCCGCCTTCAACGCGCGACCTGACTGGCCGCTCACCGTGCCGCTGGCTGTCATGGGTGAGGGCAGTCGTGCCGCGCTGGCAGACTTGGGCGTGACCGATGCGAATGCAAAAATCATCCGGCCCGGTGACCTGCGTCGTACCGATTCGCAAACGCTGCTGGCAGAACTCGATCTGGCTGCACTAAAAGGCCGGCAGGTGCTGATCCTGCGCGGCGAAAGCGGCCGGGAATTGCTCGCCGACGGCTTGCGCGAGGCCGGTGTGCAGGTCACCCAGGTCGCCGCCTACCGTCGCAGCGCGCCCGTTTTTGATGCGGCGCGCGCGGCAAAGTTACAGGGTTTAATCGATACGCCGAATGACTGGCTCATCACCAGTTCCGAAGCCTTGCACTATCTGCTGCAGATGGTGGAACAGCTGGCCGGTCATGCAGGCTTATTGAAAATGCAACAGCAAAGACTGATCGTACCGCATGTGCGAATCGCAGAAACTGCAAAAATACTTGGCTTTTCTAATGTGACTTTAACTGGTTCAGGCGACGAGCAGCTGCTTGCCGCGTTACAATCGCAACTATGAACGAGACTACTCCGACCCCCACTACACCGACACCAGCGGCCACGCCGCGCTCGAGTATGCTGCCTCCGGTAGCTGGCCTGCTGTCGTCGCCGACCCGCATCTTACTCGCGGCCGTGACATTGCTGGCGCTACTGTTACTGGCGCAATGGTGGAATACGCGCACGGCCTTGCACGACTTGCGCCGTGAAGTCGCCGAACGCTTGAAGAGCGGTGACGCGATCAATACCGAAACCAAAACGACGACCAAGGCCTTGCAGGACGCCGTGCGCGAACAGCAGGGCAAGGTCAGCATCCTCGAAAGCAAACAGGTCGAAGCGCAGAGCCAGCAATTGGCGCTCGAGCAGCTGTATCAAGACCTGTCGAAGAATCGCGATGACTGGGCTCTTGCCGAAATCGAGCAAGTCCTGTCGACCGCCAGCCAGCAGCTGCAATTGGCCGGCAATGTGCCAGGCGCCTTGATCGCGCTGCAAAACGCCGATGCCCGCCTGTCGCGTTCAGACAAACCGCAATTCATCACGATCCGCCGCGCCATCGCAAAAGACCAGGACAAACTGAAATCCTTGCCGATGCTCGACATGACCGGCATCGCACTGCGCATTGACAGCCTCATCAGCCAGATCGACACCATGCCGCTGCTGGCCGATGAAAGACCGGTCGTGCCAGTGACGCAGCCGATAACGAGTCGTCGTGCCGAGCGCGCTGCCAAAGGCGCCTCTGAGAGCCAGAGCGCCACCGGTGAATGGTTCGGCCTGGTTGAAGATAAATGGCAAAGCCTCGGCACGGAACTGTGGAGTGAAGTACGCCAGTTAATCCGTATCCGCGCCGTCAATGCGCCGGACGCCTTGCTGCTCTCGCCGACGCAGGCCTACTATGCGCGCGAAAACCTGAAGCTGCGCCTGCTCAATGCACGTTTGGCACTGTTGTCGCGTAACGAGTCGGCCTTCCGCAATGATCTGGTCGCTGCCCAGGATGCGATCGCGCGCTATTTCGATACGCGCGCCCGGCAGACCCAGGCCACGTTGGCGATTCTCAAGCAGGTCCAGTCGAGCAATCTGGCGATCGAAATGCCGACGCTGACAGAGAGCCTGAATGCTGTGCGCAATTACAAAGCCAAGCCTTAAGAGAGAGCTGCCAACATGCGATTATTTCTCTGGCTTCTGATCCTGTGCGCGACCGCCATCGGCCTCGCGGTCACGGCGCGTTTCAATCCTGGTAACGTGGTGCTGTTCTATCCGCCTTACCGCATCGACCTGTCGCTGAACCTGTTCTTGCTGCTCGCTCTGCTGGCTTATCTGCTGGTGACGCTGATCGTCGACGCGATTCGCAGCACCAAGGAAATGCCCGGCAAGGTCGCGAAATACCGTCGTGAAAAGCGCGAACGCGAAGGTAATCGTGCCCTGCGTGAAGCCTTGAAGTCGCTTTTCGAAGGCCGCTTCGGCCATGCTGAAAAAGCCGCTCGTCGCGCCAGTGAAAGTCCGGAAAATGCTGGCCTGGCGGCGCTGATCGGCGCCCGCGCTGCGCATCGCATGCGTCAAAGTGAGCGCCGCGATCAATGGCTGCAAAGCGTCAAGCCAGACATGACCCTGAAAGCCGCCAGCCTGATGACGCAGATCGAATTGCTGATCGATGAAAACAAGCCGGCCGCAGCCCTGGATGCAGTGCGCGAACTGAGCGCCAGCGGCACACGCCACATTCATGCCCTGCGCCTGGCCCTGAAGGCCAATGAGCGCGTGCGGAACTGGCCCGAAGTGTTGCGCCTGGTGCGCTCGCTCGATAATCACAATGCCCTGCATCCGGCCTTGTCGCGGCGACTCAAGGAAATGGCCTACAGCGACCTGCTGGGCGATCGTGCGCATGATTCTGAATCGATGCTGCGTCTCTGGAGTTCAGTGCCACTGGCCGACCGTTTGCAGCCCTATATTGCAGCGCGTGCGGCGAGTGCCTTTAATGTCCGCGGTCTGCATGCGCAGTCCCGCGCCATCGTCGAGCGCGCGCTGGATGGCGGCTGGGATGACCGCCTCATGCGGGCTTACCGTGATTCTGCGGCCGAGGTCGGCTCGCCGGCATTGCTGGCGCAGATCGAGCGCTGCGAAGTCTGGCAGCGTAGCCATCCGACGGATTGCGAGCTGCAGCTGACGCTGGGGGCGCTTTGCCTGAAGCAGAAATTATGGGGCAAGGCCCAGCGCCATCTTGAGCAAGCCCTGTCGGACGCGAGCGAGGCGACCATGGTCAGGGAAGTGCATCTGAAACTGGCTCAGCTACACGAAGCCTTGCGCCAGCCCGAGCAGGCTGCCGTACATTATCGTCAATGTGCATTGGCGACGATGCTGTAAGGCTTTTGTAATGGCGGCTGTCTATACTTCCGGGCATCGCACGAAACGCGTTTCAAAGCCGCTATAATTCGCGGCTTCAACTCCACTTTTCCTATCATCGAGACCACCCCATGAGCCTGAATAATGTCAATGCCGGCGCCGACGTGCCGAATAACTTCAACGTCATCATTGAAATCCCGATGAATGCCGATCCGATCAAGTACGAAGTCGACAAGGAAAGCGGCGCGATTTTCGTCGATCGTTTCATGGGTACGGCCATGCATTACCCATGCAATTACGGCTATGTGCCGAACACGATTTCCGATGATGGCGATCCGGTCGATGTGCTGGTGATTACACCTTTCCCATTGTTTCCGGGCGTGGTCGTGCGCTGCCGCCCGATTGGTGTCTTGAAGATGTCCGACGAAGCCGGTGGCGATGCCAAAGTATTGGCTGTGCCGATCGACAAAGCGCTGCCGATTTATACGCACTGGCAAAAGCCGGAAGACATGAACCAGCTGCGTTTGCAGCAGATCCAGCACTTCTTCGAGCATTACAAAGATCTCGAAAAAGGCAAATGGGTCAAGATCGAAGGCTGGTTCGGTCCTGATGATGCGCGCGCCGAAATCCTCTCAGGCGTCGCCGCCTATGAGAAGTTACAAAAGGCCGGCGCCTGATCACTGACCAGATGCCCATGAAAAACGCAGCCGAGGCTGCGTTTTTTGTTGCCCGTTCGCGAGCACGGGCAGCATGCATCCTCACTCTTTTTTCGCGGCGGCCTTGACCTCGTCGAGCGTCACGAAATCATTGCTGCCGGTCTTGATCTTGTCGAAATTTTTCGCGACCCGTGGCATGCCGGCCTTGGCTTCGTCCAACGTGAGCTTGCCATTGCTGTCCTTGTCGGCTTTCTTGAAGCGACTTTCAATCTGCTCGTCACGCTTGGCTGCAGCGCTGGCCTTGTCGGCATAGGCGGTGCCCGCTGCCATCAGGTAAAAGCCGGTGATGATGGCCGCAGACATCATGATTCGGGACAGGGGTGATTGCTTCATGGTCGTGCTCCTTGCAGTAAGTGGCGCGGCAGCCCATGCCGCCGCACCGGGGGTCAAAATTCAATGTGCTGCATCAGCGGGCGCGCTGGGATTGACGCGTTCACGCCAGCCTTCAATCACGACATACAGCACTGGAACGAAGGCCACCGCCAGCAGCGTTGAGGCCAGCATGCCGCTAAATACCGTGACGCCGATCGATTTGCGCGCGGCCGCACCGGCACCGCCCGCCAGCACCAGCGGCAAGACGCCGAGAATGAACGCGAATGAAGTCATCAAAATAGGGCGGAAGCGCCGACGTGAACCTTCCAGCGCGGCCTCAACGATGCCATAGCCTTCGCGCCGCAGTTCCTGCGCAACTTCAACGATCAGAATTGCATTTTTTGCTGACAGCGCGATCAGCAGCACAAGACCAATCTGCACATAGATATTGTTCGGCAGCTGCACCGCGAACAGGACAGCTACGGTGCCTACCAGCGCCATCGGTACAGCCAGGATCACCGGCACCGGCGCCCACCAGCTTTCATACTGGCCTGCCAGCACGAGGTAGACCAGCACGATGGCCAGCCCAAAAACCAGCATGACGGAATTGCCGACCAGTTTTTCCTGATACGACATGGCGGTCCATTCATAGCTAACACCGGGCGGCAGGGTCTTGGCCGCGACTTCTTCGAGCACGTCGAGGACTTGCCCGGAGCTATAGCCGGTGGCAGCCGCACCGATGATGGCGGCGGTCGGGAACAGCTTGTACTGCGAGACGAGTGAGGGACCGGTGGTTTGCGCGACATCGATGAAGGCGCCGATCGGTACCATCACACCGGCACGGCTGCGTACCGTCAGTGCGTTGATGTGTTCAGCGCGCGCGCGGTAGTTCTGGTCGGCTTGCACATACACGGTGTAATTCTGGCCGAAGCGCGAGAATTGGCCTACGTAAGACGAGCCGAGATAACTCTGCAGCGCATCGAAGGCATCGTTGACCGAGACCCCCAGCATTTCGGCGCGCGAGCGGTTCAAGGTCAAGGCCAGCTGCGGCACATCGGTGCGTAGCGGCGTAAAGATCTGCAGGATCTCCGGCCGCTGGCGCGCCGCGTTCAGCAGCGCCTGCGCCGCATCATTCAATTTATGGAAGTCGCCGCTGCCATCGGTGAGCAGCAGCTGCATCTGGAAGCCGCCCGACAGTCCCAATCCTGGAATCGGTGGCGGCACCAGCACCAGCGGTCGCATCTCCGGCAAGGCGTCCATTTGCTTGCGCAATTCGCGATAAATCGACAGCAGGTCTTGTCCCTTCTGTGCACCGCGTTCGTCCCAGTCCTTCAGCACCAGATAGGCCAGGCCGGCATTGGCCAGCGGCGCATTGCCATCGAGTGGCGAGATGCCGCCGATGGTGATGACATGCGCCACACCCGGAATTTTCAGGGCGACGTCATTGACCTTTTTCATGGTCGCGCTGGTACGTTCCAGCGATGCTGCATCGGGCAGCTGCACCGCGACGATCAGATAGCCCTGGTCTTCGGTCGGTATGAAGCCAGTCGGCAGTTTGACCAGGCCTAACAGGGCGCCGGCGATCAGGGCCAATGCAAAGGCAGTGCTGATCTTGCGATGCCCGACCAGCGTGCGCATCAGGCTGGCATATTTGCGCTCCAGCGGATCGTATAGCGCATCGAAGCCACGGAAGACGATGTTCTTGTTGCCGCCGGCCCGATGCCCACGCACGTATTTGGCCGACTGGGTAGGCTTGAGCGTGACCGCATTGATGCCGCTGATGAGCGCCGTGGCAGCGATCACCAGCGCGAACTGACGATACATCTGTCCGGTGATGCCGGGGATGAAAGCGGCGGGCAAAAATACCGACATCAGCACCAGCGTGATACCGATGATCGGTCCCATCAATTCAGTCATCGCGTCGGCCGCTGCCGTGCGTGGCGGCTTGCCGGCTTCGACATGTTTGGCCACGCCCTCGACGACCACGATGGCGTCATCGACGACGATGCCAATACACAGTACCAGCGCAAACAATGTCAGCAGATTGATCGAGAAGCCCATCGCCGCCATCGCAGCAAAAGCGCCCACTACCGTGATCGGCACCGTCGTTGCCGGCACCAGCGTCGCACGCCAGTCCTGCAGGAAGAGCACGATCACGATCAGTACCAGGACGCCGGCTTCGAAGAGCGTGTGATAGACCTCGTTGATCGAGGCGGCGACAAAGATCGTGGTATCAAACGGGATCGCGTAATCGAGGCCGGCGGGGAATTGTCTGGAGAGCTTTTGCATCTCCTCGCGGATCGCTTTGGCGGTGTCGAGCGCGTTTGCATCTGGCAGCTGGTAGATCGCCAGACCACCGGCTGCGCGGCCGTCAAAGTTGAAGGCCTGGCCATAGTTCTGGCTACCCAATTCCAGCCGCGCGACATCGCGCAAACGGGTAATGCCGCCATTCGCATCGGTGGCCAGGATCAGTTCGCCGAAGTCGCTGGTATCGCTGCGCTGATTGGCCAGATTGACGGTGATCTGCATGTCTTGTCCGACTGGCGCCGGCGGTGCGCCGAGCTGGCCGACATTGACCGGCTGGGTCTGCTTTTTCACGAGACTCATGACATTCGAGGGATTCAGGCCGCGCTGGCGCATCTGTTCCGGATCAAGCCAGATGCGCATGCTGTACTGGCCCACGCCAAAGACGGTGACGTCGGCCACGCCCGGCAAGCGCGCGAGCCGATCCTTCAATTGCAGGTTCGCGAAATTGCTGAGGAAGAGCGCGTCGCGGGCAGGATCGCTGGATGTGAGCGTGATGATTTGCAGGATCGCGGTGGATTTTTTTTTGGTCACTACGCCTTGCTGTTGCACGGTGTCCGGCAGCAGCGGCAGGGCAGCGTTGACGCGGTTTTGCACGGCGATTTGCGCCTTGTCGGGATCGGTGCCGACGGCGAAACTGACGGTAAGCGCATAGCGGCCATCGTTCGACGCGGTCGACTGCATGTAGAGCATGCCTTCGACGCCATTGACCTGCTGCTCGACCGCGCGCGCGACGAGCTGCTGGACCGTGACGGCGCTGGCGCCGGGATAGCTGGTGGTGACCTGGATCGTCGGTGGCGTCAATTGGGGATATTGCGCGACCGGCAGGCCGAATACGGCGACGATCCCGATCAGCAGCGTGATCCAGGCGATGACATTGGCCAGTACCGGACGGTCGATAAAATATTTGGCGATCATGTTGACCGCCGTTTCACGCGTGCTAACTGCGCGGCCGGTGCCGGTGTGGTCGGTGCAGCAGCGTCCGCCGGCTGAGCGCGCGCTGATTTTGCCGATGCTGTCGCAGCCGCAGCCGCCTCGCTCATCTGCAGCATCACCTGCTGCCCATCGACGATATTTCCAAGGCCACTGATGACGACGCGTTCATCGGTTTTTAGTCCCGACCGTACTTCGCGCTCTTTACCAAACTGATTACCGGTCTCGATATTGCGACGCGTAGCGCGCGCCTTCGCATCGACGATAAAGACATAACTGCCTTGCTGATCGGCTTGAATGATCGCGTTCGGTATCAGTATCACGCGGCGCTTTGGGCCGGCATCGAAGGAAGTCTTGGCATACAGGCCCGGAATCAGGTGCAGGTCGTCATTGTCAAAACGTGCGCGCAGCTGCATCGATCCCGTGCCCGCATTCAAGCTATTGTCGATGAAGTCGAGTACGCCGTCCGCTGAAAATGCGTTCTCTCCCTGCAGCCGGGCATGCACTTTCAATTTGCCGATGGCATCGTGACGCTGCGCCGCAGGAATGCGAGCCCGTACGGCCAGCATGTCACGTTCGCTGATGGCGAAGTTGATATAGGCGGGACGCAGGCGTTGCAGCGTGCCCAGTACAGTGCCGCCGGGCGCGGCGCCGACATAATTGCCGGCATCGACCAAGCGTTTGCCGATCACGCCATCGAAGCTCGCGCGCACTTCACAGTAACCAAGGTTGATTTGTGCCAAACGCAGATTCGCTTCTGCCTGCTTCATCTGCGAACGCGCATTTTCGACGCTGGATTGCGAAGTGGCGTTCTGTTTGAGCAGGGTGGCCTGCCGGTCAGCATCGGCGCGCGCCTGATCGAGTCGCGCCTGGTTCAGGCGCACTTGCTCCCTGTAGCTATCGGGTTCGATCAGGAACAGTAGCTGGCCTTTGCGTACCTGTTCACCTTCAATGAAAGGCGTGGCCAGCAAAAAGCCGGCCACGCGCGCGACCAGATTCACGCTGGCCGATGGCGTCACGATGCCATCAAGTTCGATCACATCGCTGACCATGGTTTCGCGCGGCGCGGCGACCGTTACCAGGGGCGGTGCATTCGATGCTGCCGCTGGATTTTCACGTTTGCCGCAAGCTGTGCAAACGGCCAGGGTCAGCAGTAGCAGGGTGGTATTGGCAGATCGTTTCATTTTCAGGGTCTCCGGCTTGAGGTTTTCGGTGCGAATTCCGGTGGCGTCAGGTCGCCATCCCAGCCACCACCGAGTGCGCGAAATACGGCGACCCACGCCTGCAAGAGATTGCCCTCGGTTTGCTGTAATGCGTCTTCGACTTGCAGTCGTGCCTGCTCGCTCGTGGTGACGGTGGTGTAATCGCTGGCACCCGCAAGATAGCGTTGCATGGACAGGTCGGCGCTGCGCCGCACGGCATCGCGCGCGCGCAGCAGGCTTAAACGTGCCGCATTGCCACTGGCGATATTGGCCAGCGCATCTTCCACTTCCTGCTGCGCCTTGAGTACCTGGGTTTCATAACTACGCAGGGCCTGTTCGAACAGGGCGTCCTGCACCTTGACCTGATTTTTGATCCGACCGCGATCGAAGATCGGGAACAGCAAGCCGGCACTGATGGAGCGGACCTGATTGTTCCAGCTAAAAATATCGCTGAGTCTTTGATTGCCTGCATCGCTCGCTTGAAAGCCGAAGCTGCCGCTGAGCGAAAAGCTCGGATACAAGGCCGCCTGCGCTTGCCCGATGCGCGCCAATTGCGCGATCGCGGCGAGTTCTGCCTGCACTACATCCGGCCTTCGCTGCAGTAAATCCAGCGGCAATGTACCCGGCAAGACTGTCGGTGGCTGTGACAGATCACCTCGCACACTAAAGGCCTTGTCGAAGTAATCGGGCGCTTGGCCGAGCAGGATGCTCAGCGCATGGGCAGCCTGCTGCAAGGAGGCGCGCAGCAGCGGAATCTGCGCCTGTGTTTGTTCATATTGTGTCTGTGCCTGATGCCGGTCAAGCTCAGAGGTCGCGCCGCCACGGAAGCGCGCATCGGCGATGCGCAGGCTGTCGGCTTGCTGCTTCAGGTTACCTTCGGCGATGTCCAGCCTTAGTCCCAGGGTGCGCCAGCCAAAATAGGTGCTGGCCACGCTTGCCTCAAGCGAGACCTGCGCCGCACGGTAGGCGGCGACGCTGGACATGAAACTGGCCTGGTCGCTTTCCACGCCGCGTCTTACCTTGCCCCAGAAGTCAGGCTCCCAGGAAGATTGCAGCGCGAATTGCGCGGCCGTGCTGCCATCGGTTTTGCCGAGTATTTGCGAAATTGTGTCGGGCTTGGTGAAACTGGCCCCGGTCGATAGCTGCACCGAGGGATGCATGCCGGTTTGCGTGATGCCCAGCTGGGCCTGCGCCTGGGCGATGCGCAAAGCCGCACTTTGCATGCTGGGATTGGCCGTGCGCGCCATCTCGAGCAGGGTCACCAGGGTCGGGTCGCCAAATTGCTGCCACCACGGCTGCAAAGTGGCTGCGGTCCCGACAGGCTCTGGTATCGGGCTCCATTGCGATTGAATGTTTTGCGCAGGTCGGACGTAGTCCGGGCCGAGTGGTGCGCAAGCCGTAAGACAGGCGACCAGTCCGGCGCACCAGGCAAAGCGTGCAGTGTCAGGTCGGCGAGAGCGGGCGAGTAGTGGCATGGATGTCGTCAAAGTTAGTCAGTCGCAGAACAACGATGATCGACACTATCCTGGCACAGACCAGATAAATCGAAGTCATCCGCTGTCAGCGATTTCACTATATCGACGACAAAAAAAATGTTCCAGTTGTTCAACTGGAATTTTGAAACGCGCTGCGACTACCGGCAAAATTCAGCGTGCATCAGCCCGCCTGCAGCACCTTTATCGAAACGGATTACGCTCGTTGAGCTCGTCCATATACGTGTCGATACCACCCTGTTCGCGCTCAAGAAAACGCTCGATCGCGTCCGCAAAAGCCGGGTGTGCGAGGCTGTGTGCCGACCATGTTTTCACAGGCAGAAAGCCGCGCGCCATCTTGTGTTCGCCTTGTGCGCCGCCTTCGAAACAGGCGATGCCGCGGGCGATGCAAAATTCCAGCGGCTGGTAATACGCAGTCTCGAAATGCAGGCAGGGAACCGTCTCGATCGCGCCCCAGTAGCGACCGTACAGAGTGTCGTTTGTATGCATCAACAACGAGGATGCGATCGGATGATTGTCGCGCTCGGCGACGATGAGCAAAAGATTTTCTGGCATTTTTTCGCCGATGCTGAGAAAAAATTCCAGGTTCAGGTAGGGCGTGGAGGCATGCTCGGCATAGGTATTGTTGTAGCAGCGCTGGAAAAAATGCCAGTCGGCGGCGCTGGCTTCGCTACCGGGAACATGCCGGAAGGTGACGCCGGCTTCTTGTACCTTGCGTCGCTCGGCACGGATATTCTTGCGCTTCTTGCGTTCGAGCTGTTCGAGGAACTGGTCGAAATCGCGGTAGCCCTGGTTCAACCAATGGAATTGCACACCGCTGCGCAAGAGGAAGCCGGCGCGAGCGAGCGCATTGGCCTGGGCTTGCGGCGGATACAGCACATGGGTCGACGAAACATCATTGTCTTTTTGTAAATCAACGAGCGCTTCGATCAACGCGGCCTCAGCGTCACTATCGAGTGCGAGCAACCGACCACCGGTAACGGGCGTAAACGGAATCGCCGACAGCAGCTTCGGATAATAGTCGAGACCATTGCGGCGATAGGCATCGGCCCATGCCCAGTCGAACACATACTCGCCGTATGAATGGCTTTTCAGGTAGAGCGGCAAGGCTGCGCAGAGCTGGTCCTCGCGCCACAAGGTGATGAATTGCGGTTGCCAGCCGGTCGCGGCCGAGGCGCAGCCGGTCTCGTGCAAGGCGTTCAGGAAGGCGAAGGACAGGAAGGGATTGGCATCGGCCTGGCTGCTAACGAGCGTGTCCCAAGCCGTCTGGCCGATATCAAGAAGAGAAGGTACGATGCGCGTGCGATAATTCACTATGGGGTTTGGCCTTTTCGCTAAAATTTTCGTTTTCAACAGTTTGTTTCAACCTGCATTCACACCGTCATGACAGTCAACGTCGCCATCGCGCAAATCAATAGTACCGTCGGGGACCTGGCCGGCAATCAGGCACGGATTCTGGACTTCTGCGCCCGAGCTGCAGCCCAGGGCGCCGATATTGTCGTCACGCCCGAGCTATCCCTGGTCGGCTATCCGCCGGAAGACCTGCTACTGCGACAATCATTCTACGCAAAAACCGCAGCCGCGTTTGCCGCGCTGACAGCTGAACTCGCGCAGTTCAAAGACTTGCATGTGGTGATCGGCCATCCAGTGCTGCATGAGGGCGCGCGCTACAACGCTGCCTCGGTCGTGTGCAATGGCGAACTGCTCGGTTCTTACTTCAAGAGCGATTTGCCGAACGATACCGTATTCGACGAGAAGCGTTATTTTTCGACCGGGCAGCAAGCCTTAGTGTTTGACGTCAAAGGCACCCGCTTCGGCCTCAATATTTGTGAAGACACCTGGTATCCGCATGCGCCGATGCGCGCCAAGGCGGCCGGTGCGCAGGTCTTGCTGGTGCCGAATGGTTCGCCCTACCACATGGGCAAGTCGCATGTGCGCCATGCGAGCATGCGCGCCAATGTCAGCCAGTATGGCATGGCGCTGGTGTACGCCAATCTCGTCGGCGGTCAGGATGAACTGATTTTTGATGGCCACTCATTTGTGATGGACAGCAGTGGCGCACTTCTATGCCAGTTGCGCCATTTTGAGGAAGATCTGCAGCTCATCGCTTTCATCGACGCTGTGCCGCAGCCTGCGCACAATGAAGCAGATTTGACTATCGAGGCGCAAGTTTATAAGGCGCTGGTGCTGGGCGTACGCGATTACGTCGGCAAGAATGGCTTTCCTGGTGCGCTCCTGGGCATGTCGGGTGGAGTTGACTCCGCGCTCACGCTGGCAGTCGCGGTTGACGCACTGGGCGCTGACAAGGTGCGCGCGGTGATGATGCCGTCGCCCTACACTGCGGACATTTCCCTGCTTGATTCACGTGACATGGTGCGGCGTCTGGGCGTGCGCTATGATGAAATCGCCATCGCCGACTGCTTCGCGGCGTTTCGCAGTGCGCTGGCCGAGGATTTCAAGGGCCTCGCCGAAGACACCGCCGAAGAAAACCTGCAGGCACGCATCCGCGGTACGCTCCTCATGGCCATGTCCAACAAGCATGGCCAGATCGTCCTCACGACCGGCAACAAGAGTGAAATGGCCGTCGGTTACTGTACGCTCTATGGCGACATGGCCGGCGGCTTCGCGGTCATCAAGGATATCGCCAAGACGCTCGTCTATCGTCTCTGCGCCTACCGCAATACCGTGTCGGACGTGATCCCGCAGCGCATACTGACGCGCGCACCGTCGGCGGAATTGCGTCCGGACCAGACCGATCAGGATTCCTTGCCCGAATACGAGGTGCTGGATGCGATCATGCGCATGTACATGGAGGAGAACCGCAGCCTCGACGACATCATCGCAGCAGGTTACCCGGAGGTCGATGTGCGGCGCGTGACGCATCTGATCAAGATTAATGAATACAAACGACGTCAGGCGCCGGTCGGCATTCGCGTTACGCACCGCGCCTTCGGACGTGACTGGCGTTATCCGATTACTTCACGTTTTCGTGAATGAGATATGCGGCAAAATTTTAGTACTACGCCAACACCAAGGAGCTCACATGAAACAGATCACAGCGATTATCAAACCATTCAAGCTCGATGAAGTACGCGAAGCCCTGGCCGCGGTCGGCATCACCGGCCTGACCGTCACCGAAGTCAAAGGCTTCGGTCGCCAGAAAGGCCATACCGAGCTGTATCGCGGCGCCGAATATGTGGTGGATTTTCTGCCGAAGGTAAAAATTGAAGCGGTGGTCGATGATCAAGGCGTAGATGCCGCGATCGACGCGATCATCCGGGCGGCGCGCACCGGCAAGATCGGTGACGGCAAGATTTTTGTGCAGGAAGTGGAACAGGTCATCCGCATACGCACAGGCGAGACTGGCCCGGACGCAGTTTAAGATGCAAACAGGGCTCGGTATTCCGTACTGGCAGATCGAGCCCCGTGATTAGTGCGACTTCAACAAAACGATCATTGCCCCGGCGCCGCCATCGGCCGGGCGTGCAAGACAGAAGGCCAGCACCTCATCCTTCTGCACCAGCCAGTTCCTGACCTTGTTTTTCAAGACCGGCTCCTTGTTGACCGAACCCAGCCCCTTGCCATGAATGATGCGCACGCAGCGCAAGCCGCGTTTGCCGCAGCTGCGTAAAAATTCAATCAGCGCCTCACGCGCTTCTTCCGTACGTAAGCCATGTAAATCCAGCTGATGCTGGATCACCCAATGGCCGCGCCTGAGTTTGCGCAGCGTATCGCTGCCGATGCCGGGCCGCGCAAAACTGAGCGACTCATCGGTCTCGAGCAGGGTCTCGATACTGAATTCATCCGACAGCGATTCCTGCAGCGCGCGCTGTTCGTCGGCCAGATGCTGACGCGCGATCGGCAGCGGACGCGGCGTGATCGGTGTCAATTTATCCGGCGGCGCCAGCGTCGCGACTTCGCCGATACTGCGGCGGAACAGGTCGGCTTCCAGCTTTGCCTGCGCCTGCGCGCGCAGTCGTTCCGCTTCGGCGACCTTGCGCGCTTCTTCCTGCGCCTTCAAGTCGCCCTTGAGTGACTTCAGCGCAGAAAAATCCTTCATCGTTGCGCCCATATGCAATTACCCCGAAAAATTACGCTTCGAGACCTTCGAGATAACGCTGTGCATCCAGCGCCGCCATGCAGCCGGTGCCGGCGCTGGTAATGGCTTGCCGATAGATGTGATCCTGTACATCGCCGGCCGCGAACACGCCGGGCACGCTGGTCGCTGTCGCGAAGCCTTCCTGGCCACCCTTGGTGCGGATGTAACCGTTATGCATGTCCAGCTGGCCATCGAAAATCGCGGTGTTCGGCTTATGGCCAATGGCGATGAACACGCCGTGCAGAGTGACCGTGCTTTCGCTATCGTCTTTGGTCGACTTGATGCGCATGCCAGTCACGCCGCTCTGGTCGCCGAGGACTTCTTCGAGCGTATGGTTCCATTTGACTTCAATCTTGCCTTCCGCGACCTTGGCCATCAGGCGGTCGATGAGGATCGCTTCAGCGCGGAATTTGTCGCGGCGATGGATGACGGTGACTTTTTTGGCGATATTGGACAGGTAGAGCGCTTCTTCAACCGCAGTATTGCCGCCGCCGATGACCGCGACTTCCTGGCCCTTGTAGAAAAAGCCGTCGCAGGTCGCGCACGCGGAGACACCTTTGCCCATGAAGGTTTCTTCGGATGCCAGGCCAAGGTACTGCGCCGAGGCGCCAGTGGCGATAACGAGCGAGTCGCAGGTATATTCGCCGGCGTCGCCGATCAGGCGGATCGGCTTTTCATTGAGCATGGTGGTATGCACATAGTCGAACACGATTTCAGTCTTGAAGCGTTCGGCATGCTGCAACAGGCGCTGCATCAGTTCCGGGCCTTGCACGCCCATCGGATCGCCGGGCCAGTTTTCTACATCCGTGGTCGTCATCAGCTGGCCGCCTTGTTCGACGCCGGTGATCAGCACCGGGTTCAGATTGGCGCGCGCGGCGTAGACGGCAGCGCTGTAGCCGGCGGGGCCGGAACCGAGAATCAAGACCTGCGCATGTTTGGGAGTGCTCATAGCAATTTACCTGAATGATGAAAATGGAAAGCGCCGGACGCGCTGGAGTGCCGAAAAACAGGTCTCGATTATAGTCGATGCCGAACATTCGCGAGCCGGCCGGGCCGATTCCGTTGTGCGCCACTGTGAAGTGCGGATTTCCAGTCAAAATCGCGCATCATTACACTATAAGCTCGCCATCCTGAGTAGAATGTCAGGCGCTGGCGCATGCTCCTTCGCGCCCTGAAGAGATCCGGTACCGCATTAACGCTTTGACAAATGACCAAGACAAATCCAGGCTATACCCGTAGTACCTCCGCCGATGTGCCGCCACTGCCGCACCGGCTCGTGCGCCTGCTGTCCGAGGCGCGCTGGATGGTGCAAGCGGTCGTGACCGCCTACATGATTCTGATATTCGCGACTTACTCGAAGGCTGACCCCGGCTGGTCGCATGCGAACGTGGTGCCGCGCCTGGCGAACTGGGGCGGACGCATAGGCGCATGGGTGGCCGACTTGATGCTCTTCATTTTTGGCTTTTCGTCATGGTGGCTGTGCATCCTGTTGTTGCATGCGGTGCTCAGCGGTTACCGGCGCCTGTCGCATAAATTCCTGCTGCAGGTCGAACCCGAGCCGGAACATCGCACGGTCGGCTTCGTGCGCGCTTTCGGCTTCGTGGTGCTGGTAGTCGGCAGCGTCGGTATCGAATACCTGCGCATGTATTCGCTGAAGGTGCAATTGCCGCGCGCGCCGGGCGGCGTGATCGGCGAGCTGATTGGCGGCGGGGCGCAGTCGGCTTTCGGCTTTACGGGCGCGACGCTGTTTTTGCTGATGACCTTTGGTCTCGGCTTCAGTTTGTATTTTCATGTGTCGTGGCTGACAATTGCTGAAAAAATCGGCACCGGCTTCGACATGGTGATCGACGGTGTGCGTAATTTCATCGCCGCCTACGAAGACCGCAAGCTCGGCCATGTCGCCGCCGTCAAGCGCGAAGAAGTCGTGGTCCACGAGCGCGCCAAGATCGTCGAAGCGCCGGCCATCCGCATCGAGCCGCAAGTCGTCTCCGTACCGAAATCCGAGCGCGTTGAAAAAGAGCGGCAAGTCTCGCTGTTCAACGACATGCCGGAGACGAATCTGCCGCCTTTGTCGCTGCTCGACGAGCCGCCGCCGGTACAGGAAACTGTCAGCGTTGAAACGCTGGAATTCACGAGTCGCCTGATCGAGAAAAAGCTGTCCGACTTCGGCATCGTCACCAAGGTCGTGGCCGCTTATCCCGGTCCGGTCATTACGCGTTATGAAATAGAACCAGCAACGGGCGTCAAAGGCAGCCAGATCGTCGGCCTCGCACGCGACCTTGCACGTTCGCTGTCGCTGACTTCTATCCGCGTGGTCGAGACGATCCCGGGCAAGAATTATATGGGCCTGGAATTGCCTAATCCGAAACGGCAAATCGTGCGCCTGACCGAAATCTTGAGCTCGAAAGTCTATAACGACAGTGCCTCAAGTTTGACTGTCGCGCTGGGCAAGGACATCGCCGGTAATCCGGTCGTGGCCGACCTTGCCAAGATGCCGCATCTGCTGGTGGCCGGTACGACCGGTTCCGGTAAATCCGTCGGCATCAATGCGACCATTCTGTCGCTGCTGTACAAGTCCGATCCGAAAAATGTGCGCATGATCCTGATCGATCCGAAGATGCTCGAGATGTCGGTCTATGAAGGCATCCCGCATCTGCTGGCACCCGTCGTGACCGACATGCGCCAGGCCGGCCATGCACTGAACTGGGCTGTGGCCGAGATGGAGCGCCGCTATAAACTGATGAGCAAGCTGGGCGTGCGTAACCTCGCCGGCTATAACCAGAAAATCATCGACGCCAATAAACGCGAAGAAAAAATTCCGAATCCCTTCAGCCTCACGCCCGACGCACCGGAGCCGCTCGAAGAGCTGCCGACCATCGTCATCATCATCGATGAATTGGCTGACCTGATGATGGTCGTCGGTAAAAAAGTCGAAGAGCTGATCGCGCGTATTGCACAAAAGGCGCGCGCGGCCGGCCTGCATCTGATCCTGGCGACACAGCGGCCGTCGGTGGACGTCATCACCGGCCTGATCAAGGCGAATATTCCAACGCGCATCGCCTTCCAGGTCAGCAGCAAGATCGACTCGCGCACGATTCTCGACCAGATGGGCGCGGAAGCCTTGCTTGGCATGGGCGACATGCTGTACATGCCGCCGGGTACAGGCTTGCCGGTGCGTGTACATGGCGCCTTCGTGTCGGATGAAGAAGTGCATCGCGTGGTCAAGTACCTGAAAACGCAAGGGGAACCGAATTACATTGACGGCATCCTGGAAGGTGGCGTGCTGGAAGACGGTGGTGCGGACGGCGCGCCGGCCGGCGAGGGTGGCGGCGAAGCCGATCAGCTTTACGATCAAGCCGTCGCCATCGTCCTGAAAAATCGTCGTGCCTCGATCTCGCTGGTGCAGCGCCATCTGCGCATTGGTTACAATCGGGCTGCGCGTTTGCTGGAACAGATGGAGCAAAGCGGTGTAGTCTCGACCATGCAATCCAACGGGAATCGGGAAATCCTGGTCCCGGCCGGTAACACCGCCGAATAGGAAATGATGATTCATTTTGCACGTCCTGCTACACCGCTGCGCCTTCTTTTGCTGGGCGCATTCAGCCTTGCCTGCAGCCTCGCGCAAGCCTCGGCGCTGGCGCAATTCAAGGCCTTCGTCGCCAGCACCAAAGCCGCCAGTGGTGAATTCACGCAGCGCCTCGTGAAGACCGATAGTGGCAGCGCCAAAATTTCCAGCTCGGCCAGCGGCACTTTCATCTTCGCGCGTCCCGGCAAATTCACCTGGGCTTACCTGAAGCCTTACGAACAGACGCTGCAGGCCGATGGCGAGAAACTCTATATCTACGATAAAGATCTGAATCAGGTCACCGTAAAAAAACTCGGCAACGCGCTAGGCTCGTCACCGGCAGCGATCCTGTTTGGCAGTAATGACCTCGAGCAAAATTTCACGCTCGCTGAGGCCGGCACGAAAGAAGGCCTCGAATGGTTGAGCGCCACGCCGAAAGCCAAGGACACGACCTTCGACCAGATCGGCATCGGCTTCAAGGATGGTGTGCCGCTGGCGATGGAATTACGCGACTCCTTCGGTCAGGTCTCGTTATTGCAGTTCAATAATTTCAACAAGAATCCGGCGATATCTGCGAACCAGTTCAAGTTTGTCGTGCCCAAGGGCGCGGACGTATTTGGGCCATGACGGATCTGTTCAAGATCGCCCCGCAGCAGCCGCTGGCCGAAGCCCTGCGACCTAAAACCTTGGCCGAAGTTTGTGGTCAGACGCATCTGCTGGGCGCGGGCAAACCGCTGCGACTCGCTTTCGATGCGGGCAAGGCGCACTCGATGATTCTGTGGGGCCCGCCGGGCGTGGGCAAGACCACGTTGGCGCGTTTGATGGCGAACGCCTTTGATAGTGAATTCATCGCCTTGTCGGCGGTGTTTGCGGGCGTGAAGGATATTCGTGCGGCCATGGAGCAGGCGCAAAATAATCTTGATCAGCATGGCAAACACACCTTGTTGTTCGTCGATGAAATCCACCGCTTCAATAAATCACAGCAGGATGCTCTGCTGCCATTTGTCGAATCGGGTCTCGTGACCTTCATCGGCGCGACCACGGAAAATCCGAGCTTCGAAGTCAATTCCGCCTTGCTCTCGCGGGCGCAGGTGTATGTGCTGAAGTCACTCACCGACAGCGAAATGCGCGAGCTGCTGCAAAAAGCGCGTGCGATGCGCGTTGGCCATCTCGACTTTGATGAGGTCGCGATCACGACGCTGATCGGCTAT
Source organism: Oxalobacteraceae bacterium (assembly GCA_947448025.1). Classification (GTDB taxonomy): domain Bacteria; phylum Pseudomonadota; class Gammaproteobacteria; order Burkholderiales; family Burkholderiaceae_D; genus CANFLV01. Next base: position 84,690 of record CANFLV010000003.1, on the reverse strand, counting down.
GCCGATGGCGATGCGCGGCGCTTCCTGAACCTGATCGAGCAGGCCGAAACAGCAGCTGCTTCGACCGGTGTCACCCTGATCGATGCTGATTTTGTCGACAATGCGCTGACTTTGAATTCACGGCGCTTCGACAAGGGGGGCGACAATTTTTACGACCAGATTTCGGCCTTGCACAAATCTGTACGCGGTTCCAATCCGGATGCGGCACTGTACTGGTTTTGCCGCATGGTCGATGGCGGCGCGGATCCGAAATACCTGTCGCGCCGTATCGTGCGCATGGCTTGGGAAGACATTGGCCTGGCCGATCCACGCGCGATGCAAATCGCCAATGACGCGGCAGCGACTTACGAGCGGCTCGGCTCGCCCGAAGGTGAGTTGGCGCTCGGCCAAGCCTTGATCTATCTCGCCATGGCAGCCAAGAGCAATGCCGGCTACAAGGCCTTCAATGCCGCGAAAGCCTTCATCGCCAAAGATAAATCGCGTGAGGTCCCGGTCCATCTTCGTAATGCGCCGACCAAGCTGATGAAGGAACTCGGCTATGGACACGAGTACCGTTACGCACATGACGAGCCGGACGCCTATGCGGCCGGTGAAACCTACTTCCCTGAAGGCATAGCCGAGCCGGGCTGGTACCAGCCGGTGCCGCGCGGACTCGAAGGCAAGATCGCCGACAAGCTTGCCTGGCTGCGTGAACTCGATAAAAATGCCGGCAAAATATAAGTCAATTTGCTGCTGCCCCTGTACGACAGCTACGGCCAATTCGGCCGGCTTGGTACAATGACGTTTTAGAAATCAGAAACCTGCCTGCCATGATCGACATTCAACTGCTCCGCAAAGATATCGCCACCGTCGCCGCCCGTCTGGCGAGCCGCAATTACGCGCTCGACGTCGACGGATTCAATACGCTCGAAGCTGAACGCAAGCTGCTCCAGAGCCGCACCGAAGAACTGCAGGCCAAGCGTAATTCCCTGTCCAAACAAGTCGGCATGATGAAGGGCAAAGGCGAAGACGCCTCCGCCGTGATGGCCGAAGTCGGCGGCATTGCCGATGAATTGAAATCCTCCGCCGAGCGTCTCGAACAATTACAGCTGAAAATCAGTGACTTCATGCTATCGATTCCGAACCTGCCGGATGCGTCGGTACCGGTCGGCCTCGATGAGACCGGCAATGTCGAAGTCCGCAAATTCGGCACGCCGCCGAGTTTTGATTTCGAGATCAAAGATCATGTCGATATCGGCGCCGGCCTCGGACTGGACTTCGATGCGGCTGTCAAACTGACCGGATCACGTTTCTCGGTCATGAAAGGCGGCATCGCCCGCATGCACCGCGCGCTGGCGCAATACATGCTCAATACGCATACCGAGCTGCATGGTTACACCGAATGCTATACGCCCTATATGGTCAATGCCGACTCCATGCGCGGCACGGGTCAATTGCCTAAATTTGAGGCAGACCTGTTCGCCGTAAAAAAAGGCGGCCAGGAAGGCGAGGGCGAGACGCTCTACCTGATTCCGACTTCCGAAGTCACCCTGACCAATCTCGTGCGCGACGAAATCCTTGCGGCCGACGCTTTGCCGCTGAAGATGACGGCACATACGCCATGCTTCCGCTCCGAGGCTGGCAGCTACGGTCGCGATACGCGCGGCATGATCCGTCAGCATCAGTTCGATAAAGTCGAAATGGTGCAGATCGTCCATCCGGAAAATTCAGCCGCAGCGCTGGAGGAAATGGTCGGTCACGCCGAAGCGATCCTGCAGGGACTCGGCCTGCCGTATCGTGTAATGGCGTTGTGCACCGGTGACATGGGCTTTGGCTCAGCCAAGACCTATGACCTCGAAGTCTGGCTGCCGGCGCAAAATACCTATCGCGAAATTTCATCGCTGTCGAACATGGACGCCTTCCAGGCGCGTCGCATGCAGGCGCGTTTCCGCAATGCGCAGGGCAAGCCGGAACTGCTGCACACGCTCAACGGTTCCGGACTCGCTGTGGGGCGCACGCTCGTGGCGGTGCTGGAAAATTACCAGCAAGCCGATGGCAGCGTTGTGATTCCGGAGGTATTGCGGCCGTACATGGGTGGTCTTGAGCGGCTGATCCCTGCGGCGTCATAAATAATCGGGGCTCACTCTAGAAAGCTGTGACGAACGCAAAAAGACTCTGCTATAATCGCACGCTTTGCTGCCTAACCCGCAGTAAGAATCGACCGAAAAAGGAGAAGTGGCAGAGTGGTCGAATGTACCTGATTCGAAATCAGGCGAACCGAAAGGTTCCGAGGGTTCGAATCCCTCCTTCTCCTCCAGTATTCAAAAAAAGCCCCGTCAGGGGCTTTTTTCATTACAAAGAAATGGCGTGCGCATCGCGCGTTCGAGATCGTAGTGGCGGCTTGCAAGCCGATCACAGGATGCCGAATCAAAACTGATGGGCAGTGAGCTCGCATTGACCATGCATTTCGGGGGCCGACGTCAGGGATAAAACGTCAACGTTTTCCTAAGGCTAACAAGAATGCAAACAGTCGCGGCGCAGGATTGTCGATTCGTGGCATTGCGAGGGGCGGTGGCGTTACTTGATGTGCCAGGCGTTCCTGTTTCAAATACGCTGCGCGCGCAATCGCGGACGCAGCCAACTTTGCCTTGCGCTCATTGTCTACACTATCGATCACGTTCGTCATGATATTGGTCTCCCGAAAATTAAGACGCACAGGACTCAAGTCTATCGGTGATTCTGGTCTCTTCCTTTTTAGTGTAATGCAGATGATGCCTTGCTTGTAGCGCCCCAAAAGTAGTAGATCCGTACGGTTTTTTTGCCAGCGCCTTGTCTGAGCAAAAGCGGGCATTTTATCTGCTGTGCCCGCATGAACTTGTTTGTCCTGCGGCGCATGGACGCTTCATGGTACTTTGACGCCAATATCTTTAAATTCTGGATCCATTATGGGTTTTCGTTCCTGTCTCGGCATTTCCCTGCTTGCCTTCTGCTGCGGTTTGCAAGCCGCCGGCCAGCCTGTGCCGCCAAAGTTAGCTGTTTGCGACAATACCGACAGGTCAGCGTCCGCGCCATGCATGACTGCTGAGCCGCCTTTACTGATGGTGTCCATCCAGCCGACCCCAGCGCAAGAGGCGACCGTGCCGAGCCCAGTGGTCGACGAACACCCCTTTGTCTCCCTGTTCGAGCGCAGTCCTTTGATGCGGATGATCGCCTGGTACTGCGGCGCGATGGCGCCGCTGGCCCTGATTTTATTGACCGGCATTACGATCTTTGAGTATGCGAAGCGGCGTAAAAAAGGCGACGATTAATGCGCCTTCATCGCTGCAAACAGGCTAAGTGGCGCGCCATGCTCGTGGCTGCCGGAATTACTGCAACGGCTGTTTCTATGTAAGCGACGTTTTATCAGGGCCATCGAGTGCCCGTCCCAGCCTGTTGTAAGCAAGACAGGCTGTCAGCATTGCTTTCGTTCCACCTCCTTTTTTCACCAAAAATATTTTCCATCATTGCCTCACCAGTCACTTTGTGCAACACAAGCAGTTGTGAATTTGACATTTATTTTTGCGAATCATAAAGTGACTTAAGGGTTTGAAATCCGCGCAAGGCAAGCCGTCATAGGTGCCCCCATATCGTCGCAGAGTCAAAGCCGGTGACTGGTGAGTAAAAGGAAAACGAGTGAAAAAATCAGGTAACAAGGGGCGCGTGCCGGCCAAGCCGGCCAAGCCGCTCAAGCCGCGCGTGAGCGGCGATCTTCTCGCCGACATTGCGGCACTTCGATTACGCGTTAGTGAAGAACCTGCGTCTTCGGGAAACTGGCAACAGCTCGCGTTCACGCTCGCACGCAATGGCGACCATCAGGAAGCTGTCGCCGCCTTTGAACAGGCACGTGCGCTTGGGGCATCGATGCGCATTCAGGGCGGCATGCATGCCATTTCGCTTAGCGCCTTGCAGCGTCATGCCGAGGCTGTCGCGCTATTGGCGCCCGTGCGGGCAAGAAACGCCAAAGATTTTGAGCTGGCCAACCTGCTCGGCGTGCTCTATAAACGCCTCGGCCAGTATTCATCGGCCTTGCGTCTGCTGGACACGGCGCGCAAGCTGAATCCGCGTAGTTCTTCCGTCTGGCAAAACATCGGCAATGTCCATGAAATGCGCGCCGATTTCGTCGCCGCCGCGCAGGCGTTCGGACAGGGCGTCTTGCTCAATCCTGCGGATGCCGGGCAGTGGCAGCTGCAGGGATGGGCGCTCTACAAGCAGGGAAAATATGCCGCTGCGCTTGCCAGCTTTGCCAAGGGACTGACCTTGTTGCCAGATAATTGGCGCATCACCGAGGCATACGTGCAGACCTTGCTGAGGCTGCAGCGTTTTAATGATGCCATTGGCGTCACCGAAAAATTCCTGACTAAAAATCCCACCGATACTGAAGCCGTCGTCATGCTGGCACGCATCCATTCACGCACAGGTAACAGTGAGAGGGCGCATGGCTTGCTGGATACTTTGCTGGCAAATGAACCTGGCCATCTTGCCGCCAATATCATGCTCGGTCGCTTGCATGGTGATGGCAATCTACGCGCCGCAAATGCCGCGTTTCGTCGCGCAATCGCGGCCAATCCCGATTCCTGGATTGCGGCTGAAGCACTGGTTGAAAGTCTCTCGCGCAGTCGTTATGACAGCGAGGCAGCGCATATGGAAGAGGCGTACGCGGCGGCTTGCGTCCTGCAACGCGCCCATCCTGCGCAGAGTGTGCGAACCGCGCGCAGCTTGCGTACCGTCTTCCAGCGCATGATGGATCTCGAACGCATGGCCGCGACCGGCGCCATGGCCGATTTGCTGCCGCATTGGCAGGCGGAAGGGCGGCACTCGCTGGTGCATTATGAATTGGGCCAGATTCAAAACAATGAAGACCGTTTGCGCCTGCTGCAGTGGCATCGCGAATGGGGCCGCCGGGTCGAAGCACGCATCACGCCGGTAACAACGATGGCCATGCCGGCACTGTCACTCAAACGTAAGCTGCGTATCGGCTTCATGTCGAGCGACTTGCGCGACCATCCGGTGGGGCATTTCGCACGGCCTTTACTGCAGGGATATGACCGCGATCGCGTGGAAGTATTTTGCTATTCGTTCTATGAAGGGCCACGCAGCAAAATGCAGGCCTTGATTGAAAGTCAGGTCACGGCATTTCGGTGGTGGCCGAAGCGACCCGATCATGAAGTGGCTGAAGGCATCGCGGCCGACAGCCTCGATATGCTCTTTGAGCTTGGCGGCAGCACAGCCATGAACAAGCTCGAAGTCATGGCTTATCGTCCCGCGCGCATCGGTGCGAGTTGGCTCGGCTATCCGCATTCGGCGGGTCTGAAATCCATCGATTACATCCTCGTCGATCCCTACCTGCGCCCGAGCGATCCGCGCCTGCTGCTCGAACAGCCTTTCGAATTGCCCGAAACCTGGGTCACGGTCGGCGAGCATGGCTTCGGTCCTGAGTCTATTGCGCACGACTTACCCGAAGATAGGCGAGGGTATTTGAGCTTCGGCACTGCCAATAATCCCTACAAGATTACAGGTGCCTGTGTTGATGCATGGGCCGCGGTATTGCGCAGCGTGCCGGGCGCGCATTTTCTGTTCCTGCGGCCTGAAGCGGCCACCGCCAGCTTCGTCACCAATGCCCGTGCGGCATTCGCCGTGCGTGACGTCGATCCGGCGCGCATTGACTTCATCGGCGTGCGCGGCACGCATCTGCAACATTACAACGCCATCGATATTGCGCTCGACAGCATGCCGCATGTCGGCGGTACCACGACCTGTGAGTCTCTGTGGATGGGCGTACCCACTGTGAGCCTGGTCGGCGAGGCCTTCTTCGAACGTATTTCGTATTCCAATCTCGTCAATGCCGGACTGCCTGAACTGGCTGCCTTCACAGTCGCGGACTATGTCGAGCGTGCCGTCATGCTCGCGCAAGACCGGGCAAAAAGACTGCAGCTGCGCCATGGCTTGCGCGACATGATCCGCGCCCGTCCGCTGGGGCAGTCGGCGCGTTTCGTGGATCACTTTTACCGCAAGGCGATGGAGGTCGCTTCCTTATGAAAGCAGTCATCCTGGCCGGCGGACGCGGCACGCGCCTGTCCGAAGAAACCACGCTGCGGCCCAAGCCGCTGGTCAATATCGGCGACAAGCCCATTCTCTGGCACATCATGAAAATCTACGCCAGCCATGGCGTGACGGATTTCATCATCTGCCTCGGCTATCGCGGCTGGCAAATCAAGGAATACTTTTTGAACTATGCCTTGCATGCCTCTGATATCGCCGTGGATCTTGGCAGTGGTCAGGTCGAGGTATTGCGACCTGCTGCCGAACCCTGGCGCATCGCCCTGATCGATACCGGCGAAGACACGCAGACCGGCGGGCGGCTGCGTCGGGTCGGCCATTTACTGCAGGACGAAGCGGCCTTTTGCATGACTTATGGCGATGGTGTGGCCGATGTCGACATCGGCCGGCTGATTGCCTTCCATCGCGAGCACGGCTGCGCGGCGACCGTGACCTCCGTTACGCCGCCGGGCCGCTTTGGTGCACTGGCCCGGCAAGGTTCGCGCGTCCAGGCCTTCATTGAAAAGCCGGATGGCGACGGCGGCACGATCAATGGTGGGTTTTTTGTCTTGTCGCCCAAAGTTCTGGAACGCATTGCCGATGACGCGACCGTCTGGGAACAGGAACCCTTGCGCAGTCTTGCGCGTGATGGCCAGCTGCAGGCGTATGACCATAAGGGTTTCTGGCAGCCGATGGACACTTTGCGCGACAGGGACCAGCTCGAATATTTGCTGGCCAGTGGTCAGGCGCCCTGGAGAAGCTGGTGACCCGCGCCCCAGACAGTGCCTTCTGGCGCGGTAAGCGGGTTTTACTGACCGGGCATACCGGCTTCAAAGGCGCATGGACTTGCCTCATGCTCGAGGCGCTAGGCGCCGACGTGATTGGGCTGTCGCTGTCGCCCGCAGAGCTTGGCGCCTTTGCGCAACTCGGCATCGCCGCCCGCTTGCGCGCTTCGTACATGGTCGACATCCGCGATGCCGCCGCCGTGGCGCAGGTCGTGCAGAAGGCGCAGCCGGACGTCGTCATTCACATGGCTGCGCAGGCCTTGGTCGGGGAGGGTTACCGTGATCCTGCAGGCACCTTCGCCACCAATGTCAACGGCACCATCCACTTGTTACAGGCACTGCGCGGCGCGGCTGGCGTCGCCGCGGCAGTGATCGTCACCTCGGACAAGGTCTATCGCCACGATGCACTCGGCCGGCCCTTCATCGAGAGCGATGCACTGGGCGGGCATGATCCCTACAGCAGCTCGAAAGCAGCCACTGAACTGGTGGTGGCGAGCTGGTGCCATTCGTTTAAAAGCGAGTTGCCGCCCATGGCCACGGCGCGCGCCGGCAATGTCATCGGCGGCGGAGATTTCGCGCAGGAGCGCCTGATTCCTGATCTGGTGCGGGCGCGCCGTGCAGGTCGGCCCTTGATGTTGCGTAATCCCGATGCTACGCGACCATTCCAGCATGTGCATGACGTCATCAGCGGCTACCTGCTGCTGGCCGAGGCCTTGGCGCAGCAGGAACGTCAGGGCTTCCCCGCTGCCTTTAATTTTGGTCCGCAAGATGCCGAGTGCCGAGTGCGTGACTTGCTCACCGAATGGCAGCGCGCGACCGGCCAGGCGCTGCAGTGCTTAGTCGCCAGCGGCCCGCTCATGGCGGAACAGCCGCGACTCGCGCTCGACAGCGGTCGAGCTGCCGGGGTACTGGGCTGGCGGCCGCATTACGACCTGTCGCGCGCCATCGCTGAGACCGCCCGCTGGTACGCTGCCTGGGACGATGGCGACGACATGCCGGCGTATTCGCAAGCGGCCATGACGGCATTTCTTTCTGCAAAATCCAAGGAGCCCGGGCCATGAACTATGCCATCGCACAAACTGCCTGCCGCGCTTGCGGCGGCCAATTGGGCGCGTCGTTCTGCGAGCTCGGCAGCATGGCGGTATCGAATTCTTACCTTGCGCCGGATGCTGATCTGGATGCTGAAGCGCGCTTTCCGCTGCACGCCGTCGTGTGCGATGCTTGTCGCCTCGTGCAGCTCGATACGATCGTGGACGCCCGTGGCATCTTTTCCGATTACGCGTATTTTTCCTCAGCTTCTGCGTCCTGGCTCGCGCATGCCCGGCACTTTTGCGACGCGATGACTGAGCGGCTGGCGTTGGACCACGACAGTCTGGTGATCGAGGTCGCCAGTAACGATGGCTACTTGCTGCGTAATTTTGTTGCGGCGGGCATTCCTTGTCTCGGCATTGAACCTGCCGCCAATGTGGCTGAAGTCGCGCGTGCACATGGCGTGCCGACCGAGGTGGCATTTCTTGGTCGCGACAGTGCCGCGGCGCTCGTTAGGCAACTCGGGCGACATGCAAATCTGGTCATCGCCAACAATGTGCTGGCGCATGTGCCGGATGTGAATGACTTTATCGCAGGTCTTGCGCAACTCGCCGGCGCGCACGGCATGGTGTCGATTGAAGCGCCGCAATTGCTCACGCTGGTTGACGGAGTGCAGTTCGATACGATTTACCATGAGCATTACGCGTATTGGTCCTTGCTGGCAATGGAGCGTGCGCTGGCTCGGCATGGACTGTATGTCGTCGATCTCGAGCGCCTGCCTACGCATGGCGGCTCAATGCGGGTGCTCGCGTGCGCAACGCCGATGGTGCTGCCAAGCGATCGAGTGCGATCCTTGCGCGCCGAAGAAGCCGCGCGCGGACTCGATAACGACGCGTTTTACGCGGGCTTTGATCAGCGCGTGAAAGCGGTGCTGGAGGGCTTTCGGTCGTGGTTATCTGCCAGCCACGCGGCAGGCAAGCGCATCGCGGCCTATGGCGCCGCAGCCAAGGGCAATACCTTCCTGAATGCAGCGGGCACAGGTGCCGGGGATATCCTCGCGGTGGCTGATCGAAGTCCCGGCAAGATCGGGCGATTGCTGCCCGGTAGCCACATTCCTGTCCTGACGCCCGAGGCAATGCTGGCGCTCGCACCCGACTGTATCCTGATCCTTCCATGGAACATCGCCGATGAAATTGTCACGCTGCTGCGAACCGCTGGCTTTCATGGCGAGCTGGTCACGGCCGTACCTGAATTGCGGTACTACTGATGGAATGCCTGGCCACGCCCATTGCCGGTCTGTTCGAGCTCATCAGTCCTTCGCAGGGTGACGAACGCGGCGCGTTTCGGCGTAGCTGGTGTCGTGATGCATTCGGCAATGCAGGAATTGAATTCGCCCCGGTGCAGGCCAGTTTGTCGGAAAATTTTGCATGCCACACATTGCGCGGCATGCATTTTCAGGTCGGCCCGGCAGTGGAGCAAAAACTCGTGCGTTGTTTGCGCGGCCAGATCTTTGACGTGGCGCTCGACTTGCGGGCAGACTCTGCGACCTGCGGACAATATTGGGCTGTCACGCTCAGCGCCGACACCGGCAATGCCTTGTTCATTCCGCGTGGCTGCGCCCATGGTTTTCTGACGCTGTGCGACGCCGCGCTGCTCGAATACCTGATCGACGTGCCGTATTCGCCGGCACATGCGCGTGGCTGCCGCTGGGATGATCCGGCCTTCGCCATTGCGTGGCCGGCAACACCGACCATGATTTCCGAACGCGATCGTCACTGGCCTGACTATGCCTGAATCCGTCCTTCTGACCGGCGCAAGCGGCTTCGTCGGCTTGCCGCTGGCGCGGGCCCTGGCGTCCAGTGGCTGGACGGTGCATGCGCAGGCCAGACGCGCTGTCGGCCCGCCAATTCCCGGTGTGAGCTGGCATCTGTGTGAGTTACTCAACCCGGCTGAAGCGCGCGCTCTGCTTGCTGAAATTCGTCCCACGCATCTGGTGCATGCAGCCTGGTACGTCGCGCATGGCAGTTACTGGAGCGCGCCAGAAAATTTCTTGTGGCTGGAGGCGTCCTGCGCGCTTGCGAGACAATTTTTTGCGAATGGTGGACGCCGTCTTGTCGGTATTGGTAGCTGTGCCGAATATGACTGGCAGGTCGCGCCTGCCGAACTTCCCTGGCCGGAAAGCCGCCTGATCGCGCCTGCCACAGCGTATGGGCGGGCAAAAGCGATGTTGGCTCAGCGCCTGTTTGACATCGCCGACGCGCATCCCGGCGCGCAAGTCGCCTGGGCGCGACTCTTTCACCTTTTCGGTCCGCACGAACCGGTGGCACGCCTCGTACCCAGTATTGTGCAGGCCTTGCTGCGCGGCGAGGTCGCTGCTTGCAGTTCCGGGCAGCAGGTGCGCGACTTCGCCAGTACCTGGTGGGTCGCCGATGCGCTTGCAGCGCTGACGCGCAGTGATGTGACCGGGCCGGTCAACGTCGCCTCGGGGCAGGGGCAAACGATCGCCTCGCTGGCGCAATCCATCGCGCGGCTGTTGGGACGCCCGGAACTCTTGCAGCTCGGGGCACTGCCGGATCGGCCAGATGATATTGCGGTGATGGTGGCTGACACGGCGCGTTTGCGCGATGAAGTCGCTTATCGGACACCGGCAGTAATTGAAGCCGATCTGCAAAAGCTAGTTGCCCTGTCAGCGCCGCTGTGAGTTGGGCAGCGGTTCAATGCAATAATGGGGTAACTAATTTCGCGTTTCGCATGTCCACGAAATTCGCTGGCACGCCTCACGTGACTGAAATCATTATTCATTCAATTATTAGAAGCACTGACTATGAAACTGTTGATTGCGATCTTTTTGGCTTGCGCCACAACTTTGGCTTTGGCCGATGCCAGCGATCCCGATCCATGGGCATTCAAACTGAGTTCGTCTTATTACGCAAGCAGCCAACAGCTAGCCGCGACCGATGTAAACTTGCGCGCCAAGCGCGAGTCGGAAACATTCTGGTTGGGCCACTATCAGCGCGGCAGTGAATTTGAACAGACGCGCGTTGGTTATGAGCATGCAATAGAATTTGCCAATGTCCAGATTGTGCCCTCACTCCAACTTGCATCAAAGGGCTTTATTGGCGGCTCCTTAAACGCGCAAGTCGGCAACGACTCGGTCTATGGCATTGTCGGATTGGGGCGTACCAATTTGAAAGACTATTACAACCTGAATTTCGATCCGAATGATGCGGTGACATTTGGGATGGGGACAAAACGGATCCCCGGGGCTGATTTCTCTATTTTTACTGTGCAGGATAATCGACTCGGCACCGGCCAAACTGTTATCCATGCGCTCTGGCGGCAGAATTTCGATCGGCAACGGCGCCTTACAGTCGATGTGTCGCATAAGCGTGGACGGCCCGATGAGACCGCGCCATCCGTGGCAGGTAATGCCGTGTCTGTGACCTTGGATGAGCGCGATGTTTTCGTCAGGCTCGCGCGCGAACAGAAAGCCAATTTTCTGGCAAGTGACCAGACACGGCTCTCCTTCGGTTTGCGCTTCTAAGAGTTCATTACTTTAATAGGCCGCCCAAACGTAGGCAAACAGCGTGTTGTTACTGCTTGCCGAACGCCCCGCGCCATCGTAATTGCTGTTGGCGCCATGGAAGCGGTTAAACGCAAAGTATTGCGTGCCGACGCGGATATTCTGTACCGGAATCCAGAAGATTTCAGGAATCCAGCCACGTGTTCCGGGGCTATTTGCCGGATCGGGATAAAGCGTTGAGTCGGCACTGCCTGTGGTGTTGAAGTAGCTGATACTCGTGCCGAATGTTGCTTGATGCACATAGCTTGCCTTGGCACGGAACTGATCCAGCCGGTTTATGGCATAGGTGGCGATTCCCGTGACATCGCCATTGCTGATGGCCTCATTGATATAGCTCAATTGCAGTGTCGCTGCGTGCGCGTCCATGAGGTATTGGTATTGGGCGTCGACACCGCGATCCCGGTAAGCTGTCGCCGGGCCCGAGGGGGCAAGATTGTTCGGATAAATATTGGCGTTCAGTGCAAAGGCGCCCACCATCGCATTGTGCGGCCCCCAGTTACGACTCAGCGCCACGCGCAAATAAGGATTTGTCCCTTTGAGTTTCACCTGGTCCGCGTTCGAGTTGCCCTTGCTGAGGAAGGACCAAACGCCATTCGCGGTTTGGTAAGCGGCCAATTCGACATACAGGGTCTGGTTAATGAACGCGTAGGCTGACAAGCCGGCGACCTGGGCGCCGAGTTGCGTGACGATCGGTGATGCATCCGGGCCAGTCACGCCAAACTGTGTTGGCACATACTGTAGCCATGCGGGCGCTGTATTCCATGGATCTGCCACGGTTGGATTGTTATTCAAAGAGAGTCCAACCTGCAAGTTCTGCTGGTAAGCATTGAGTTGCTGCACATAGCGCAAATCGACATTATCGGAGCTCCATTTACCTTGCCAGCGACCGGTCGGGGTATTTTGATTGTCGTAAGGGTTGTAACTGGCTTGCGCGAACATTCCTACATTGTCGGCGACTTTGCCCGCCACAAAAACGCTCCCTGTTTGGAAAATGGCAGCAGCATCTTTCGCAAACGCGGCATCGACAGTCGGATCGCTGGTTTTAGTAAAACTGCCGACGCCCATTACGGCGACCGAGGGACTGTTTTTGTTTCCCAGCGTATAGCCGGTTAGTTTGAACAATCGTCCAAAAGGGGTCAATTCAGGAAACTGTCCACCAGCATGGCAGGCAATGCAATTTTGACCGGTCTGCCGTGCGAAAGCAGGTAGTGCGTTTGCCTCAAGTGGTGCCAACAAGCATTGAAAAAATACGATAGTGAAAATCAGCTGCAAGTTCATTCGTCTTGTCACGGAAAGCAAATATGAAATCATGGGGTACGCCTTTTTGAAGGGGAAGGGGGGCAAAAAAATACTCCATGGGGAAATGGATCGAGCCTCTTTTAAAATATTATTATTTTGACATTTAAATTCTCGAGTGTGATCTTAATCACCCCTTAATTGCGAAAATGTGAAGTCCGATGGTGCGAAATGCCCACACTGACGCGGGCAAGTTCAGGCCGGCTTACAAGGGGTAAATGGTGAGTTTGCATTGCGCGATAAACGCATCCGCCAGAAGTTCCGCTTCGTGCTGGCTGTGTGAGCAGACCATGACATAGCCAATACGATCGGCGTTTTCAAAGGGTGGCCCAACATAATCGCCAGGTTTTTTCAGGATTTCAACACAGCGAATGCGCGGATCGTCTGAGTTTGGCAAGTCGACATGATCAAAAGCGCCTTCCTCATTTGCCACAAGCCAGCGGGTAACGGCGTAGCCATTTGCGCCAGCGGTTCTGGGCGGCACCGTTTCTCCGACATGCAGGGCGATCAGGTCTTTATGCACGGATGCGTCCAGTGCATAACCCACCAGTCGCGCGATTTTTGCACCGACCAGGCGTGGATTGATTTCGATCAGGCGCGGGCCGTCATCAGTGATCATCAGTTCGGTATGGGCGGCGCCCCAGTCAAAATCGACCGCATCGAGCGCCGCAAAGACGTATTGTTCGATTTCCTGGAAGGCCAGGGTATTGGCTTTGAAGCAGCCTCCGCGAATGGCGAACGAGGGTGGCTCGAAGAAGATTTTCTCGTTAATGCCTAACAGGCGATGCCGTCCATCGATCGTCATCGTGTCGCAGCCAATGACGGTACCCGGCATGTAACGCTCCACCAGCAAGCGATCCGTGGCCAGCACGCCAAGCCCATAATCCGCATGACTCGGTAAAAAATCGTCGAGCGGACATAACAGCGGGTCCCTGTCTTCCGGGTAGCGCAAGACGATGATATTTTGTGAGCCGTAACCGTCACAGGGCTTGATCAGGACTGGCAGGCCCATGTGTTCAACGACGGTCGTGAGCATTGCATTGGAGGTTGCTAATTCAAACTCCGGCTGTGCGATGCCGCGCTCTCGCAAACGGCAGCGCACATTAAACTTATCGCGCAATAAAACCGCGCTGGCGTGATTCAAATGGCGACAGCCAAGTCGCGCCGCGAGACGCGCTGCTTCCACGACGCGCGTATCGATTAAACAGAGTACTGCATCAAAAGCGCTGATTGCGTGGATGGCGAGCACTCTGGCTTCGACTTCGGCGTAGTCAAAGGGCGTGATTTCAAGGATGTCACGCGCGGCGCCGAGCATGTCCCAGACCTTTGGCTGTTGCTGATAATGATCTTGCTGTGCCGTCAAAAACGTGAATGTGTCGCCGCGATCCATCGCCGCTTGCAGCAGGTCGGTATCATTTCCGCCGGGGAGTTCTAAAATCAGAAGGTGCGCCATTGTTACTCACATTTCTTTGAAATCAAATGGTTTCGGCAAGCCGAAAGCCCATCGCATACGTGGCGGAATTGGGATTGTGGCCATGCCGTCGCTGAACGCGTGCGAGGTCACGAAAGCGCGCGAAGCTGCCACCGCGCGCAACACGATATTGGCCATGAATCTGGACCAGGTGATCCGCCACGAATGCGCCGCCGGGATAGGCGGCATAGGTGTCGGCGACATACTCTTCGACATTGCCGGCCATATCTGACAGGCCGAATGCCGATTCGCCACCGACAAAGGCGCCGACTGGTGAGCTGGCAAAAAGCCCGGTTTCTGCCGTGTTGGCCAGGTCCGCATCAAACGCCGGACCCCAGGGAAAGGCCTGTGCCTCCGGTCCTGCGGCTGCCCATTCCCATTCCGCTTCAGTCGGCAGGCGAAAGCCACGTCCCGTGCGTTGTGCCAGCCAGGCTGCATAGGCATCGGCGGATGCTGGCGTGATCGTATAGACGGGATGATTGGCGCGCTCTCCCGGAAAGCGACGAAAATGCCAGCTGCTCGGAAGTTCCGGATGTGCGGTGTCGAGCAGGAAACGCTGATATTCGAAATTGGTGACTGGGTAGCGTGCCATGCGGTACGCGCTCAATGTCGTTGCGTGGCGTGGACATTCCTTTTCAATCCAGGCACGGTCAAGACCCAGGCCCGCATATTGTTCAAGTACGGTATCGACTTCGTTTTCTGGCAAGCCAATCCAGACCTGGCCTCCCGGAATATCCCGCATTTCCGGCTGGTCGAATACGATGCGTGGATCACCGATGAGCGCCAACAAATTACCGCTTGAAATACGTTGTGCCAGCGTCGACGATGCATCGGTCAAGGTCTGCAGCAAATGTTCTGTCGAGGCACAGCGCAGGCTTGCGTAAGCGTGCTGCAAGAGCGCATCAAAGCGGCCTGGCAAGGCATGTTCTGGCAAGCCCATGCGTTCACGGTCGTTCAGGGTGCCGCACAATATGTGCTCGAAATGCGGCCAGTGCCAGTCAGGATGTGGCGCGCACCTCACGCCACTGTCCCGGTCAGCGCCATGCGTGGCAATGCCGCACATAGCGTTAAAAATTGCAGGGCGGTCGTGCGCAGTTGCGCGTCGAATCCGGGCTCGAAGACATAGCCCTCACCATCCCAGGCTTCATCTGCGTAAGGAAGGCAGATCGTGTCGCCCGCCACAATACTGCCGAGGTAGCCAAACAAGGCCCGCGCATGCGGAATTGCCAGCGCGCCGCCGCTCCATCCGGTGGAAGCACTGCAGAGCAAAACCGGACGTGCAAAAAACGGATTGCTGAAACGGGAATCGATGCGGGGCAGGCGTGAAACCCAGTCCACCAGGTTTTTTAAATAAGGCGGTAACTGGCCGTTATATTCAGGTGTGGCAATGACAATACCATCGCAAGCATTGATTCTTTGGTGTAGTTTTTCAAGGCGGTCGGTGATGTCAGGCTGGTCTTCCAGATCTTGATCAAAGAGTGGCAAGCCTACGTCCGCTGGCATCAGGATATCGATCACGCAATGTCCATCCAATTGCTGCGACAAATAATTTAGCAAGCGCTGATTATGGGATTCGCGACGTTGACTGCCAGAGACAAATAAAAGCTGATGTGTCATGGGAAGACCGAATAAATGCCGCCGTCATAGGACGCGGCGAGAAAGCGATGTTGGGCGCGATCCCAGGTAATCGAAGAAATGCCTGCGCTTGTCGGTCGTTGCAGTGCGATCCATTGCATCGTGTGCAGGTCGAACAGGGCGAGCGTGCCGCCGTAACTCCCTGTCAAAATCATCGAAGCATCATCATTGATGCCTATACATTTGATCGAGTTGGGATGGGCACTTTGAAAGACCTGCGGCGCATCCGGAGCTAATAGATCCCAGATACGCAAAGTACGATCGCGACCGACTGTGGCAAACTTTCCCTGTCCGATCGCGCAGCAGCCATTGACAATACGTTCATGTGCCTTGGCAATGCGCGTGATCACCGACCAGTCCCCAATTCGATGCCAGGCGATGTCGGTGGAGGCGCACACGGAAAATAAGACACCGTCGCTGTAACTCAAACCCTTGACGGCATTTTCGTAGACAAAGAGGGCGGCCAGCAAATCCACACCACCCTCGGCATGGACGGCAAATACGAGAATTTCTCCGGTATAAGTGCCGATGGCAATACACGCCTGGCCGGCGCGATCAAAGGCAACGCCACAATTAAGTGGTGAGTGATGGGAATACAGCAGGGCGCCGGAATCCGCATCAAACAGCTGCCCCAGGTGACCGCCCGTGAACACGTGACCCTGTGCGGCAACCAGGAAATTACACAGGCTACCGGTCTCAGCGGTGAGGACCTCGTTGCAAACCACCTTGCCTGCATCGCCTACGGTATATGCGCAGGTGCCGAGTTGCATTACGGCGTTGATGGCGCTTCCTGCAGCGACGTCCTGACAATCCCAGCTGGAAGTTTCGGGATCAAACAAGGCGTAGGTTGCGCCAAATGTCCCGGTGGCGACGCGACCATCATCGAGCAGCGTTGCCGCGCGCGCCCATACTGTGGCGGGCAAGGTCGAACGGCTCAATTCTTCCAGTCGCTGGTTGCCGCCTATGCGCCAGATCGCCATGCTTCTGTCATAGCTGAGCGTAACCAATATGCCGTTTTGAAAGTCCGCCGATAGGTTCTTGATGCCGGCATGATGGGCATGCACGAAATGCAGCTGCCCGTTCTCGATAATCGCAATGCGGCCACGATCATCGCCGCCATATACTGTGCCGTCGGGCGCGATTTCCACGCTATCGGAGCGCACCTGCAAATCTGTGACGCGCACTTCGACGCCGCTGTCTGCATTCCATTGGCGGATGGTGCCGTCAACGCTGGATGAAATGACAAAGCGATCGTCTTGCGACCATGCCAGTGAAAGCACATTGCCGGTATGCCCACGCATGGTCTGCAGGCAGAGTCCGTCAAGATCGAAAATCCGGACACAACGATCCAGCGCACAGGTAGCAATGCGCCGGTCGTCGTGGGAAAAGACCGCCATATCGACGTCATCCCCGTGTTCCCGCAGAACGGTGTGCAGCCTTAACGAGGGCACTGCCCAGACGCGCGCCGTGTAATCACTGCTGGCGCTGACTAACCATTGCCCATCGTGGCTGAACCTACAATGATTGACCAGGTGGTCATGATTGCCTCGCGCTAGTGCCCGGTGCTTCTGTGCATCCCACAAGATAATTTGATTGTCATATCCTGCAGTCGCGACAAAATTGCCACGCGCTGCAATACCCGCGATTGGCCCCTGATGTTTCATTGTACTTGTCTGCATCGTGTCATCAACTTACGCCGTCAGGTTGAAGAGCGTCCCGACAGTGGAACTTGTCGACGTTGTTGAAGTGGTGGTCGACGCGACAACGGGGGCTTGTTGGCCACCGTGATGATGCCGACCGCTGCGATTGGCTTGCATGGCTTGTTCCGCTTTTTGCGCTCCAGCCAAATCACCGCTTTGTAGTGCCTGGCCGATTTGCGCCATGGGACTATTTCCCTTGAGCGCATTATTGCCAACATTCAAACTCGCAAAAGCCTTTTGTGCAGCACCCAGATCTCCTGATTGCAAGGATGAAAATAAATCCTTCATTCCCTGCTGGCGTTGCTGCCAATTTGCTGCGCTCGTATTTTGCGCCATTGATGCAGAGCTACTTATGCGCATTCCCATTATTTCCTCCTTCTCTCGGCACAATTTAATTGCGCCAAGTTCAGCTGTTAAAAAAAGCTTCATGGCACGGTGAATTTTGCAATTCAATAAGGGACTGTCCCTGCACCGGCAATTGGGCGTTTATGTGCTCATCGTCCTGTGTGGCGCTTGCAGATAACGGCATGACTGCATAGGCAACCCAGACGGCAGCACAACGGATTCGGATAATCCACGATGCGGCCGTAATTGCTTTATAGCAATTTAGATGCCTGTAGCTGTTGATAGTCGCCCGCAGTCTTAAGTGGCTGATTTCATGGGAGTTGGTAGGTAATATTGCTGCAGCTGCTAGCTAAAAGCGCATGGCTAGAAGTGCGCAAGATATGTCGTAACTGCAAATATTGTCGACACAACTTGCAGTCAGGTTCGGTTGGAAGAAGTTTGTGCTGTTCTGAACTAGCGCGGGCAGGCGATCGTGCTCTCCACGCGCAGCACGATGCTGACCCGCTGATCTACCATGCAATGTGATACATAGCCGATGGCGCCCGGGGTAGTGGCAACGAAGCGTATGACGGCTTCTTCCGATGCGAGAACGTAGGGTGGAAGGACGCCATGAAAATACATATCGCTCCAATACGCGTCAAAATCTTCTGGTGCGCGACCAAGAAGTTGTAATGAAAATGCACGTCGCAACGGATGATTCGCTGGCAGATTGACTGCTTGAATCGCTTGTCCATCTTCTAAAAAACGTTTTTTCAGTTTGAATATCAAGGCCAACTGTTCACGGTTCAAGCGCGGCGTCGGCGCTCCGGCTGCCACGATCACGGCGATCGCGCTGTCCTGAGTTGCCGCTGCTGAAATCGTCGCTGAGCCCAGGCACAGCGCGAATCCCAGCCATAGCAGCCTGAAAAAATAAGGTCCGGACATGCTCAGAACAGCACGCTCACCGAGGACAGCAGTCCTTTCGGCGCCATCTGGTCGCCACCAAATCCATGCAGGAATTCCAACTTGAGCAAGGTGGCAGGGCCATATCGATAATTTACGCCAAGTACCATTTGTTTATGCAGGTCTGGCGATTCCGGATCGCGCATTGCCTCGACTCGGGCCACCGCCCACAGTCTCTCCTGCAAGGGGATGACTGATTGCAAAAAGCCGCCTTTTGCGTCGCGCATGCCACCAGCGTTAGACTTGCGGTAAATGGCTTCGCCGCTGAGATCGATGTGCGGCGATGACCACGTAAAATCCGCGCCGTACAGGGTTTTGCGTTCTTCGCGCATGGCGAGCTGATCAAAACTGGCGTACGACCAGCCCAACTGGACGTTGTCAGTGATGGGAATGTTCAGGCGGACGCCGTAAGAAGAATTGAAGGGGTCCTGGTCCGGATCCGGGCGAAGTTCATTGCCGGTCGACGCAAACACGATGTATTCGATTGGCCGGGCGAATAGGCTCAAATTTCCTGTTGCCATTAAGCCTGTCGCATTTGTCGGAAACAGGTCGCGCGTGATCATGGGCCGCGAAGTCGTCCACACGAGAGGATCGGCATGGCCCTGATTCCAGCGACCGATCGGTGTGAGGTATTTGCCGGCTCTCAGCGTGAGCGAGTCGTTGAAGGCATAGTCGAAATAAAGTCGTTCTACTGATAAATAATGCCGCTCATTTTCCTCATGGCGGGATACCGATGACAATAAACCCTGTGCGTCAATTTCAGAGAAAAATTTCAATCGGGATTCGCTTTCCCACCAGACGAACATGCTCAGATGGGACAGGGACAGATGAGCCTCTTTATTATGCAAGTCCTGGTATTGGACCGAAGCATAGCCACCGACCGTCAAGCCGCGATCCGCCAGATTCATGGACTGGCCAAAGGATCCGTACTCAGTCGCCGACGGACCTTCCCTGATATCGGTAGCGGCCAGCGCGGGTACGCAGGTAATGCCGATCAAACCGGCCACCGCAAAAGAAACAATCATTTTTATGCCTGCTTGCCGCGCCATTAATCTTTCCCAGGGTTATCCGCTACACTTCGCAAGTGACTATTCGAAAAACATTATTGCGGGCATTTCTACTGATCGGCCTGGTTCCCGCCATCCTGCTGGCCGCGCTGGCCTTCATCAATGCGCGCGCCGCCATGCAAGCGGAAATCGAACGCAGCCTGCAGGTGCAGGCACAGGCAATCGCCGCAGATATCAACAAGGGCATGTTCGAGCGTCTTCAAAATGCCGCCACGTGGAGTACGCTGGAGGTGATGCAGGACTTGCAAGTACAGGACATTGACAAGCGGCTCAGTCTCTTTCTGGCCAGGCTCAAGGGCGGCTACGGTGGCGTCTATCGCGACTTGCATGCACTGAACCGCGATCAATTAATCTTGAGCAGCAGCAATCCTACACTAATCGGGCATGTGTTTATATCTCATCCTGTCTGGCAAACGACGACATTAGCCGGATCGACACTGACACTGGAGCAGCCACAGCGCGTAGGCAGCACGGCGACCATGACGATCCGAACTCCGATTCGTCGGCAAATGGGCGGCGATATTCTTGGCGAGCTGATCCTGGAATATGATTGGGCGCAGATTGATGGCTTGCTCGACAGTGCCGCGTCAGGGGGGCGTACGCTGGCCCTTGCGGATGCTGCCGGGGAGGTGGTCGCGCGTTCGCGCAAGCGCGGCCAACAGGATTGGCAGCCGCATACGGTGTTGTCGGAATGGGGGCTGAGCGCCCATCCGCAGGGGGCATTTGAACGCAGCGGTATGCCCTTCATCGATGCGGATGTCCTCGTCGGACTTGGGCGCGCACGCGAGTTTGCCGGATTTGCCGGGATGGGCTTGAGCGCGCTGGTGATTCAGCCCAAGAGTGAAGCTCTGGCGCCTGTCCACAGGATGGCGCTGATTTTTTTTGCGATATTGGCGGCGGTGCTGCTGGTCACGCTCATTGCCGCAGGCAAAATCAGTGGCGCGATTGCGCGTCCGATTATCGCCCTCACGGCCTTTACGCGCCGCTACAAGCCCGGCCAAAGTTCTCAGGGGACGCCACCAGCGGCAACTGGTGAGGTGGGTGAACTAGGCCGCGCTTTTACGCACATGGTGCAAGAAATCGATCAGGCACAAAGCGACCTGGTGCGAGCCTCGAAGCTGGCCGTGGTCGGCGAAATGGCATCGGTCATTTTTCATGAGATCCGTACGCCTTTGGGTATCTTGCGCTCGTCCGGACAAATGTTGCGGCGTGAGTCGGGCATTTCAGCCGAAGGGCGCGAGCTGGTCGGCTTCATCGAAAGCGAAACGGAGCGGCTTAATCGCCTAGTGTCCGCCATGCTCGACAGTGCCCGTCCGCGCGCCTTGAACAAGACGCCGATCGACCTGCATGGCTTGATACGGCAGACACGTTCACTATTGGGCGCGCAGATCGACAAGGCACAGATGCAGGTCGTGGAACATCTTGTCGCCAGTGACCCGGTCGTGGACGGCGATGCCGAGCAAATCATGCAGGTGCTGCTCAACCTGCTGCATAATGCCCTTCAAATTGTCCCCAAGGGCGGCACCATTGAGATTCGTACCGAATTGACCATGACAGAATTCATCATCGACATTGCTGATAATGGCCCGGGTATTGCACCGGCCGAGCGTTCCCGTATTTTTGAGCCATTTTTCTCGCGTCGCGAGGGCGGTGTGGGCCTCGGGCTGGCAATCGTGCAGCAAATTATTTTCGCCCATGGTGGCACGATCAAGGCGGATGCCAGCGATCTTGGCGGCGCACTGATGCGCATACGTTTGCCACGCCCAAGTAATTCATTCACGGACCCAATGTCATGAACCAGCACTGTATTCTCGTCGTCGACGACGAACCTCACATGCGGCGCGTGCTCGAGATTATGCTGCGTAGCGCCGGCCATACGGTCTACGTCGCCGGTAACGGTCGCGAAGCCCTCGAGATCCTGCGGGATAATCCGGTCGACCTGGTCATTACTGATATGCGCATGCCGGAAATGGATGGCATTGAATTGTTAAACACGATGCGTCGCGACGGCATGGGAGTGCCAGTCATTCTGATTACGGCACATGGCTCGGTGGAGTCTGCCGTCCACGCCATGAAATGCGGCGCCAGTGATTATTTATTGCGCCCGTTCGACCTCGAAGAATTGGAGCTCGCGATTGCGCGTGTCCTCAATGAAGCGGCGATGCTGCGTCAGAACAGTTTCCTGCGTGAAGAACTCAATCGCGGCTGGGATGCCTTCATTGGCACCAGTGTCGCGATGAAAGCGATTTATGAATTGATCCGTCAGGTCGCACCGGCCAAGGCGCCGGTCATGATCGCCGGTGAAACCGGCACGGGCAAGGAATTGGCTGCGCGCGCGATTCACAATGCATCACCGCGCCGTGACAAATTATTTGTGCCGATTAACTGTGCGGCGATTCCTGCCGAGATGCTGGAGGCGGAATTATTTGGCTACGAGAAGGGCGCCTTCACCGGCGCGCTCAAGGACCGGATCGGTAAATTTGAGCTGGCCAATGAAGGCACCGTTTTCCTCGATGAGTTGACCGAGATGCCGATCGCTCTACAGGCGAAGCTGTTGCGTTTTTTGCAGGACAATACCGTCGAGCGGCTTGGCAGTAATCGTCGCATACCGCTCAATCTCCGTATCGTTGCTGCGACCAATCGCCATCCGCGCGACGCGGTCAATGAAGGGCGTTTGCGTGAAGATCTTTATTATCGTCTCAATGTTTTGCCCATCACGCTGACGCCCTTGCGTGAGCGTAAAGAGGACATCCCGGATTTGCTTGCCCATTTCATCGTCAAGCACAGTCCGCGCGCAGATGGCAGAAGCATGCCCAGCGCTGAAGTCGTCAAACACCTGCTCGCTTACGATTGGCCCGGCAACGTCCGTGAATTGGAAAACATGGTGGAGCGCGCTCTGGTTCTTTGCGGCAGCGGGCCATTCAATATGAGCCATTTCCCGCTTGAACCTGATGCCTCCCTGCGTCAAGCTGCAGCGCCAGAGTCGCCGATTACACTGGGACCTTTGACGCCGGCGGTTGAGGCTTTTGAAGCGCGCTTGATTGGTTTGGCTCTTGAACAGGCCGGTGGCAGCAAGCAAAAAGCGGCCGCCTTGCTCGACATCAGTGAACGTTCGTTGTGGTACAAGTTAAAAAAATATGGCCCGCAAACGACGGACACCCAGGGTTGAAAGTACAAGATAGCTTCTTCACTTTTCAGTTTCAAGTAATTCCATTGTGCGCTCTGACTGGGACTTATACGACGCCTGCATGAATTGCCAGCGTCACAGCTACAATGAACAGACATCACCATCGTGAAAGTGAGCTTGCCATCGACGCCTCTGACAATTCTTTTCCAGCGGTCCTGCAAGTCGAAGGACTGCATTTCGGCTATCCGCAGCATGCGCTGTTCAAGAACTTTTCTGTGACCATCCCTGCCGGCGTCACGCTGGTATGTGGCGGTGAAGACAGCGGCAAATCAACCCTGCTAAGGCTACTGGCGGGAAAACTGCCAGTCGCTGCAGGCAGCTTACAGATCCAACATGTGCGGCAAGATGCGCAGTCGGAGCAATACCAGCAGCAGATTTTCTGGATCGATCCGCGCTCGGAGGCGTTCGACCAAGTCACGCCTGCTGCTTATTTTGCGTTCATGAAGGTGCGCTATCCTGCCTTCGATCAAACAGCGCTGGCGCTGTTGATCGACGGCCTGACGCTGGCGCCACACATGGAAAAGTCGCTGTACATGCTGTCCACCGGCACGAAGCGCAAAGTCTGGCTGGCGGCCGCCTTTGCGGCTGGCGCCACAGTCACGCTGTTAGACGAGCCCTTCGCCTCGCTGGACCGGGCGTCGATCAATTTCGTACTGCGCATGCTCGACAAAGCTTCCGCTGATCCGGTTCGCGCAGTCGTGGTCGCCGGCTATGAAGCGCCCGGTGAGGTCGTGCTGGCTTCGGTGATCGATCTGGATTCTCGTGCCTGAGCCTACGAAGTTTGTCTACTCTGCCTCACTTATATCGGTCGCGCCCTGTCTTTTTAGGGATGCTTGACGCTGTCTGCGAAAATCACGTCGTGTTTCTCGCATTGCCGAACGCCGCCTCTACCGTCGCATTTAAGTATCCGGTTTTCAGTATCCGTCTTACTTTTTCAAATGATGCTTGGCCGATCAAGGTGCCATGCATGCTTGATTCGCATCCAAAATCGTAGCGGATCATCAGCCCAATTCAGCATTTGGCGGAATGCGAACGCGCAGATATTATTTAAATCATATTTATTAAGTGTCATATAGTTGTCCACAATATCCGTGCATAAGGCTGTGGATAACATTTTCATGCTGGCGTGAAACCATTGCAGGATGGGGGTTTCCGCGTGAAACGGGAGCAAAATAAATTTTAAGCACAAGGATTGCCGCGACATGGCAATTCGGCATCATGTCTGGATCAAGTTTGCCTGGTCGGACCGCGTGAATCTGGCGCCAGCCCAAGCCAGCAGCGCGATTGGAGTGCATTGCTGCAGCGCACGATGATAAAATCATCCCGTCAATCACTTTCCCTATGGACTGGAACATGAAACGCGTGATCTTCAACCAAAAAGGCGGCGTCGGTAAATCGACAATTGCGGTAAATCTGGCTGCGATTGCCGCCAGCCAGGGGAAGCGGACTTTGCTGATCGACATCGATCCACAGTGCAACGCCAGCCGCTATCTGCTGGGCGAAGCCATGGCCGAGACTGTGCCGACCATGGGAGCCTACTTTGAACAATTGCTTAGTTTTGCCGTATTCGGCAAACCGGCCAGCCACTACGTGCATGAAACGCCGTTCGAGAACCTCTCGATCATGGTGTCGCATCCGGAGCTGGGCGATCTGCAGTCGCAGCTGGAGTCGCGCCACAAGATCTATAAATTGCGTGACACGCTGAACGAGTTGGCCAAGGATTACGATGAAATTTTTGTCGATACCCCGCCCGCCTATAATTTTTTTAGCCAGTCGGCGCTGATTGCCACTGACCGCTGCCTGATTCCCTTCGACTGCGACGATTTTTCGCGCCAGGCTTTGTACACGCTGATCAAGAACGTCGCCGAGATTCAGGCCGACCACAATGCCGCACTAAAAATTGAAGGCATCGTCGTCAATCAATTCCAACCACGCGCGCGCCTGCCGCAACGCTTGGTCGACGAATTGAAGGCCGAAGGTTTGCCGGTACTGGACAATAAGCTGTCGAGTTCCATCCGCATCCGTGAATCGCATGACCGGAATCTACCAATGATTTATCTGGATCCACGGCACAAATTGACGCAGGAATTGCTGGGGTTGTACGAGGAATTACTGTCGGCTTGAACATCGACGTCGTGATCGCGCTAAGATGGTGCTGAGGGCGCCGATAAAGTGCCGAGCTGTTTCCATCCATTTTTAAGAGGAGTCACGATGATGACACCGTCCGAGAACCAGGCCTTGCAGGATTTCCTGACGCAGTTAGTCGCCATCCGCGGGATCGCCAAAGATCCTCAGGCCAGCGCCTTGATCGCCAATGCGGTCGCACAACAGCCTGATGCGGCTTACCTGCTGGTACAGCGCGCCATGCTCTTGCAAAAGGAGTTGGATCAGGCAACAGCTCAGGTGCAGCAGTTGCAAAAGGCGCTCGATGTGGAGCGCGCGAGCCCTGCGACCAGTTTCCTTGATGCCGCCAATGCGTGGGGCAACAGTGCCAAGCCGGCAGCGCCGCTGTTTTCCGGCAATCCACCAGCGAACATGGCACAGAGCCCTTTACCCATATCGATGCCTAATTCCGGGCCAGTATTGACCGCTTCCAACACCGGATTTTTCGGCAGTAATGCGGGCAGTATGCTGGGCACGGTCGCTGCGACTGCAGCGGGCGTGGCGGGTGGTGCCTTGCTTTACCATGGAATTGAGAATCTGATGTCGCATCAGACGCACGGATCAGGATTGGCGGGCCAAAATTCCCTGACTGGTTTGCCGCAAGAACATGCCACACCAGCGCAGTCGCAGTCGTCCGATTCCCTCGCCGCGGATGCTGGCTTCAATGATATCTCGGACCTGGGTGGCGCTGATGATGACGGCGGTTTCGCCTGAGCCTGGCAATTGAGCCGCGCATAAGCAGCGCGTGTTCTATGCCACGCGCTGCTCAATTACTTCAGAGATTCATGCCAGCTTGAACGGCAAGCCCCGTGGCGTCTTGCCAGTGAGCTGGGCAATCGCATTCGCAAAGGCCGGCGCCATCGGCGGCAAGCCCGGCTCCCCAATACCCGTAGGTGCATCGGCACTCGGCACAATGTGTACAGCAATGCGCGGCATGTCCGGCATGCGCGCCACGACGTAATCGCCAAAATTACTTTGTTCGACCACGCCATCCTTCAAGGTGATGGCCGAACCGGGCAGGCAGGTACTGAGCCCCATGAGTGCGGCGCCTTGTATCTGCGCTTCGACGGTTTTGGGATTCACGGCCAGATTGCAATGCACGCCTGCTGTGACGGCATGCAGCTTGGGCACGCCCTTGGTGACAGACGCTTCGGCCACATAGGCCACGACGGTATCAAATGATTCATGCACCGCCACGCCCCAGGCACGACCGTCTGCCAGCTTGCGCTTGCCATAGCCAGACTGTGCGACCGCGAGCATCAGGGCCGCAGTATGACGCGGATGTTTGTCGCCCAGCAGCTGCAGGCGATAGGCGACCGGGTCCTGCTTCGTGGCGCGGGCAATTTCGTCGATCAGGGTTTCCATCACATACGCTGTATGGGTCGAGCCGACACTGCGCCACCACAGTACCGGCACATTGACCTCGGGATGGTGCACCGACAGACGCATCGGCACAGCATACGGGTCACGCATACCTTCGAGCGCGGAACTGTCGATGCCATCCTTCATCAGGTAGCCTTCAAAGGGCGTGCCTTTGACGATGGATTGACCAACCACGACATGATCCCAGGCCAGGATACGGCCTTTGGCATCGAAGCCTATCTCTGCGCGATGCACATGCATGGGCCGGTAGTAGCCACCCTTGATGTCATCCTCGCGACTCCAAATCACCCGCACCGGGACATCGAGGCCGGCGGTACGTGCGAGTTTCGCCACGGTGCAAGCTTCGACGACGTATTCCCCCGTCGGCACGGCACGCCGGCCAAAACCGCCGCCGGCCATCTGCACGTTGATCTTCACTTGCTCAGGCGCCAGTTCCAGCGCCTTGGCCGCGGCCATCGCATCGAAGCCCGGCATTTGCGAACCGAGCCATAAATTCGCCTTGGCGTCGGCGCCCGTACCGGTAACATGCACGGTGCAATTGAGCGGCTCCATGGGCGCATGGGCGAGGTAAGGGAAGCTGAATTCAGCGCTGATTTTTTTCGGCGCGGTGGCCAATGCGCTCACATCCGCCTTGAAATGGACAAGGCCGGTCGTTTTTGCCAGCGCCTTGTAGCTGGCCATCTGCGCCGTGCTATCGACTTTCTCGACTGCTGATGTGTCCCACTCCAGCTGCAGCGCATCGCGCCCTTGTTTGGCGGCCCAATAGCCTTGTGCAACGATGGCCACGCCTTCGCCGCCACGGTCGGTCGGCATGCGCAGTACAGCCTTGACGCCTTTGACAGCTTTTGCCGCAGTGTCATTGACAAATTTGAGTCTGGCGCCGAATACGGGCGCATGCACGACGACGGCCGTGAGCATGCCCGGCAAGTGCATGTCGATACCGAAATCTTGCGCGCCGGTCGATTTGGCGCGTGCATCGAGGCGGGAGGTGGCCTTGCCGATGATGCGGAAATCCTTGGCATCTTTGAGCGCTACGGTTAGCGGCACGGGCAGGTTCATGGCTGCCTCAGCGAGCTCGCCATAGGCAAGCGTCTTGCCGCCGGCGCCGATGACCATGCCGTTTTCGGTGCGCAGGGTGCTTGCTGCGACGCCCCATTGTGCTGCCGCTGCAGCAAGCAACATCGCGCGGGCGCGTGCGCCGAGTTCGCGGTACTGCGTATAGGAGTGCTTGATCGAGCCCGAGCCGCCGGTGATGTGCATGCCAAAAGCCGGATCGATATACGCAGGATTGGCGTCGCCATGCACGCCGCGCACGCGGCTCCAGTCGGCGTCGAGTTCTTCGGCCAGGATCATCGGTAGTGCAGTCAGCACGCCTTGGCCGAATTCCAGTCGATTGACTGTGACCGTGACTGTGCCATCCCTGGCGATGTGCAGGAAGGCGCCGGGTTGCTCGAAGTCTTTCAGCTTGGTCGCGGCGGCATTTTGCGCCCCTGCGCCCAGCGGAAACGCGCCCAGCGCAAAGCCCGAGACGACACTCATCTTCAGGAAAGTGCGGCGCGATAAGCCGACACTGGCGTCCATGTTTGCCGTGCCCTGGGCATGGTCCAGGCGCGCCGCAAGTCCATTGGGCAGCAAGGCGCGCAAATCACCGAAAGCGGAGTCGAAATGCATGATGATGTTATCTCGTTAAAGGTTAAGCTGGGTCGCCGCATGCGAATGCTACGCGGCGCTGAATTCATTGATGCAAGGCTTGCTGCATTGTTCTGCAGCGTTCCCGGCAATTTGCTTTAGCGCGAGCGCGCTGCAGCCTTGCGCGCCAGCCATTGCAGGCGCGGACGCAATAGCAAAAAAACACGGTAACCACATTCCACGACTGCCGTCATGCCTGGCAGTCGAGCCAGCCGCGCAAGCCAGCGCCAGCCCGGCAAAACTGACCACAGCGCAACGAAGGCTAGTGCGCCACTCAGTACCGCACCATCACTGCGCTGTACATGAAATCGCGCCATATACGCTGCCCGGTCGCCACCGGCCGGCAGCCTGGCCAGCGGCGCACTGACATCCTGCCAGGCCAGTGCTTCACTCGCGGCCAAACCCTGAAAATGACGGATTTCGGCGCGACACATCGGGCAGTCGCCATCGTAGAGCACGGTGAGTGCGCAGGAAGATTGTTCAGCTTCATTTTTCATGTTCAACATGATGCCAGATTGAAAGATTTGATGTGCAGGCATGCCTGTTTTCATTCAATCAGCTGAATATCCCGACGAGCAAACAGCACGCCATATTCTTGCGCGAAGGCACTTGCGCCGGACCAGCCCTCGTCCTGTATGTCCTATCACTTGTTGCATAGTTAGTTATATTCGCCACAAATTATCAAAATGCTACGTTTATTAAGTTAAGAAATTTACAATATTAAGCATGGCAACAGTGCATTGGACCAAGTCGCAGGGATGTTGAAATTAGTTGGAGCGACTACCCGGTTGCTTGTCACCAGGCGCGCTTTTCGCTCCTTGGGCGCGTCATTACCTGTTCCATGGGCCAAGGTCGCAAGGCCGAAATCCTGTTTCTAAAAGGGTGTCTGTATTTTCAAAATACAGACTAATAAGGTTGCACAATTAGTTCACTTTTTTCGCTTACACACTAAAGGATTACGATATGAAAACCTCAAAACAACTGCGCAAGATTCTGCTCCTCGCCGCACTCGGCAGCACTTCATGCCTGAGTTTCGCCGCTGGTACAGCATCGGCAGACTTTCAAGTTTCTGCCACCATCGGCGACACTTGCACGATTTCCGCGCTGCCCTTGGATTTCGGCCAATATGATCAACTGGCCACGACGCCAAAAGATTCCACTACCACCATCACCGTGAAATGCAGCAAGAGCGTGCCTGCAACCATCGCGCTCGATAATGGCTCAAGCAACATTACTTCATCGAGAAGCATGAGGCAGGGTAGTGAAGAACTCTTCTACGCACTGTTTTCCGACGCAGGGCATCAGCAAAACTGGTCTACGCTCACTGGCGAAGTCGTGGCCATCATCGGCTCGGGATTGACCCCATCGGATCAGCGCACCCTGACGGTCTATGGCCGCATTCCGCCCGGTCAAAATGCGGTCAGTTCAGGTACTTACCGCGATCTCATTACTGCGACCATCTCCTACTAAGACCTGAAATACTGGATCGGAGCCCTTCGTGAAAACGCTAATCCTGGCCAGCCTGCTTGCCTGTATGAGCTTAGCGGCAGCAGCAGGGACTTTTAACGTTTCGCCGATTCGCGTGGGGCTCTCTGCGCAACAGGTGACCATGCCACTTTCCATCACCAATGATGGCGATGAAGCCGTGGTCATTCAAGCCCAGGCCATGCAGTGGTCGCAGGAAAACGGGGAAGACGTGTATGTGGCCACCGACCATATTCTGGCGACGCCACCCATCGTTACAATACCGGCACACAGCAAGCAAACCATACGCATCGGCATGCGCAAAAAAATCAGTCCAGATCGTGAACTCAGTTATCGCATTTATCTGGCCGAAGTGCCAGGTGCGGCCAAGGAGGATGGCATCGGCGTCCAGATGCGTCTGCGCATAGGCATTCCGGTATTCATCACGGGCGTTGCCGCGACCAAGCCGGACTTGCGCTGGAGCCTCATCGCTTCGGGTCCGAATGCGGGCAAACTCAAAGTAAGGAACTCAGGCAATGCTCACGCCCAACTCGCTGACATGCGCTTGCTCGACATCGCCAGCGGTCAGCCGATTGCGCGTCTTTCGGCACCTGCTTATCTTTTGCCCGGAACGACTCTGGAGTGGCCACTTGAGATGGTCCCGGGAAAGTCGATTGGGTCCGAAGCGATTCGATTGAAGGCATTCATGGATGCAGGCGAAGTCAATGCTGATCTGGTGCCACAAACCGCAAATTAACATCGTCTGTGCGGTCGTGATTGTTCACGCAAGTTGCTTCGCTAAGCCAGTCTTGGAAGAGCAGGTAGCCAGCGCGGTACAAGCTGCAGACGCGCAGGCGCAAACTTTCACAGAAAATTTTTTGCAGGTCGATCTGAACCGGCAAGGCTTGAATGAAACTGTCCTGCTCATCCGCACAAAGGAAGGCGACATCCTGCTCGATGGCGAAGACATGGCGCGCTGGCGTCTTGTACTGCCTGAGAAGCCGGCGATGCGTAAGGATGACAAGGACTACTTCAGCCTGCAGTCGATGCCAGGGGTGCATTATTCGCTGGATGAGGGCAAGCAGTTACTGTCCATCGAATTTCCTGCTGAGGCATTCAATAAATCGGATATCGACCCCGCCGCCCGGCCAGCGGCATTGTCGGCGCGATCCAATGGCCTGTTATTGAATTATGATTTGCTGGCTCAACGCAGTGATAATGGCAATCAGGTCGCCGGCTATTTTGAAGCGGGCACGTCTACGGAATATGGCCTTGGCCTGGCGACATTTGTAAGCTCGCGCATGCAAGACCGGCAGCAGGCAATCCGGCTCGATACCCGATGGGCCGTGGACCAAGCCAAGAACCTAGCCAGCTGGCGGGTTGGCGACGCCATCAGTCGCCTGGCCAGTGCCTGGGGCCGATCAGTTCGATTTGGCGGGCTGCAATATGCGAGCAATTTTGCCGTGCAGCCCGGCTTGATCACGATGCCTCAGCAGGCTATCGCCGGACAGGCGGCACTGCCGTCGACGGTGGACATCTTCGTCAACAATGCGATGGTCCAGCACAGTGAGCTGCCTCCCGGGCCTTTTTCTGTCAACAATATCCCTGTTGTCACCGGTAGCGGCGAGATGCGCGTCGTCGTGCGCGATCTGCTGGGTCGGGAGCAGGTCATCACTTCGCCCTTTTTTGCGAGCATCAAATTACTGCGCAGCGGCCTCACCGATTTTTCCTATGAACTCGGCAAGCAACGCGAGAACTATGCCCTTGCCAGTAACGATTATGGCCGTTGGCTTGCGGCGGGGACTTATCGGCAAGGGATCACGGACGAATTGACTGGCGAAGTGCACGCTGAAGCGATGTCCGCTGACCAGAAAACAGTAGGCCTTAATGGCGTACTCGCGATGCCGGCCATGTCGACTGTCGTTAATGCATCAATCGCTGCGAGCACCAGCCAAAAGGGCGCCGGCACACTTAGTGGCCTGGGTTTTGAAATGCAAAAAAAAGCCTACAATATTGCCGGACGGACCCAGTTTATGTCGACCAATTTCATTCAGATTGGTAGCGAGCCCGATCAATTGCCGCCGCGCCGGCTCACCAATATCAATGCCAGCTATAGCAGTCCTCTCTTCGGCTCCTTTGGCATGGCTTATGTCAAACAGGATAATCGCGATACCGCGAAGAACGAATTACTATCCCTGTCATATTCCACCCGTCTCGGCAATCGTGCGTATCTGGGTGTGACCCTGTTCAAGTCATTCGTGAATTCCTCGAGTAACTCATTGGGGGCGTTCTTGCTCATTCCGATTGATCAACGCACATCAGCGTCTCTGAACACCCACCGAGCCAAGGGGGCCGACGCTTACTCCAGGATCAATGCGCAGCTTCAGCGCAACCTTGATGTAGAGAGCGGTTATGGCTACCGTATCCAGAGCAGTAATAACGGCGCGCGCGAGGCCGAAGTCAGTGCGCAGAATGGCATGGCAGTGGGTAGCCTGGCCATGGCAATACAGGATGGCAGCACCGCTACGCGGGCGAGTCTGTCAGGCAGCATCGTCTCGCTCGAGGGCAATTTTTTTGCCAGCAGGCGCATCGACGAGAGCTATGCGCTGGTGCAGGTACCGGGCTATGCGAATGTCCGCGTCTATGCGGACAATCAACTCGTCGGGCGTACCGATAGCGACGGCAATGTCCTGATCCCGCGTGTGCGTGCCTATGAAAAAAATGCAATCGGGATTGAGTCGCTGGACTTGCCGCTGAGTGCGAAGATCGATAGCTTGCGCCTTGATGCCGTGCCGGCTTATCGCAGTGGCGTGGTGCTGAAGTTTCCAGTGACGCAGGCGAATGGAGGAACGCTCAAAATTACGCTTGCCGATGGCTCGGCCTTACCTGTGGGCGCACAAATTCACCTCAATGAGCAGGGTGAAATTTTCCCGGTAGGCATGGGGGGTGAGGTCTATCTCACGGGAATGCTTGATCGAAATATGTTGCGCGTGACATGGCATGGAAAAAGCTGCCTGATTCCAGTGTCCTACACTGCGTCCAGTGATCCCTTGCCGTATTTGGGCAGCTTTACATGTGAAGGGGTAAACCGATGATGCACCAGTCCGGATTTGGCTGGCACAAGCTCAGCAAAGCAGCCTTGTTGTTTGGTCTGCTGCATCCTCACGCTGCAATGGCCGCGCTGGATATTATCAACTGTAAGCTCA
This sequence comes from Oxalobacteraceae bacterium, assembly GCA_947448025.1. Taxonomy (GTDB): domain Bacteria; phylum Pseudomonadota; class Gammaproteobacteria; order Burkholderiales; family Burkholderiaceae_D; genus CANFLV01. Next base: position 51,691 of record CANFLV010000003.1, on the reverse strand, counting down.
CGCCACCCAATGGCATGATGTTCATTACGACGCTGGTGGATGAGGGCTTGACGAGTACGACCTCCTTTAACGTGTCGTGTACCACGATCACGACGCATGGTAATGGCAACGGCAATGGGGGCGTCAATGGCAAGGGCGGTGGCAATGGGAATGCTGGTGGTAACGGCAAAGGGAATGGCAATGGCAATTCTGGAAGCGCAAACTTTTCGATTGGCCTCAGCGCCGGTACTTCCGGCGACCCCACGATGCGCAAACTCGCTAATGGTGCCAGCCAGCTGGGCTACAATTTTTATCAAGACAATGCCTTCCAGGTACCCTGGGACAATGCGACGAATATGAAAACCCTGACCATTACCGGCGACGTTTCCATACCGGTCACCATTTACGGAAAAATCAACAATAACGCCGCCAATCTCAAGACGCAGCCCGGGCGCTATTCAGACGCGATCACGGTGACGATCATCTGGTGACATGAACCGGATTAAACACCCAAAACACAAACGCCCCCGAGCTGAGCACGGAGGCGTTTATTTTTTTCAGAAGTCCTCAGGACATGTCCTGCTGTTCCATACGACCTGACGTCTTCTTCAAGATTACTTCGCCAGCACTTCAGCCTTCACCTTCAAACGCCATGCATGCAGCAGTGGTTCGGTATAGCCGCTAGGCTGGACCAATCCCTTCATGACCAAGTCACGCGCCGCACGGTAGGCATAGGACGCTTCGAAATCCGCAGCCATCGGCTGATACAAAGGATCGCCGGCGTTCTGGCCATCGACGACTTTCGCCATGCGTTGCAGGGTTTCGGTCACTTGCGCTTCGGTGACGACGCCATGCAACAGCCAGTTCGCAATGTGCTGGCTGGAGATGCGCAATGTCGCGCGATCTTCCATCAGGCCGACGTTATGGATGTCCGGTACCTTCGAGCAGCCCACGCCCTGATCGATCCAGCGCACCACATAACCGAGGATGCCTTGCGCGTTATTGTCGAGTTCCTGCTGGATGTCGGCAGCCGACCAGTCAGGCGTGGCCACGACCGGGATTTGCAGCAAGCCATTAAGCAGGCGTTCGATTTCCGCTGGTGCATCGATTTTTTCAAGTTCTTGCTGGATGTCGGAGACCTTTACTTGATGGTAGTGCAGCGCATGCAATGTCGCGGCAGTCGGCGAAGGCACCCATGCGGTATTGGCGCCGGCTTTCGGATGCGCAATTTTTTGCTCGAGCATGGCGGCCATCAGATCCGGCATGGCCCACATGCCCTTGCCGATCTGGGCGCGGCCACGCAGCCCGCACGACAGGCCGACGAGGACATTGCTGCGCTCGTAGGAAGTCAGCCATGGGCTGGTTTTCATGTCGCCCTTGCGCATCATCGCGCCGGCTTGCATGGCAGTGTGCATTTCATCGCCGGTACGGTCGAGGAAGCCGGTATTGATGAAGGCCACGCGCGGACCTGCTTCGCTGATGCAGGCCTTGAGGTTGACGCTGGTGCGGCGCTCTTCATCCATGATGCCGAGCTTGACGGTGTTGGCTTGCAGGCCGAGCACCGCTTCAACGCGACCGAACAATTCGCTGGCGAACGCGACTTCGGCCGGGCCATGCATCTTCGGCTTGACGATGTAGACCGAGCCAGTGCGCGAGTTGCCGATTTTCTGGTCCTTGCTGCGCTTGAGGTCATGCAGCGCGATCGTCACGGTGACCATTGCGTCGAGGATGCCTTCCGGGATTTCACGGCCGTCGTCGAGCAGGATCGCCGGGTTCGTCATGAGGTGGCCGACATTGCGCAGGAACAGCAATGAACGACCATGCAGCGTGACGATACCGTCGCGGGCTTCGTCGGAGCCGGCAGCAGCCGTGTATTGACGGTCGGCGTTGAGGCTACGGGTGAAGGTTTTGCCGCCCTTGGTCAGGGTTTCGACCAAGGTGCCTTTGAGGATGCCAAGCCAGTTTTCATAGGCCACAACCTTGTCGTCAGCATCGACGACGGCGACCGAGTCTTCGAGGTCAAGAATCGTCGACAGGGCGGATTCCAGCACCAGATCGGCCACGCCGGCGGCGTCGTCCTTGCCGATGCCTTTGCTGCGGTCGATCTGCATGTCGATATGCAGGCCGTTATTTTTCAGCAGGATGGACGACGGTGCTGCCGCATCACCCTGGTAGCCGCTGAATTTAGCCGCGTCGGCCAGACCCGAGACGCTGCCATCCTTGAGTGTCACGGCGAGTTTGCCGTCTGTGACGACGTAGGCGGTCGCATCGCTGTGCGAGCCATGCGCCAAGGGTGCAGACTGGTCGAGGAAGGCGCGGCCGAAAGCCACCACCTTGGCGCCGCGCACCGGATTGTAGCTTTCGCCATTGGCGCCAGACTTGGTCGCACCGTCGGTTTCAGCGATGGCATCGGTGCCGTACAGCGCATCGTACAGTGAACCCCAACGCGCATTAGCAGCATTGAGGGCATAGCGGGCATTGAGAATCGGTACGACCAGCTGCGGGCCGGCTTGCAGGGCGAGTTCGGCGTCGACATTTGTCGTCGTGGCTGCGACATGCGCCGGCTGCGGTACCAGATAGCCAATTGAGTTCAAGTAATCGCGATACGCGGCCATGTCGGTGATCGGACCAGGATGGGCGTGATGCCATTCATCGAGCGCCGTTTGCAGGCGGTCGCGTTCTGCGAGTAGTGCCGCATTCTTGGGCGCGAGATCATGGGCGATGGCGTCGAAGCCTTTCCAGAAGCTGGCGCTGTCTAAGCCCGTGCCAGGCAAGACTTTGTCTTCGATGAAACGATACAGGACAGTGGCGACTTGGAGTCGGTTACTCGTGGTACGTGCAGTCATGCTGGAAACCTCATAGGGTGGAAGGGTTAATCAATGAAATCAAAAAAATCTGTCAGGTGCTGTGGTGGGTCAAAGTCGAATCCAGATCGAGCTGGACATCACGCTGGATCATTCGCTTTGCTGACAAAGGCCAGCAGCGCTGCTAGCGAGTCGCCGTTTCCGTTAGGCGTGACGCCCAACTCTTCCAGCGGTGCCTTGCCGCGATTGACCCAGAAAGTCTGGTAGCCAAACCAGCTCGCGCCGCAGACATCCCAGCAATTGCTCGACACAAAAAGGATGTTTTTTGCGGCGAGGCCAAATAGCTCGGTGCCGAGTTGGTAGGTTTCAGGCGCGGTCTTGTATTTGCGCACGCTATCGGCCGACAGTAGCTGGGAAAAGAAGGCATCCATACCCGCTGCTTTCACGATGACTTCGAGCATTTCGGGATTGGCATTTGACAGAATCGCCAGCTTCAGGCCCTGGTCCTTTAACTTGCCGAGTACCTCCAGATTTTCTGGAAAGGAGGGCAATTTTGCATATTCGGACATGAGTGCATGCTGCGCGTTCAGGTCGAGTGCGAGGCCGAGTTTTTTGCAACAAAATACCAGAGAGTCTTGTGTCACTTCCCAGAACGGCTTGTACATCCCGCTCATCGTGCGCAAGCGTGTGTATTCGACTTGCTTTTCGCGCCACGTCGCTGCCAGCAGCGAACCTTTGCCGGGGAAGAGTTTTTCCGCCAGGGCATTGACCGAATACACATCGAAGAGGGTGCCGTACGCGTCAAAGATGATGGCCTGATATGTCATGAGTTTTGCGAAAGATCGCGACTGATAAAAAGAAAGTGCTAGTGTAATTTATCGAAAAGGTACTAGGTGACGCGTTTTAGTGAATTGATTTGTGTTTTTTAGTATCAGGTGAACTTGAAGATGCGGTGGACTTTATTTTTGTGTTTGCTTTTTAGCAAAATATTTTTATAAGAAAATTTTTAGTCGATCTATTTTTAATTTCAGCATAAATACAACAAAAACCAATTGAAGAATGATATTCGGAAATAAGTGGTGCCTATTCGCCGCGGTTAACTCGCAAGCCTGTCGTTTCGGCAAGTATTTTTATTCCCGTTCGTGATTTCAATATAGAAATTATTTCCATAAATTAACTTCTTGTTGCTAAACTTGAGACCGAAACCATAAGTTGCAAGGATCCAAATGGCATTGCCCGAAAAGATACGTCTCGGCGACATATTGCTTGAGCAAAAAATTCTTTCCAGGGACCAGCTAGAATTTTGTCTGATCGAACAAAAGCGATCAGGGCGTAAGCTTGGCCAGGTGTTTGTCGATAATGGCTTCGTGACTGAAGAAGATATTTGTCACGCGTTAACGAAGCAGCTGAAGATTCCTTTCATTAACTTGAAGACATTTCAGCTCAATCCTGTTGCCTTGCGTATGCTGCCGGAAATGCGCGCGCGCCGGTACCGCGCGATCGTGCTGGAAGATCGCCGCGATTCCGTGCTGGTTGGCATGGCCGATCCTACCGATTTGTTCGTCTACGACGAGCTTTACAGATTGTTCAGGAAAAATATTGAGCTGGCCGTTGTGACAGAGGAATCGCTGTTCCAGGCGATTAACCGGCACTACCGCAAGACCAGTGAAATCACTGAAGCTGCTCGCGAACTCGGGCAGGAAATGAACGACAGCGTGGTTGGCTTTGGTGAAGGCGCCGCGACGACCTCCATTGAAGATGCGCCTGTGGTGCGCCTGCTGCAAAAGATTTTTGAAGATGCGACGCAAGTGCAGGCCTCCGACATTCATATTGAGCCGCAGGAAAAAACGCTGCACATCCGCTTCCGCATCGACGGCATCATGAATTTCCAGACCGAAGCCGATATCAAGATCGCCGCGCCCCTGGCCTTGCGCCTGAAGATCATGGCGAGTCTGGATATTTCGGAAAAGCGTTTGCCGCAGGATGGCCGCTTTGCAACGAAGGTCGGCCAGCAAAAAGTCGACGTTCGCCTCTCGACCATGCCTACGCAATTCGGCGAATCGGTCGTCATGCGGCTGCTCAATCAATCGAAGGGCATGCTGCGTCTGCCGGCGCTCGGCATTCCGCCTGCCATGCTGGAAAAATTCCATGAGATCCTGACGCGCCCGAATGGTCTGGTACTCGTCACCGGTCCGACCGGAAGTGGCAAGACAACCACGCTGTATGCGGCGCTGGCGGAACTGAATACCCCTGAGCGCAAGCTGATCACGATTGAAGACCCGGTCGAATACATGCTGCCCGGCGTGAATCAGGTGCAGGTCAACGAAAAGATCGACCTGAGCTTTGCGCGCGTGCTGCGCTCTTCATTAAGGCAGGATCCGGATGTGGTACTGATCGGCGAGATGCGCGACCAGGAAACCGCGCAGGTCGGCATGCGCGCGGCGCTCACCGGCCACCTCGTGTTCTCGACTCTGCATACGAACGATGCTATCAGTACCCCCGATCGTCTTCTCGACATGGGTGTGCCGGCTTATATCATGGCCTCGGCCTTGCAGGTTGTGCTGGCGCAGCGTCTGGTGCGCAAGATTTGTGATATTTGCGCCGAACCTTACACGCTGCGCAAGCATGAGCGCGAATGGTTGAAGGCCGAACTCGGCGACAACGTGGACGAGCCGCAGTACATGCACGGTCATGGCTGCACCAGCTGCAATGGCAGCGGTTATCGCGGGCGGATCGGCGTTTATGAAATGCTCGACATAAATGAAGAGTTGGCTGCGCTGGCAGTAGCCGAAGACCATACGGAATTCCTGCGCGTGGCACAGGTGCACATGGGCGACTGGACGCTGCGCCATAGCGCGGTGGAACTCGTCAAGCAAGGCAAGACCACGGTCGCCGAAGCGATGGCTGTCAGTAATCAGACGGTGTTCTGATTCATGGCGAATTTCAAATACAAGGCACGCAATGTGCGGGGTGAATTACTCGAAGGTGAACTCGAGGGCATCAACAGTGCTGCCATCGCGCGTTACCTGCTCAATATCGGCGCCACGCCGGTCGAGATCAAGGTCAATGAAGCGGGTCAGTTTAGCGACTTGCTGGAAAAATTGAATCAGTATTTATCACCGCCCGTCACCGATCTTGACGTACAGCTGTTCAGCCAGCAGATGCAGACCTTGCTCAAAGCGGGTGTACCGATTATGCAAAGCCTGAAAAGCCTCGAACAATCGGCCGTAAATAAAAACTTTGGCGTTGTCATGCGCCGACTGTATGAAGCGCTCGATACCGGGCGCGAACTGTCATCGGCGATGCGCGACCATCCGACGGTCTTTTCGCAGTATTACGTCAGCATGGTGCAGATCGGCGAGATGACCGGGCGCCTGACGGAGATTTTCCCGCGGCTGCATGACTATCTTGAATTCGACGCGAGCATGCGCAACCAGGTCGCCTCGGCCTTGCGCTATCCGAAGTTTGTGATTTTTACGATGGTGTTTGCAATCGCGGTGATTACGACCTTCGTGATTCCGGAGTTTGCGAAGGTATTTGCGAAATCAGCGGTCGAATTGCCTTTGATTACACGCGGTTTGCTGAGCCTGTCGGCGTTTGTGATGAGCTACTGGTTCATGCTCCTGGGCGCATGCGGCGTCGTACTCGTCGGTACGCGCAGGTTCAAGACATCCAAGGAAGGCCGCTATTCCTGGGACAAGATGAAACTACGCATTCCCATCGCTGGCGACATTATTAACAAGGGCACGATGGCACGCTTTGCGCGCAGTTACGCGCTGGCCTTCCGCAGCGGTGTGCCGGTCAGCCAGGCGCTCGCCGTTGTCGCCAGGACCGTCGATAACGCCTACATCGCCAGCGCCATCGAGCAATTGCGTTCTGGCGTAGAGCGCGGCGAAAGCATGTCGCGTACAGCAGCAATTTCCGGCGTGTTCATGCCGCGGGTTTTGCAGATGATCAAGATTGGCGAAGAGACGGGTGAGATGGACCGTCTGATGGATGAGATTGCCGGCATGTACGAGCGTGAAGTCGAGTATGCATTGAAGACGCTGGCGAGTCGTATCGAGCCGATCATGATCATGGCCATCGGCGTGTTGGTCTTGTTGCTTGCCATGGGGGTATTTGTGCCGATGTGGGATATGGGCCATGTGCAATTAAAGTAGCCGTTAGCTGATTTTTAAAAAATTGATGCGCATCAAAATTAGTTGTAATTTGTTTGGTCAATTAACAGATGGAAACTATCTGTGCTAACCTTTAATTGCCCAATTGTAAGTATTTGTTTGTTTTACTTTTTTGTTGATGAGGAGATCGTAGTGAAATTTCAAAATTTGAAAAAGTCCATGCAGTCCGGTTTCACCCTGATTGAGTTGATCGTCGTAATCGTAATCCTGGGGATACTCGCTGCTGTCGCGATTCCCAAGTTGACGTCGACTTCAGGTTCGGCACGCAATGGCGTTCAGGATGCGACTTTGGGGGCCTTGAAATCTGCTTGGGCGATTGCCTATGCAAAAGCTCAAACATCGCCAACTACGGCGCAGATTGCAGCAGAGATGCTCGATCCAGGTTGTGTGAGCGCGGATACCGGTGTCATTACCTGCACAGGTGTAACCCTGCTTGATGGCACAGGTTCAGCAGGTTTCTCAGCAACCGGGGTTACAGATATCAAGACTCCGGTAGCCAACCCGTCGCTGCTGACTGTTTCATCACGTGGCAAGGCGCCATAACAACATCACTGTCAGTCAGCACAAGCGCGCTTGCAATGCGGCACATTGCAAGCTCGCAATGACTCTGGAAATGAGGGGTGACTATTGATGCGCAATCATTCATTTCTGAAATCGCAGGGCATGACCTTGGTTGAGCTCATCGTTGTCCTGCTCATTGTGAGCGTCCTTGGTGTATCGCTTGCGCTGCGTACCACTTCGAAAAGTAATATAGCGGCATTGAGCCAAGCCGACCTTTTACGCAATGGTTTCGTACATGCGCAATACCTTGCTCTGAACAAGAACACGCCGCTGAGTGTGGCAGCGACCGCCACTGGATTCAGTGTTTGCCTGAGTACCGTGTCGCCGTGCAATTCAGGCACAGCGATCACGGATCCGGGCACGGGTAGTAAATTTTCTGAAACCTTTACCGATGGCGTGACGATGACGACGACCGGTGCGACCGGTACCGCCAATGGTGCGCTCGTCACCATCGACAGCGTCGGTCGGCCCAGCAACGGCACCAGCCTGATCAGCACCAATCCGGTTGCCGTCTATACTTTGAATGGCGCTGGTCGCATCGCCAGCGTCACCGTTCGGCCGATCACCGGTTTTGCAGAAGTGATGTACTGACATGCAGCGCGACAAAGGCTTCACCTTGATCGAATTGATCGCCATTATTCTGATCACCAGTATCGGCGCGATCGGCCTTTCCCGGCTGTCCGGCAATGTCAATGTCGGACTGGCGACGGCGACCAATGTGCAGGTCATGAGTCAGCATGCGCAGGCCTGCGCCGAACGCATCATCGCGACCCGGCGCGACTTTGGTTTCAGCTCGGTCAAACTGACCACCAGCATGTGCAATCCGGCGCCATCCGGCTATACGCGTCTGGTCAGCATGCCGGCGACTTATAGCGGTAGCGGCGCCTGCCCGAGCGGTGCGACCTGCCGTGACATCACGGTCACCGTTTGCGCCAATACCAGTGCGACCTGTGTCGGCGTGATGAAGTCCGCCATTGTGCAGTTACTGGTTTCCTATTGAGGCCCGCGATGCGACGCTGCCGCGGCTTCACCCTGGTCGAAATGATCGTTGTCATGGTCATCCTCGGTATCCTGGCCGCGACTATGGTGCCGGTGTTACGCAACGCGGTGAGCGTGTACGGTACGACAAATGCCGTCGCCAGTGCGCTGGACAAGCTGCGTTACGCGAGTGCGCGCATGGCCTTTGAAATACGTGGCCTGACCCTGCTGAAAAGTGCGACGGCCAGCGCCATCACGTTCACGCGCACGGACTATTCACCTGCCGCTACGGATCGCACCATCAGTATCGCCAAGAGTGGCAGCCTGCTCACGCTCAGCTACGATTTGCCGAGCCCGGCCATGTCGGCGACGCTGACGGATCAATTGAGCTCGCTGGCGTTTGCCTACTACGACCAGGACGGCGTCACGACTGCGGTTCCGGCGAATGTACGCTATGTGGAATACAGCATCACGCTCACGGTAAATGGCCAGCCCTACGCTGAAACGACGCGCGTTGCGATAAGGAATAACTGACATGCGCCAATTTGATTCGCTGCGTCATTCGCGTCAGGGCGGCGTTGCCGGTATCGCCATCGTGACCCTGATTCTGCTGGTGATGGCGGCAATGATTGGCACAACTTTTACGATCAGTGAGCGCGTCATCAAGGATGCGGTCGACGATGATCAGCGCGGCCAAGCGCTGTTCCTGGCCGAGAGCGGCCTGGAGCGCGCGTCATATCGTTTTGTTTCCGGTGGCTTCGCCTGCGGTGCGCTCGCGGAAACCATCACCATGATCGCGCCCGGCGGGACCTTTGCCATTAGCGCTGGCAATACTTTCAAGTTTGACGGCGTCGCCGCGCTCGGTTCAGGAGAGTGCCGCATCACGTCGACCGGCACCACGACCAGCGGCAGCAAACGCATTGTCGAAGCGATCCTTACAAAAGGGTCTGGCTCCGGTACAGGTCCCACCAGCAGTTCAAACGCTGCTTTCGAAAACAATGGCTCGGATAGTTTTACGGTTGACAGTGGCACCGAACTCCTGGTGGTAGCGACCTCCTGGCGTTCGAGCAGTGCGCTGACGTCGGCCATTACCGGATTGACATACGCGGGCAAAGCAATGACGCCAGTCAGTCCTAATAGTTACAGTTATCCGGCACTGCCAGCCTGTAGCAAGGGTAGTTGCGACCCTTTGCGTGTTTCGGCGCAGATTTTTTATCTGCTCAACCCGCCAGCCATGGCCAATCCTCTGGTGGTGACGTGGTCGAACGTGCCTGAGGTATTCGTCAAAGTCGCCATCAATCTCAAAGGCGTTGATCTGTCCAATCCCATCGATAAGTTTGGTGGCAACAGTGGCCCCTCTGCATCAGATGCACCATTCGGCACTGTGATTACGACTAACAACAAAAATGCGCTCCTCATCGATGTGATCGGTCGTGACAATACCGGCAATATGAATGACACGGGATGCGTGCCGCGTAACGTGCTTTACGATGCCAACGGATCGAAAAAGACCGGTGCCGTGTCGCTGTGCGGACCCAATGCGTCGACCGGGCCATTTGCGCTGAACTGGAGCTGGAACAAGGCGTTGCCGTGGGCTTCTGCAGTTGTTGCGATCAGTTCGGGGGGCAGTGGCGCAGGTAACGGCGTGAGCAGCTGGCGTGAAGTGAGCGTAGCCCCTTGAATCGGTCTATGGCACTGCAAGTCAGGGCGAGCGATGCCGGCAAACGCGCTGACGCTCACATGAAGATTGAAATGAATTTAAGGCACGATCATTTATGAAATTTTTCGGTAAATCGAAAACCATCGAAGGCTGGCGCGCCCTGAGTTTTCAGGGCGGCGAAATACGCGCAGTGCATGTCCGGCGCAGTGGCTCGGCCAAGCCGGTCGTGAGCCTGGCTGCCATAGAGCAGCTCAGAGGCAGCAACAATGAAGCGGCGCTGGCCCGTCTGGCCAAGACCTGGGGTGACGCGACATTTGCCTGCACCACCGGTGTCAACGGCGGCAGTTACGAGTTCCTGCCGGTTGAAGCGCCGAACGTACCTGCCGCGGAACTGAAGTCGGCGATTACCTTCGTCGTCAAGGATATGATCGACATCAATGAAAGCCAGACGACGATCGACATCGTCGCCGTGCCGCATGACAAAAACAATGCGCAGCGCGTGCGCTCAATGTATGCCGTCGCCATCCGCAGTGGCTTGACGGCGGATATACAGAAATGGTTTGAAGCGGCCAAGCTGGGTCTGAAGGTGATTGATATTCCGGAAATGGCGCAGCGTAATATTGCCATCCTGACGGAAGAGGGTGACCGTATCACGACCATGGTGTCATTCGACGAAACCAGTGGCCTGCTGACCTTCAGTGGTAGCGGCGAACTGTTTTTGTCGCGCCGCATTGACGTCACGCTGGCGCAATTACTCGATACCGATGTGAACCAGCGCAGCCTGTATCAGGAACGCGTCGCCCTGGAAATCCAGCGATCGCTGGATCACTTCGGACGCCAGTTCAACTGGGTGTCGGTGGGCAAGGTGGTGGTGGCACCGCTCGCGGATGACGACTGTGGTTTGGTCTCCAGCTTGCGTGAGAATCTTGAGGCGCGCGTCGAGGCGCTGAACCTCGACACCCTGCTCGATATTTCAGCTGTGCCACAGCTCAAGAGCCTCGATCATCAGCGACGTTATTTCCTGCCACTGGGACTGGCACTGCGCCACGAGGAGAAAGTACTGTGAGTCAGCAAATCAATCTGTTCAACCCGGTTTTCCTGAAGCAGGACAAGGAATTTTCCGCGCGCGCGCTAGGGCAGGCGATGTTGCTGATGGCGTGCGGTCTGGTACTGTTATTCGTGATCGGGAATAACCGTATTGCGGACACGCGGTCGCAGGCCAGCAGCACCAGCGCCAAGCTCGAGGCGGCGCGTAATCAGCTCGTGAAGGTGCTGCAGCAGAATCAGCCGGTCAAAAAAAATCCGAATCTGGATGCCGACATCCGTAAGATGGAGGCGCGCGTTGCCGGCAATCGGGAAGTCCTGAGTTTTCTGCAAAAAGGGGATTTTGGCAGCCACGTTGCCTACAGCGAAGTGATGCGCGCATTGGCGCGCAAGACCATGCCTGGCGTCTGGCTGACCCGTCTGTCGCTCAACGATACCGACAATGGCATCGACATCGGGGGGCAGGTTTTGCAAGGCGTACTCTTGCCGGCCTATATCAAGTCCCTGAGCAGCGAAGCGGCATTCAAGGGCCACTCTTTTTCCAGTGTCCTCATGCGCGCACCGGCGAACGATGCGGCGTCTGTCGATGCCAAGGGGGGCGCAGCCGCGCCCTTGGTATCGGTAGAATTTACACTGAGTACCGGCGAGTCCACGTCCGACCTCAAGTTGGCCAATGGGACGAACGGAGCGAATCGACAATGAAAAATTATCTGAATCGCCTTACTAACTGGATCGATGGGCGTAATTTACGCGATCGCAGCCTGCTGTTCGGCATTTCCATCATCCTCTTCGCGCTGCTGGCGCACCGGGTCTTCCTGGAGGCGCCGCTGGCGGAGGAGCTGCGCTTGAACGAGCAGATCGTGCGGGATCTTGCTGAGACGGCAAAGATCCACGCCGACATCACGCAAATGGCAGGCCATGTGCAGATCGATCCGGATGCGGAAAAAAATGCGCAGCTGAAGAAATTGATGGACGAGGAAGCGACTGCCGCCGACGCGATCAACAATCTGCGTCGCGACCTCATGGCACCGGGTCAGATGCTGGCCATGCTTGAGACCATACTGGCGCGTCAGGGAACGCAATTGCAGCTGGTGTCGCTCACCAAGTTACCCCTGCAAACCTTGACCCCGGCACGCCCAAGTGCGAGCGGTAACGCGCCACAGGCCGCAAGCGCTGCGTCTGCCTTGCCGGTGTTGGCTGCCTCTCCCGTGATTGCCGACCCGGTCTACAAACATGGTGTTGAGATCGTCGTCAGGGGCAGTTATTTCGATCTCCTAAACTACCTCGCCGAACTCGAAAAAATGTCGAGCCAGGTCAGCTGGGGCAAGCTGGAGCTGGCCACTACTGCTTATCCGAAGTCGACCATGACGATTCAATTATTCACGCTCAGTCTGGACAAGAAATGGATGAATCTGTGAACCCGCGGCGCTGCTGGCTTCGTTTGTGCCTGATCGCCGCAGTCTGTTTGCCTGCGCTATCGGTAACGGCGCAGGAACTGGCCGATCCGACGCGGCCGGCCACAGCACCACTTGCCGCTGGCGTCGTGAGTGCACAGAGCGGACCGGTGCTGCAGTGGGTCTATGTCTCACCCTCGCGCCTTGAAGCCATGATCAGCGACAGGGTCGTTCATGTCGGTGATCGCCTCGGCAAGGCGCAGGTCGTAAAAATTTCTGAGAGTGGCGTAGTGCTGCGCAGTGCCTCCGGGCTGCAGACACTGCGCCTGTTTCAAGGCATGGATAAAAAGTCAGAGGCAGGTGAAAAACAATCCTTCGCCGGCGATCATTCAAAAAATCAAAGATAAACATGAAAAAATCTCTCCTTTCCCTCCTCGTGTTCAGTGTCGCCGGCTGCTCCGCACCACCAACGCGGCAGACTTACGATGCCATCAATGCAGAGTTGAAGCAGGCCGCATTGTCCAAGCCAGCGCCAGCTGTCCCGCTGGCGGTGGCCGACGCCTTGCTGCCGCCGCTTAAGCCGGCGGCTGCGCCCGTCGAAGAGCGCTTCAGCATCGCTTTTTCCGACATCCCGGCACGCCAGTTCTTTGCCGCGATCGCCTCCGGCACGCGCTATAACTTGCTCGTGCATCCGGATGTCAGCGGCACGATTTCAGCAGACCTGAAAAAGGTCACGCTGTTCGAAGCCCTGGACGCGGTGCGCAATCTGTACGGCTACGATTACGTGGTCGACGGCAAGCAGATCATCATCAAGCCGCTGACGATGCAAACGCGCGTCTTTCATGTCAATTACCTGAACAATTCACGCCGCGGCACATCGGATACCCGGGTCTCCGCCGGCTCGGGTTCGAGTCAGCAAAACCAGAACAGCAATGCCAATGGCGCTTACCCGGGCAGTAACGCGAGCGGCGCCCCCAATGCCAGCCCGAACCTGCAAGGGCAGGCGCAAAGCAGCAGCATCAATTCGACCTCCAACAGTGATTTCTGGGGCGAATTGAATGAGTCGCTGCGGGCGATCCTGAACATCGAGGAACGCGACGGGAAATTGAACAATAACGGTGGCCGCAGTGTGGTCGTCAGTCGCCAGTCGGGCGTGATCGTGGTCCGCGCCATGCCGGAAGAACTGCGTTCGGTCGCGGCCTATTTGAAGGCAGCGCAAATCTCGGTCGAGCGGCAAGTCATCCTTGAAGCAAAAATCCTTGAAGTGCAACTGAACGAGGGTTATCAGACCGGGATTAACTGGGCTTCCTTTGCGACCATCGGCGGCAATCCTGCCACCATTGGCATGATCGCACCGGGTACCAGCCTGTCCACGCCCAAAGTATCGCGCACCATGGCAACGAGTCTTGCAACGACCAATACTGTCTCGGGTAATAGCGGTAATACAGCACTGTCAGCAGTCACGGGCGCAGCCTTGGCCGCCACGGGTAATGCGGCAGGCTCGCTGTTCGGACTCGCGTTCCAGACCAATAACTTCGCTGCCTTGCTGAGCTTCCTCGAATCGCAGGGCAGCGTGCAAGTACTGTCGAGCCCGCGGATTGCGACGCTGAATAACCAGAAGGCGATCCTCAAGGTCGGCACGGATGACTTCTTTGTGACAAAAGTATCGTCGACGACGAATGCGACTGCGGTTGGGCAATCGACGACGCCGGACGTGACTTTGCAGCAGTTCTTTTCAGGGGTCGTGCTGGACGTAACGCCGCAAATCGATGAGCAGGACAACATCATCTTGCATGTGCATCCTTCGGTGACGCAGGTGACAACGTTGAACCGCACTGTCGACCTCGGCTCGGCCGGCACCTTGATCCTGCCACTGGCATCGAGCAATACCTCGGAGACCGACAGTGTCGTGCGCGGCCAGCATGGCCAGATCATTGCCATTGGCGGGCTGATGCGCCAGGCCAGTTCCGGCGACCGCTCGCAATTGCCGGGTGCCGGTGATGTGCCTTTTCTGGGCGGTCTGTTCCGTTCGACTTCCGGCCTGAGCCAGAAGCGCGAACTCGTGATCCTGATCAAGCCGACCATTGTTGACGGTCCCGGCAATTGGAGTAACGACGTGCTGGAGAGTCAGAAACGGATCTTGTCGCTCGATCCGCAGGTGATCGGAAAATAAAAATATCATGTACAAGGCCCATTTCGGCTTGCGCGAGCACCCCTTCGGCATTACGCCCGATACCAGCTTTTTCTTTGCCTGCGCGACGTATCAGGAGGCCTTGAACACGCTGGTCATCGCGGCGCAAAATGGCGAGGGCTTCATCAAGATTACCGGTGAGGTCGGTACTGGCAAGACCATGTTATGCCGCAAATTCATGGGCTCGCTCGATGCCGGCTTCGTCACGGCCTATATTCCGAATCCGTATCTGGAGCCGCATACACTGACGCTGGCCCTGGCCGACGAGCTCGAAGTCGTGCTCGAAAAAGACGCTGACCAATACCATATCCTCAAGGCGATCAACCTGCGCCTGCTCGACTTGGCGCGTGATGGCAAGAAGGTCTTGTTGTGTATCGACGAAGCGCAGGCGATGCCCATCGAGACGCTCGAGGCATTGCGTTTGTTGACCA
The DNA here is from genome assembly GCA_947448025.1 of Oxalobacteraceae bacterium. Lineage (GTDB taxonomy): Bacteria > Pseudomonadota > Gammaproteobacteria > Burkholderiales > Burkholderiaceae_D > CANFLV01. The sequence goes on along the minus strand of CANFLV010000003.1, from coordinate 36,471 downwards.
ATCTCGAGACAGAAAAGCGCAAGCTGCTGCAGATCGTCATGTTCGGTCAGCCTGAGCTTGATCGTAAGTTGCAGCGAAAGGAAATTCGCCAGTTGAACCAGCGGATCACGTTTCATTACCACCTGGGGGCATTAAGCCTGGATGACATGAACTTTTATCTATCGCATCGACTCGCTATCGCCGGCTTTTCCGGCGGTCGCCTGTTTTCATTATCGGCCATGCAAACCTTGCACAAGGCCAGCGGCGGGATTCCGCGGCTCATCAACATCCTCGCGCACAAGTCGCTGATGGTTGCTTACGGCCAGGGAAAACAACAGGTGCAGGCCGCGCATGTTCGCGCCGCGGCCGAAGATACCGGTGCGGCCAGGCGCTTGTCCTGGATGCGTTCTGTCGCCGCCGGCCTGATGTCGGGAATTGCCGCTTGCGGCGCTGTATGGGTATATTTAAGATGAGTTTGATCAATGGCATGTTGCGCGATCTCGAGGCGCGAAAAAGCGACCCGGGCGCCGGCGCATCGGTAACGGGCAGTCCCGCAGCACAGCAGCAGGTCCGTGTCGTACCGATCGACGCCGACCGGCATTGGGGGCGCTGGTATCTGCTCACGGGCGCGCTGTTTCTGGCACTTGTGGCGTGGATATTTTTAGTTCCGCAATCCGCGGATAAAGCGGTCAAAGCCTTGCCGCCGGGCGGCGCTGCCGCCAGTTTGAGTGCCACGGCAGCTGTCGTACAAGTGGCGCCGCAGGCCTCGGTGCCGGTGGCCGACGACAAGCCAGCCATGCCGACGCTGGCTGCGCTCGTGCCGACGTCAGCCGCAGACCAGAAAGTCGCGCTCAAGGCGGCAGTCGAAGAACCCCGTATGCCCGTGAAAGCAGCCGAGCCGGTCCCGCCCAAAGTCGCCATGGCAGCGGAAGTCCCACCCGGGCATGGCAAAGATCTGATCGTTGCTAAAACGGCCGCGCAAGCGCTGCCGGAAAAACACTTCGTGCAGACCGAAGAAACGCATCCCGCCACGCTCGCGATGAACAGCGCGCGCCTGCAGCTTGCAAAAGGTGACCTGCACGGCGCCATCGATACGATCGAGCGCAGCCTGCCCGAGGGCAGCGACAGGTCGGATTACCAGGCCTTCCTGGCCGCGCTGCTGCAACGCGATGAGCAGCATAAAAGGGCGATCGAACACTTCCTGCTGGCCGTGAAGAAATCGCCGCAGACCGGCGTCTTGTGGCTGGGGCTGGGTATCTCGCGCCAGGCACTGCAGCAGCTCGATGAAGCGCAGGAGGCATTCAAGCGCGCCAAGGAGACCAGTACGCTCACGCCTGAACTGCAGGCATTTGTCGATCTACGACTGGCGCAAATGGCGCGCTGAATGAGCGCCGGTGCGCCGGCCTTATTCTTTCAGGACGGGCGTATAGCCGGCTGCGCGGATGGCTGCATCGAATTTTTGCACCTCGGTAGCTGAGGCGATTTTCACATTATGCGATGGCACATCAATTTGCAGCACCGCACCTGCGTCAACGGCCATGACTGCCTTCGTGATCCTGCCGGCGCAGCCGCCGCAGGTCATGTCCTGTACTTGAAATTCCATTATTTTTCGCCTCTTAGAAAATTACACAGACTGCAAATTAAAGATGCCTGAACTGGCAGGGGCCAGCAGACTCTTTTTTCATTTTGCTTGGACTTACCATGATGTTAAGGTCTATTGTATGTGGGTACAACTTCAGGAAATAAAATATGGCGTCCGTCATTAAATCAGCGCATCCGCCTACAGCCGAATTCGTCTTCAATATCGGCGGCATGAGCTGCGCCTCGTGCGTGGCGCATGTCGAGAAGGCGCTGAAAGCCGTGCCCGGTGTCGAGTCCGCCTCGGTCAATCTGGCGACCGAAAAAGCCACCGTGCATGCGCAGGGCAGTGTGCCGGCTGCGACGCTCACTGCCGCGATTGAAAATGCCGGCTACGAGGCCAGCGTCGTCGGCGACATTGCAGCGCCGGCGCCTGCGCATACGGGCTTACCCGGCTGGTGGCCAGTCGCGGCGGCGGCGGTGTTAAGTTTGCCGCTGGCCCTGCCGATGTTGGCCATGCTGTTCGGCCGTGAATGGATGCTGCCTGGCTGGCTGCAAATGGCGTTGGCCACGCCGATTCAATTCTGGCTCGGTGCACGCTTTTACAAGGCGGGCTGGAATGCGGCGCGGGCGCTGACGGGCAATATGGATTTACTGGTGGCTATCGGCACCAGCGCAGCTTACGGCCTGTCGGTGTATCTGCTGTTCGCGCACACCGGGCACGCTATGCCGCATCTGTATTTCGAATCGTCTGCGGTCGTCATCACTCTGGTCTTGCTGGGCAAATGGCTGGAAGCGCGCGCGAAATTCCAGACTGTTGCGGCCATACGCGCGCTGGAATCGCTGCGTACGACGGTGGCCATCGTGCGCCGTGATGGGCGTGATGCCGAGCTGCCCGTCGCGGATGTGCGTCTCGGCGACATCGTCATCGTGCGCCCCGGTGATCGTGTACCTGTCGATGGCCGCATCATCGAAGGCAGCAGTCATCTCGATGAATCCCTGTTGACCGGCGAAAGTCTGCCGGTGGCCAAGCATGTCGGCGACCGCGCCACTGGTGGCGCGGTCAATGCCGATGGTCTGCTGGTGCTGGAAGCGACCGCCGTCGGTGGCGCGACCATGCTGTCGCAAATTATCAAGATGGTCGAGGATGCGCAGGCCGTCAAGGCGCCGATACAGCGTCTCGTGGATCAGGTCAGCGCCGTGTTCGTGCCCGTCGTCCTGCTGATTTCTGTCCTCACGTTTTTCGCCTGGGGCTGGTTCTCTGGCGATTGGCAGCAAGCCTTGCTCAATTCGGTCGCGGTGCAGGTGATCGCCTGTCCCTGCGCGCTGGGACTGGCCACGCCCACGGCGATCATGGTCGGCACCGGTGTGGCGGCGAAATACGGCATCCTGATCAAGGATGCCGAGGCGCTCGAGACCGCGCATGCGCTCAGCACCGTCGCCTTCGACAAGACCGGTACATTGACTGAAGGCCGGCCTGCCGTGGTGGCCGTCGAGGGCGATCGCGCGCGCTTGCTGGCACTGGCTTACGCGGTCCAGCAATACAGCGACCATCCATTAGCGAAGGCCGTGACAGTTGCCGCTGTGACTGAAGCCATACCGCTGCGTCCAGCCAGTGCGGCGCAGGCCTTACCGGGCAAGGGCGTGCAAGCCGAGGTTGAGGGCAGCACGGTTTATCTGGGCAATACGCGACTCATGCATGAACTCGGCGTGGTAACGAGCGCCTTCGATGCCACGGCAGCGCAGCATCAGCAAGCCGGTCGCACGGTGTCATGGCTGGCAGTACGCACCGCAGGTGCGACTGAACTGGTCGGCTTACTGGCCTTCGGCGATACGCTCAAGCCCACGGCCGCAGCGGCGGTGGCAAAATTGCAGGCCATGGGTATCAAGGTCGTCATGCTCAGTGGCGATAACCGCGGCAGTGCGCAGGCAGTCGGTTCGGCTGCGGGTATCAGCGACATTCGCGCAGAGGTACTGCCGGCCGAAAAAGCCAGTATCGTCGCCGGCTTGCAAAAGGATGGCCAGACAGTCGCCATGGTCGGCGATGGCATCAATGACGCGCCGGCACTGGCAGCTGCCAATGTTGGCATCGCCATGGCGACCGGTACGGATGTGGCCATGCACACGGCCGGCATCACGCTCATGCGCGGCGATCCGGCCTTGGTCGCAGATGCGATCGACATTTCAAAAAAGACCTACCGCAAAATCCGCCAGAATCTCGGCTGGGCATTTATTTACAATATCGTCGGCATTCCGCTGGCGGCATTCGGTTATCTCAATCCCGTGATCGCCGGCGCGGCGATGGCTTTCAGCAGCGTCAGCGTAGTCGCGAATGCCTTGCTGCTACGCTGGTGGAAACCGCATTAAGGCATCACGCTGCCCAGGGCTTTGCTGTACTCGGCCATCAGCAGCGCCATCGTCTCAGCGGGCAGAGGCCGGCTGAACAGATAGCCCTGGATTTCATCGCAGCCGGCATGTCGTAAAAAATCGAGTTGGCCTTGCGTCTCGACGCCTTCGGCAATCACGGTCGTGCCGAGGCTGCGACCAAGCGCGATGGACGCCGTCGTGATCGCTGCACTGCGCGCATCTGTGGTGATATTGCGGGTGAAGCTTTGGTCGATCTTCAATTTGTCGATCGTGAAGCGGCTCAGGTAAGCCAGCGACGAATAACCCGTGCCGAAATCATCGAGCGCGACTGCGACACCCATGCGTCGCAGTTCGGTAATCTGCTGAAAGCAGGATTCGGGGTCGCGCATCATGACGCTCTCGGTCAATTCGAGTTCCAGACAGTGCGCTGACAGCCCGGTATCGCTCAGAGTCTGTTTGACCATGGACGGTAGCGCGCCCGTGGCAAACTGGTGCGCCGAAACATTCACGGACACGCGCAAGGTCGGCAAGCCGGCATCCTGCCATGCCTTGTTTTGCGCGCAAGCTTCATGCATGACCCATTCGCCGATGGACTGGATCAGGCCGCTTTCTTCGGCCAGCGGAATGAAGTCGACCGGCGACACCAGGCCGAGCTCGGCGTTTTGCCAGCGGATCAAGGCCTCTACACCGCACATCAGTCCCGTGCTGATCCGGATTTGCGGCTGGTAGTGCAGCAGCAGTTCCTTACGGTCGACGGCGTAGCGCAAACGATTTTCGAGCGCAATCCGGCGCAGCGCGCGCGCATTCATTTCGGCCGTGAAGAAGCGCACACTATTGCCGCCATCCGCCTTGACCAAGGACAGGGCAGTATCAGCGCCTTTGAGCAGCTCGGCAAATTCAAGGCCGTCATCAGGGTAGACCGTAATGCCGATGCAGGCAGTAACGCAAAATTCTTCCGCATTGACATGCAAGGGGCGCGCCACTTCCAGCATGACTTTTTGTGCGATGACCATGATCTCGTCAGCGTTGGCGCAATGCGTGAGGACCATGACAAATTCATCACTGCCCAGTCGCGCAAGCGTGTCACCGGGTGCCAACATGGCTCGCTGGCGATCGGCAAATTCACGAATCACCGCGTCGCCGGCGTCATGGCCGAAACTGTCATTGACACGCTGCAGGCGGTCTATATTCAACAGCAATACGGCGACCTTTTCATTGCTGGCTTTGGCTTCGTCGATCGCCTGCTGCATGCGGTCGCGCAGCAGTGCCCGGTTTGGCAAGCCCGTCATGGCATCATGATGCGACAGGAAATCGACTTGGCCGCGCGCTTCCAGGATTGCCGTACGGTCACTGAGCAGGGCGACATAATTCGTCACGCTGCCGTCAATGTATTTGACCGCGCTGAGCGTAATCCAGGCCGGATGGATTTCGCCATTATTGCGCCGGTTCCAGATCTCGCCGGACCAGTGTCCAGATGAAAGCAGGCTGGCCCACATATTGCGGAAGAAGACGCCATTCTGACGACCGGATTTCAGGAAGCGCGGATTGCGACCCAGGACGTCGGATTCGCGATAACCCGTGATTTTTTCAAAGGCAGGATTGGTGGCGACGATGTTGGCTTCGGCATTGGTGACGATGATCGCCTGATCCGCACACTCGAAGACGCGAATCGACAGGCGCAGCCTTTCTTCGGTCATCCGCCGTTCCCGGCGCAAGGCCGCTTCGCGCAATTCGCGTTCGACTACCGGTGCGAGCCTGGCCATATTATTTTTCATCAGGTAGTCACGTGCGCCATTGCGCATGAGTTCAATCGCGGTGATATCACCGATCGAGCCGGACACGACGATGAAGGGAATGTCGAGTCCGGTCTCTTGCAATGTTGCCAGCGCGGCGATGGCGTTAAAGCCCGGTAAGGAAAAGTCACACAGCACGATGTCCCACGACTGTGAGTACAGGGCTTGCTGCATTTGCGCGGCTGTCTCGACGCGTAAATGGGACAGATCGAAGCCGGATTTTGTGAGCAGGCGCAAGGTCAGCGCAGCGTCACCCGGTGAGTCCTCGACCATCAATACGGAAAGCGGCATGCCCATGAACTGTTTAAATCCTCGGAGGCGCCTGGTTGATGACCAGCCAGTACATGCCTAGCTGTTTGATCACGTCGGCAAATTGATTGAAGTCGACCGGCTTGCGGATGTAGCTGTTCGTGCCAAGGTCATAGCCGGCGGCGATATCCTGCTCTTCGCTGGACGATGTCAGTATCACCACCGGGATGCGCCGTGTAATCGGATCGGCCCTTAACTGGCGCAGTACTTCAAGCCCATCGATGCGTGGCAGCTTCAGATCCAGCAGCACCAGCATGGGCTGGTCGCTGATGTCGCGCTCATGATGCTCGCCCTTGCAAAAAAGGTAATCCAGTGCTTGCTGGCCGTCTTCGGCGACGATGAGTGGATTGCTGATCGCATTCTTGCGAAAGGCGCGCTGCGTGAGGGCGATGTCGCTGGGATTGTCTTCAACCAGTAAAATTTTTTTGTCTTTCATGCGGCATCCTTGTCTGCAGTCAGCGCTGGCGATGGCGGCGCGTCCACGGGCAGCCTGGTTGACGTCAGCTTAAAATAAAAGATGGCGCCCTGATCGACCCGCGAGCTTGCCCAGACTCGGCCGCCATGGCGCAGCATGACGCGCTGGACCGTTGCGAGACCAATACCGGTGCCAGGGAACTGGCTCGCTGCATGCATGCGCTGAAAAGCACCGAACAGCCTTTGCGTATGCGCCATGTCGAAGCCGACGCCGTTATCGCCGACGAAAAACACTTCACCAGACACTCCCGTCCCCGGTTCTTCCGCCACCGTTGTGCCGAAGACCACATGGGCGATGTTACGGGTGCTGCTGAATTTGCAGGCATTGTCGAGCAGGTTAGTGAGCGCGATTTCAAGCAGGCGTGCATCACCATCTGCCCGCAGCCCGGGTGCGATATTGAAGGCGATGGTTTGTCCGCTACGCGCCTTTTTGATCCGTTCGCAAATTTCGTTGGCTAAAGCAGTCAGATCAACGGATTCACGTTTTAGTTCACTGCGGGTGACCCGCGCCAGCTGTAACATGTCGTCAATTAAGCCACCCATGCGTTGGGTGTCGAAGCGTATCCTGTCAATGTAGTCACGCGCCGTCTGATCAAGCTGCGCGCCGTAATCTTCGAGCAAGGCCAGGCTCCAGCCATCGATGCCGCGCAAGGGCGCGCGCAAATCATGCGAGACCGAATAGCTGAAGCTTTCCAGCTCCTTGTTCGCCTCTTGCAGCGAGGCTGACTTATGTTCCAGCGCCGCCATGGTCTGCGCCAGACGCGCCGCCATCTGATCGAAGGTTTGCGAGAGTTCGCCGAGTTCGTTATTTATTTTCAGGTCGGTACGAAATTGGAACTCGCCACTGGCAAAGGCTTTCGCGCCGCGCTTCAGAATTTCGATAGGCATAAGGATGCGGCGCTTCGCAGTAAAAAAATTGACGGCGATGATCAAGCCGATCACGCCCGCCAGCATCATGACCAGCCAGGTCGTGCGGCGCTGCGCTTCGAGGCTGCGGCTGTCGGTCAGGCGAACCAGGCGTGCACCTTTAGTGACTGAATCCTGGGTCATCATCATCACCTGGGTTACCAGCCGCTGTTCGACTTCCTGTCCGAGCATGCGTGCCTGCAAGGAATTTTTCGGCTGGGCGTCGAGCGCGACGAGCGCATCGAATGTTTCCTTCATGTATTGATGGTTTTCCTTCAAATCGATAATCAGGGCTTTTTCATCGGGCTCCGGAAATATGTCCTGGTTCAATAGTTTCGTCAGCGACGCATGTCGTTGTAACCATTGAACTTTCGCGCGTTCTGGCCGATTAACGATGTATTCGAAGGCGACTAGCCGCAGGCGCGAAATGCCGCCGGCGACGATGCTGCTGGCAAGATTGCTGCGAATGATGGCCTTGTCCGCCTGAACCATGGAGTAGAACAGGGTCGCCGTGATCACCATGATGGCCATGGCGGCGACGAGCGTGCTGACATATTGTTGCGTTTTGATTTGCATGACGCTAGCGAACGATCGTGACGGCGTCGGGTTTGACGGCTGTCAGGTGACGCATGTCGATGGCGGATAAATAATCCGGCATGGTCTTGTTCGTGGTCAGCCCCGCTTGTATCGCCCAGCGCGTTTGGTCTTCCAGCATGATGAGCAGATTCTGGTCGAGCTGCACCACGAAACGGTAACGTGAGTCGACGAAATTGAAAATCGTCGGATCCATGTGCATGCGCTTGACGACGATTTGTCGAGCGGCTTGCGGATTTTCATCAGCGTATTGCTTTGCAGCCAACAAGGCTTTGATCAATTTTTGCAGCTGGCCGGGATGCGCCGCGGTCCAGTCGCGCCGGCCAACGAGGTTAAAATCAAAAAAGTAACCCCCTTCGACACGAAATTCGCTGGCATTTTTTCCTAGCGCCTTGTTTGCCGCCGTCATCATCGGTTCCCACGTCGAGATGGCATCGACGGTGCCGGTTTGCAAAGCGGCTACCATCGCTTCCGGTGCCATGCTCACGACCTGTACATCGTTCAAGGTCGCCTGTTCGCGCGCCAGCATGGTGCTGAGGATGAAATGACTGTCACTTTGCAGGGTGACGCCGACTCGTTTGCCTCTGAGCTCGCTGACGTGCTCGATGCCGCGGTCGTGACGCGCGACGATGCCATGATCGCGACTCGCGGTAAAAATCGTGGCGACGATGGAAACAGGCAAATCCTGCATCGCTGAAAACATGATCGGGATGTTGGCACTGGTGGCGAGGTCGGCGCGCTGTCCTAAAGCAGCGTTGAGTGCATCACGGCCGCTGGTGTAGGGGATGAAGGTAACATCGAGCCCTTGCTGCGCGAAGTAAGCTTGATCCAGTGCCAGATAGAGCAAGCCTGAGCCGATGTAGGTGCTGGTAACGGCAAGGCTTATTTTTTGCCGGGGCGGCGGTGGCTTGGAAAACCAGAGGGTATCTTTTTGCCAGATAGCTATTGCCAAAAAAATGAACAAACCAAGCGCAGCAACAACAAAGACCCTTGTGCGCTTCGCATCATGCATCATGGCTTTCCCCGCGGCTGACTGACCTTGCCTGACCAGCCGGCCAGGACTTCTCAAGTCAAGCGACTATAAGCCGATCGCGGGCAATCCACAAAGACTGTTTGCGATTTTTCTTAATGCTGTTGTCGAGCTCGATTGGAAGGGATGTCGACATTTAGTTGGGCAAGGTCTGGGAAATAATTGCCAATATGGCGGGCAAAGTCAATGCGCTCGCGCTAAAATAATTTTGTACATTAAGGAATTGTTGCATATTGTTTATACATTTTTAAAATGTGATCTGCGTCATGCTTTTGTAAAAAACCGCTTCTATAATGAAACTTCTAAATTATTGTTTCGGTTTGAGGAGAACATCATGAGCGGTTCCTTGTACAACAAAATTCCGCTTGGCCGGCGTAAGGTTTTCATTCGTGCATGGCAACTCGGCGCCTGTATTGGCGGCGCAGCACTGATTGGCGTCACCTTGTTGATGATGAGCGCACCATAATTCCTGCTGATCGATTCGGGATAAACGGAGACTGCTGCGGCAGTCTTTTTTTACGCCCCAGGGTCAAGGCTTATGCATTGTATGCCCCGTTCAGGATCCCCGCCGCAGTGTTGCTGAGCACGAGTATCAGCTTCAGGCGGGCGCGGGTCATGCCGACAAAGAGTTTGCGGAAATTGCGTTCGTCGAGTTGCGCCAAATCGATCTCGGTAAAGATCACGGCCGGCGCTGACTGGCCCTTGAAGCGATACACCGATTCAGCCAGCAATTCGCCCTCGCGAAAAATGGGCTTGCCAAATAAGTCATAGTCCCCCGTGAAAGACCGCAGGCGATGGGTGCCGAGCGCATCGAGATTGAGCAATGCCGATTTGTCGCGTCCATGAAATGAAATCAGCGCCATGTCAGCGCGCGTATAGCCTGCCGCAAGACACATCGTGATCGCATGTTTCGTCTGGTATTGCATGCGCCCCAGGTCGCCTTCGGGATAGCACAGCAGTTTCACTTCGGCGCCAAGAAATGGGCTGGCCGCTTCGATGTTGCGCATGGGCGGCGCGATCGCCGTGAGCATGTCGATGATCTGTCGCGGGCTGCGGAAATTGACATCGGAATGCAGCGTGACCCAGCCATCGAGTGCAACCGGCGCTTTGCCGTAGAGGTTTTGCAGCGGATCTTCGAGCCACAGCGTGCGAGCTTCGGGTTTCTGCAGGCGCAGCAGGATATCGCGCCAGGCCGGCGAAAAATCCTGGCCTTCATCAATAATCAGCACATCGAATTGCCAATGCGACGGAATCATCGCGGCAGCAAATACTTGTTCCAGCTGGCGCCACATGTCGGGTTGCGTATAGTCCGGCAGCAGGCCCTGTTCGCGTGCGAAGCTATCGCACAGCAAATGAAAGCTTGCCACGCGTCCGCCTTCAGGCACGAGTCGCTGAACATGGTCGGCCAGGGGTCGGTTATAACAAACATAAAGCGGCTTTTTGCCGGCATCGATGGCGGCCTGGTATTCGGCCAGCGCTAACTGCGTTTTGCCGCTGCCGGCCGTGCCGATCACGCGCAGGCGAAACGGCGTGAATTCGAGCTGGCGCGCCCAAGTCGCGAGTCCCCCCGACAGGCGCGTGACCAGCTGGCTGGCCTGGCCTATCATGGCGCTCGGGTCCGGGCTCAGCTGCAGCTTATCGCTCAAGAAGCGCTCGACTTTCTTTCGCTGTGGCGTCGATTCCGCCGCCGGCAACAAGGCCGTGATCTTGCGCGCCAGTTCACTGCTATTGCTGGCATCGACGATGCGCGTCGCTTCAATGCCGGCATGCTGCGGCTGCCTGATGTGATAGTCGGGACAGTACAGCAGGTAGTCGATGTCAAGCTGGCCGCCGGTCTGGGCAAAGCGTGCCATGAGGCTGCGGATGGTGCGCGTGATCTCGACCTGGATGTGCATGTCGCGGCCGAGCGGTTTCTTGATCAGGCCGTCGGCGGTTTCTTCGAGAAAGCCGGATTTCTGTTCGATCAGCAGCAGCCGGCCATCGGGCGCCATGAGGATGAAATCGATTTCGCCATAGGCAGAAAAGCCTTTGTCGACATTCGTCCAGTGCACGCCGTGATAAATGCTGTAGGCATCGGGCAGGCTCTGCGCCAGCAGATGCAGGGTCGCGATTTCGCGCAGGGCGGTGCCGGTGCTGGCCATTTCGCGCCAGCCGGCAGGGTGGATCAAGGCCATGAAGTGGGAAGGGCAATAGTCAGGATGGCCATATTGTATGCCGCGCTTATTTTCTCCAGTAGCCTATTTATTTTCGTAATTGTGATTTGCTTGTGCTACTATGCACTCGGTTCACAAATTAAAGAACAGCTGTCAAGCAGCGATCGTTAATAAGTATTCAATTCGTTTTGCGTTTCGGAGGCACCTTGCAGATAGCATGGGTTGCCGGGGCGGTGAAAGTCAGGGGCACCACGCAGATAGCATGGGTCTGGGATAGGTTGGTAGTACTGCAGTGAATATAAAGCTCGCCTCAGGCGGGCTTTTTGCGTTTAAAGGCAAGATTCGCGCGCGAGGTTTGGCAAGTCACGCTATGCTGCTGCGCCATCATCATGCGCCTCGTCACGCCAGCCTTCGCATTGCCCCGATGACCAAATGACGAATCTCAAGCGCTGAGCCCGCCATGTGCTGCATAGTGTCGACACTACCGGGAGCAGCAGCGGGATCATGCGCTGACGCCGGTTGAGCCACTGCGCAAAGGAGCCATGTTGAACGAAACCAGCTTTAGCCGCGCCACCCTCATGCAGAGGCTGGCCGCTTTATTTTCACCTGATCCCTGGAGTCCGCTGCCGACCCATTCCGACCTGGTCCTGGCCGAAGGCTGCATTGCCGGACGTGATGTACTCGTCGTTGCGACTGACCCGGATACGGTCCTTGGCACCTTCGGCATTTGCGAATGTGATGATTTTCAATGGGCTCTGCAACGCGCGCGCGCCACCGGTGTGCCCTTGCTGTTGCTGATCGATTCTGCCGGCGCGCGACTCAATGCCGGTCTGCCGATTCAGGGTGCCTTGCGCAGCCTCATGCGCGCGGTGCTCGATGCGCGCTTTAATGAGGTGCCAATGCTGGCTGTGCTCGGGCGATATGCCTTTGGCGCTGCCAGCATGTTGGCAGCAGCCGCCAGTCAACGTCTGCAATCTGCCCAGTCCCTGATGGCGATGTCTGGGCCGAAAGTCATCGCGGCGCAAGCTGGCGACGGACTCGATTTGCCAACGCTGCGCAGTCTCATCAATGGCTGCGCCCGCAGTGCCACCAGCGCATCGGATATCCTGCTTGACGATACTTTGCAGGCCTATGCCAAGGCGGTGCGCGAGTGGCTGCAGGCACCACCGGCGCTGACACTGAACGCACTGTCACTGCAGGCTGAACGCGAGCGCTTGCAGGCGCGTTTGCGCGCCAGCGCTTTGGCCGGGGACAGTGTGGCCTTGCAGACCACCGAGCGAATTTCCTGGCGCAGCGGCCTCATGGGCGCGGTGGATGCACTGGCATTATGCGAGCGTTTCGATCAGGAAATCATGGCCACGCCGCTGGTCCCACTGACGCTGGCCATCGACATTCCGGGTCATAGCGTCGACCTGCGCGACGAACAGGTTTTTCTTTCGCAATATCTGGTGCATCTGGCATTGTCCCTGCGCCACCATACCCGCAATGGGGTGGATGTCGGGCTGCTGATCGAAGGCCAGATTTCCGGTGGTGTCTATATCGCGCTGGCCGCCGGCGCGTCGCGTACCGAACTGGCGCCAAACGCCATGGTGCGCACCTTGCCCGCCGCCGCCTTGCTGCAAATACTCGGTGACGACACGTCAGAAACACCCGATGGCGCAGCGCATCTTGAATGGGGCGTAGTGGATCGTCTGCGCACTGCGGCAGAAGACAATCAACGCGATACGGACGCACTCACTTTGGCCTGATTCATCATTTTTGCGAGAGGAATTTTCCATGAATAACCTGAAAGAAGTCGTATTCGTCGGCGCCGCGCGCACACCCATTGGTGCCTTTGGCGGTAGCCTGAAAGACCTCGCACCGTGTGACCTGGCTACGATCGCCGTCAAGGAAGCGATCAGCCGGGCGCATCTCGATCCGGCACAAATCGGCCAGATCGTGCTCGGCAATGTCATCCCCACCGAGGTGCGTGACATGTACCTCTCACGCGTGGTCGGCATCCAGTCAGGCCTGGACAAAAGCTCGGCGGCGATGAATGTGAACCGCCTGTGCGGCTCCGGCTTGCAAGCCATCGTCAGCGCCGCCAATGCGATCTGCCTCGGTGAATGCGAAATCGCCATCGGCGGCGGCGTCGAAAGCATGAGTCGTGGCTTGTATGGCATGCCCGGCATGCGCTGGGGCCAGCGCATGGGCGACGCGACCGTGGTCGACATGATGCTGGGCGCGGTGACTGATCCGTTTGGCGCGGGTCATATGGGTATCACGGCAGAGAACGTCGCTGCCGAATACAAGATCTCGCGTGAAGAACAGGATGCGTTTGCGCTGACGAGCCAGCAACGCGCGGTCGCGGCCATCGCCGCCGGCCATTTCCGTAGCCAGATCGTGCCAGTCGAGATCGCTTCGCGTAAGGGCGCAGTGCGCTTCGAGGTCGATGAATATCCCCGCAGCGATGTCAGCATCGCCTCGCTGCAGGCACTGAAGCCTGCGTTCAAAAAAGGCGACGGTACTGTCACCGCCGGCAATGCCTCGGGCATCAATGACGGTGCTGCCGCCTGCGTCTTGATGGACGCGGGCGCGGCCGACAAGGCCAATATCGCCGTACTTGGCCGGCTCGTCAGTTATGCCGTGGCCGGTGTCGATCCCGCCTTGATGGGCACCGGTCCTATTCCGGCCGTGCAACTGGCCTTGAAGCGCGCTGGCCTGACCTTGGACGACATGGACGTGATTGAATCGAATGAAGCCTTCGCGGCGCAATCGCTGGCCGTGTGCAAGGGGCTTGAGCTCGATCCTGAACGCACGAACCCGAACGGCGGCGCCATCGCGCTCGGACATCCGCTCGGCGCTACCGGCACGATCACCACGATCAAGTGTCTGTATGAGCTGATCCGCACTGGCAAACGCTACGGCTTGGTGACCATGTGCATCGGTGGCGGGCAGGGAATCGCTGCCGTCATTGCACGAGTCTGAGTCTGGATAGTGCTTGCTTGCACCATTCGTCTGGCGGCAGCTGCCGCCGGTCGGATGGGCATGGTGTTCGGCATTTCTTTTCTCTAATGTAAGAGGGAAAGTAATGATGACGAGACACCATGAAAACCAAAGGCTTCACCCTGATCGAAGTGATGATCTCGATTGCCATCGTCGGCATCCTGACCGCCATCGCTTTACCTTCCTATCGCGACTATGTCGTGCGTGGCAAAATCCCCGACGCGACCGCGGGATTGGCCAGCAAACAAATCCAGCTCGAACAGTTTTTTCAGGATAGCCGCACCTACGTCGGTGCGAGCGGCTGCGTGGCCGATACCACGACGAGTCCGTCCTTTGATTTTTCCTGCACCGCGCAAGGTGCGACGACTTACACCTTATGGGCCACCGGCAAGAACGCCATGGCCGGCTTCAGCTATTCGCTCGATCAGAATAATGTGAAAACGACGGCGACAGTGCCAGCGGGCTGGAGTGTGCCTGCGCCGAATACCTGCTGGGTCACGAAAAAGGATGGCGGATGTTAGCCACCGCCAAATCCGAGCGCGGCGTCACGCTCATCGAGACCATGGTCAGTCTGGTCATCTTTGCGGGCTTGCTTGGCATGGCCGCGCCGGCATTCAGTGTCTGGTTGCAGAATGGCCAGATCCGCACCGCAGCCGAAGCGATCCTGAATGGCTTGCAGCTGGCTCGGGCAAGCGCCGTGCAGCGCAATTCACTGGTCAGTTTCCAATTGACCTCGACGCTGACTTCGGACTGTGCCGTCAGCACCAGCGGACCTGACTGGGTCGTTAGTGTTGACGATCCAACGGGCGCCTGCAATACGCCGGCTTCCGAGACGGCCGCGCCGCGCATTATCAGCAGCCGGCCAGGTAGCGAGGGTTCGCGCAATGCCGTGATCGCCGCGGACGAATCACGCATTACCTTCAATGGACTTGGCCGGCGCGTCAACGCCGTGTCGAGCGCGGACACCAACATCAATATCAGTAATCCGAGCGGGGGAAATTGCGTGGCCGATGGCGGTGAAATGCGCTGCCTGCGGGTGATCGTGTCGGCCAGCGGCCAGGTCAAGATGTGCGATCCCTCCGTGGCGGCCACAGATACACGGGGATGCTGACATGGCCACGCAAAGCATTAAGCCTCATCTCGCTGCGCCGCAGAAAGGCTCGGTATTGCTCGAAGCCCTGTTCGGCATCCTGATTTTTTCGATGGGCATCCTCGCGCTGGTCGGCTTGCAGGCTTCGTCGATCAAGCAGGTCAGCAGCGCCAAATACCGCAGCGATGCGAGCCTGCTGGCCGAGCAGCTGGTGGGGCAGATGTGGATAGGGGACCGTAGTACGGCCAATCTGAACGCAAATTTCAGCAGTCCATCGGGTCCTGCCTTCATCGCCTGGAGCGCGCAGGTCGCTGCCGTGCTGCCCGGTACCGCGGCGAACCCACCGACTGTCACCATCAAACCTTTCGCCGGTGGCGCGGTAATGGGCAGCATTGCCTACGTCACGCATAGCGAGGTCACCATCACGGTGCTCTGGAAGCTGGCCACTGAAGCGGCTACGGAACCAGCACATCGCTACACGCTGGTGGCGCAGGTTCAATAGGAGAGGACCGTGGAAACCAAGGCCTATATGCATCCAGCGCATGGCTTCACGCTCGTCGAAGTCATGGTCGGCATGGTCATCGGCATGATCGGCATGATCGTGATGATGCAGGTCTTCCTTGTCTCCGACGCCAGCAAACGCATCAGCAGTGGTGGTGGCGATGCGCAGACCAATGGCACCGGCGCCTTGTATGCGCTGCAGCGCGATTTGCGTCAGAGCGGCAATGGCATCAGCCAGAATGGCAATGACATTAGCGTACAAAGCCTGATGGGCTGCAGCTTGGCGTTGCCCAGCGGCGCAACGCTGGCCTTGCTCGCGCCAGTACAGGTCAATGCTGCACAGATTCCCGCCGGTGACGCGGCGACCGATACCTTGCTGATCGCTTATGGCAGCGGTGCTGGCTCACCCGACGGCGACGTAATCGTTTCACAGCCGAGTACGCCTACCTATGTCGTCACTGTGCCCCTGTCGTTCAAGGTTAGCGAATGGGTCGTGGCGCTGCCGTCCAGCATGGCCCCTTGTGCGCTGACGCTGGAACAGGTGCAAGTGCGCTCGATTGGGTCGGAGGTAACGGTGACAGCCGGCGTGACCAACGCCACCGGTGGCATCCTGTTTAATCTTGGCCCGGCGCCGCGCGTGCTTGCTTATGCTGTGCGCGGCGGCAAGCTGACTGTGTGTGATTTCATGGTCGCCGATTGCAGCAATAGCAGCCTGATTTCGGACCCGACCGTCTGGGTCGTATTGGCCAGCAATATTGTGAGCATGCGCGTGCAGTACGGGCGCGACACGACGGCAGCGATGGATGTCATGGTCGATACCTTTG
The DNA here is from genome assembly GCA_947448025.1 of Oxalobacteraceae bacterium. GTDB lineage: Bacteria > Pseudomonadota > Gammaproteobacteria > Burkholderiales > Burkholderiaceae_D > CANFLV01. The sequence goes on along the minus strand of CANFLV010000003.1, from coordinate 19,888 downwards.
ACCAGGTGACGCCAGGCAGCCCGGCCGACAAGAGCGGCCTGCCTGTCAGGTGTGCCGTTGCGCGCGTACTCGCAGTGCGTCTGGTACTCGTGGCGCGCAGCGGAACATTCGAAAAGACCGAGGTCACCAGCATCGCGCCTGTATGGGCCGGCAGTGCGACGACGCCTGTCGATCTGAGCGCGCTGCCGGCATGGAAAAACTATCGTTACAAGTCGTTCCAGAACCTTGTGCCTTTGCGCAACAGGCTGACAGCAGGAGTGCCCAAAGGATGTTGACACCTCGCTTACCGCCGCTGCGGCGCCAGAATGGCGTGGTGCTGCTGATTGCGCTGATCATGCTGGTGGCCATGACCCTCGGCGGCATCGCGCTGATTCGCTCGGTCTACACGACCAGCCTGATTGCCGGAAACATGGCTTTCCAGCAGTCGGCCATGCAATCCGCCGACGCCGGCATTGAGGCCGCTGTGAGTTGGCTAGAAAAAAATACAGGCGGCGCAACACTGAATAACGACAGTAATTCCGATGGCTATGCCGCTGCGCGCCAGGACCCGGGTACTACGCAGAACTGGGAGGCGTTCTGGCTCTCGCTGCAGGGTGCCGGCCGGGTCGTCACGTTGGCGTCTGCCGATGCCGCAGGAAATAATGTGTCGTACACCATACAGCGATTGTGCAACAAGCCCGGTCCTGCGGGCACTGGCGTGGGCTGTGCGATTTCGCCAGAGAAGGACGCGGTCAGCGGCAACAGTTCAGGCGCTGGTGTGATCCAGATCGATTACAGCAGCGAGGTGTATTACCGCATCACCGTGCGGGTCAGTGGTCCGCGCAGCACGGTTAGCTACGTGCAGGCTGTCGTGGCAATGATGTGAGGCCGTCGTGCAGGGCAGTGCGCGCCACAAAAGACAAGAGGATGCAATGAAACCGAGCGGATCAGTCACTAAAGCAGGCAGTCAAATTGTTCGCTTCATGTTTGTGTGGCTGCTGGCGTTCAATGCGCTCGCCGGCGTGACCGATATCGCCTCGGCGCCCATGGCAACGTCTTCCTCGGCGTCGGTGTTGCCGAACCTGATGTTCGTGCTGGATGACTCCGGCAGCATGCAGTGGGATTTTTTGCCGGACTGGGTCAATGATAATTTATGTCGCAAAACCGATGGCACCTTCACTGATCGATGCTGCCGCGACGATACTGGTAATGGCAGCGGATCGAATGCCTGCTGGCTCGGTGCGGCATCGTTTGGCACTTTCCGCGGGCAGCCGCCATTTCTTGCCAGTGATTTCAACAGCGTTTATTACAATCCGGCGATCACTTACACGCCGCCGGTGAATGCCGATGGCACCAGCAAGCCCAGCCAGACCAATGCGAGCGCAGTCAAGAATGATTATTACAATATTCAATCGACGAGTTCGATCAATCTGACGACGCAATTTCCAGACACGGAATGGTGCACGAGTACGGCCTACAGCGACTGCCTGCGTAACGGCAATTACATTTTGCCGGGCCGGGTAAATAATAAAAATTACCTGACTTTCCACGCGACCACCGCAACGGGGAATGGTCAGATGGTCGTCGGCACGCCCGCCGCGCCGGTGACGCAGAGCCGGAACTGGGGACCGCATTATTATTCGATGCTGGCGGGCGAGTATTGCGATAACGTGAACCTGCGTAATTGCCAGGGTACGCAAACGAATGTGTTTGCGTTCCCTACCAGCTTGCGCTGGTGTAGCAGTGCCGCCAACGCGATTGCTTCGACGCCGGCGACCGGCAGCTGCCAGGCAGTCAAGACCACGACTTATCAGTATCCGCGCTACCCGACCATGTTTTTCAGTGGCGGCACGGCAGGCGTCGCGCCGACCGCGGCTGCCAGTACCTTCACCATCGCCCTCAGTGGCTGTAACAGCGGCCATAAAATGGCGCTCTCCGAGGTACGTGCCAATAACGTCAATATCCTTATTTCGCCGACCAACCTGACCTCCAGCGCATCAACGCTGGCAAGCGACATGATCAGCCGCATCGGCGGCGGCTACAGCGCCAGTGGGTCGGGCGCCAGCGTGACGATCACGGCGCCCTACAGTTCGGGCAACATCAATTACAGCCTCACGTTCACGCGCACGAGCACGTCCGACGCCAACTGTACGGCCTCCATGGGGTCGCCGGCGCCCAGCTTCAGTGGCTACACCACGGGCGTCACTGCGGTGCCGGCGTCCTATACCGGCGCCTTTGTGCGTACTGACATTGTCTCCGGTAATAACAGCTACCCATTTCCCGGTACTGCCAGCAAAGCCATAACGCGCACCGACTGTGCCGGCACGACCTGCACCTATTCCGAAGAGCTGACGAATTTCGCGAACTGGTGGGCCTATTACCATACCCGCATGCAGATGGCCAAGTCATCCACGTCCATTGCCTTTGGCAATATCGGCTCGCGCTACCGCGTCGGTTATTTCACGATCAATCATTCGACCGACGCCAATAATGCACTGAGCATCGCCACCTTCGACAGTACGCAAAAAAGCAGCTGGTATGCGCGTCTGTTCGCCGCCAATCCGGGCGGCAGTACGCCCTTACGGCAGGCCCTTACGCGGGCCGGGCGGATTTATGCGGGCCAGCTCAGTGGCACAGTCGGCGGCGCCGATCCGATCCAGTATTCATGCCAGCAAAACTTTACCATCCTGACCACGGACGGCTACTGGAGCAACGATCCGGGCGGCTATAAAATCAATGGCTCGACCGCCATCGGTGACGAAGACGCGCTGCTGGCCCGCCCGCAGTATGACGGCACCGGCACGGCCAACACCCTCGCCGATGTGGCCGCCTACTATTACAACAATGACCTGCGCACCTCGACGCTCAATAATTGCACCGGCGCCGTGGTGGCGCCTGCCACTGTGGGTAATGAGGTCTGTACCAACAATGTGCCTGGCAGCGGACTCGACGCCGCGCAACACCAGCATATGACGACCTTCACGGTCGGCTTTGGTATTTCAGGCTATATGCAGTACACGCCGAGCTACCAGACGGCGACGGCCGGTGATTTTTTCAATGTCAAGAATGGCTCGGTCGTTAATCCAGCCGGCGGCGTTTGTACCTGGCAGGCGAGCGGCCAGTGCAAATGGCCAGTCCCGGCCGATAACTCGCAGCAGAATATTGACGACCTGTGGCATGCAGCCGTGAATGGCTATGGCACCTATTTCAGCGCCAACAATCCGGCCTCGCTTTCTGCGGGTTTATCCGATGCGCTCTCCGGCGTCTCCGCGCGCACGGGCGATTCTGCTGCTGCGACGACCAGTAATCCGAATGTCATCGCCGGCGATAATTTACTGTTCAGCTCAACCTATACCTCAGTCAAATGGTATGGCGAACTCAATAGCCAGAAAATCGATGTGGATTCTGGGGCCATTTCGACAGCGACTGACTGGTCGGCACAGGCTCTGCTCGATAGCAATTCCGCGCGCCTCATTTACACCTATGCGCCTGCCGAACTGACGCGCCTTAAGGTCTTCGACTGGCCTTTGCTGAGCGCGACGGAACAGGCATTTTTTACGGCGCCTGCCATCAATAGCCTGACCCAGTTCTGTACTGTGGGCGTGACCTGTCTGAGCGCCGCGTCCAAGGTCGATGCCGCCGGGGCCAATCTCGTGGCGTTTTTGCGGGGTGTGCGCACCTTTGAGGGGGCCGACACTGATGCGAGCAAATATTACAATCAACGCGTGCACGTGCTCGGCGATATCGTCAATTCCGAGGCTGTCTACGTCAAGGCGCCGCCTTACACCTATGTTGATAGCGGCTACGATGCCTACAAGGCTGCCAACACGGCACGCCGCGGCATGGTCTATGTCGCGGCCAATGATGGCATGTTGCATGCGTTTGATGCATCGACAGGCACGGAGCAATGGGCCTATGTGCCGTCGATGGTGCTGCCAAAAATGTTCAAACTGGCCGACAAGAATTACGGCAATCTGCATACCTATCTGGTGGATGGCACGCCAAATCAGGCGGATGTTTTTGCTGGCGGCGCATGGCACACGATTCTTGTTAGCGGCGTGAACGCCGGTGGACGTGGTTACTACGCGCTCGACGTGACCGACCCTAACGCGCCGAAAGCCTTATGGGAATTTACGTCCGATACCAGCAAGGGCGCCGGCTATACCAGCGACGCCAATCTCGGCTACAGCTTCGGCAAACCGGAAATCAGCAAACTCAAGGATGGCACCTGGGTCGTGCTGGTGACGTCCGGCTATAACAATGTCCCTGACAGCAGCTACAACTATGGTGATGGTCGCGGTTATCTGTATGTGCTGAATGCGCTCACCGGCGCCATGATCGAAGCCATACCGACCGGTGTCGGCAGTGTCGCCGCGCCCAGCGGCCTGGCGCAAATTCGCGCCTGGGCCGATAACGCCATGTTCAACAATACTGCCATGCGTGTTTATGGCGGTGATGTGCTTGGCAATCTTTGGCGTTTCGATATCAATGGCGATATTGGCGCAGCCGGGCATGACGCGCTATTGCTGGCGACCCTGCGTGATGCAGCAGGCAATCCGCAGCCGATGACGGCCAAGCCTGAATTAGGCGACGTCAATGGCAATGCGGTCGTGTATGTCGGCACCGGGCGCTATCTGGGCATCAGCGATCTGACCGATAGCAGCAGGCAGACGATATATGCCATCAAGGACAGACTGGGCACGACCGGGCAGGGCAATCCGCGCACCACGCCGGGTTTCGTACAACAGACATTGACGGCGACGACCTGCCCGCCAAATACGCCGACCACGATTTGCGCCTTGGGCCAGTCAGCGCGCACCAGCACGAACAATGCGGTCGACATGACCTTCAATGAAGGCTGGTATGTTGACCTGCCCGACACGGGCGAGCGCGCCTATACCGATCCGCAGCTGGCGCTGGGCACGCTCACCTTCACCACGAATGTCCCCGATGCGACGGCGTGTAATGCGGGCGGCTACAGTTATTTTTACTTTTTCGACTACCGGACAGGCGCGCCGGTATCTTCCTTAACGAATGGCGTGGTCGGCGCCAAGCTTGGCAATGCGCTTGCAACGCGAGCGGTTTTTGCGCGCCTGCCGAACAATACCCTGCTTAGTATCGTGCGCCTGTCCACTGGTTCGGGCAATGCGTCGACGATCGTGTTGTACCCGCCAAAGCCTGATAAGGTCAGCAAGACGCGGCGCCTGTCCTGGCGTGAACTGTTCATGGAGAACTGAGGGCCATGGGCTGACCCTGTCGCAGAAAAATAATTTCATCGGTGCACGCTCGAGCTGCACCGATCACAGCATTCCCGTCGCATAATATGAGCCATTACCAACAATTTACTGCATAGCCGGCACGGTGTGCAATGACCAAACGGGAGCTTGCCTCATATGACCCACGATACCGTCGACGCACAAATCTCCCCTGAGGGCCGCCTTGAAATTCTCTCGCGCGCTGAAGTCAACAAGCTGCGCGACACGAGCAAGGGCGGGCTGTTCGAGACCTTCCGTAACTGTTCACTAGCGGTACTCAATTGCGGCAATGATTTGGATAATGGCAAGGAGCTGCTGGAGCGTTATTCCAGCTTCGACATCGGCATCATCCAGCGCGAACGCGGCATCAAGCTCGATATCAAGGGCGCGCCGGCGATCGCCTTTGTCGATAACAAAATGATCAAGGGCATCCACGAGCATCTGTTCGCGGTCCTGCGCGATATCATTTTCGTCAGCGACGACATCATCGGCAATCCGCAATTTGATCTCACCACGACGCAAGGTATTACGGATTCTGTCTTCAGCATCCTGCGCAATGCCGAGGTGCTGCATCCGCAAATGAATCCGAACCTCGTCGTCTGCTGGGGCGGCCATTCGATTTCGCGCGTCGAATACGATTATTCGAAAAAAGTCGGCTATGAAATGGGCGTGCGTGGCCTCGACATCTGTACCGGCTGCGGTCCCGGCGCGATGAAGGGCCCGATGAAGGGCGCCACCATCGGCCATGCTAAACAGCGTAATCGCAATGGTCGCTATCTCGGCATTTCCGAGCCCGGCATCATCGCTGCCGAAGCGCCAAATCCGATCGTCAATGAACTCGTGATCATGCCCGACATTGAGAAGCGCCTCGAGGCATTCGTGCGCGCCGGTCACGGCATCGTGGTCTTCCCTGGCGGCGCTGGCACGGCGGAAGAAATCCTCTACATCCTCGGCATCCTGCTGCATCCCGATAATGCCGGCGTGCCGTTCCCGCTGGTGTTTTCCGGACCTGCCGGATCGGAAGAATATTTCCGCCAGATCGATCACTTCATTGGCGCAACGCTCGGCAGCGACGCGCAAAAGCTGTATCAGATCATCACGGACGATCCGGTCGCCGTGGCCGTGGCGATGCAGACGGGTATCAAGACCGTGCGCGAATTCCGCAAGGAGAAATCGGACGCGTATTATTTTAACTGGCTACTGAAGATCGACCACGAATTCCAGCGTCCCTTCATCCCCACGCACGAAAACATGCGTAACCTGAAGCTGCACAAGAACCAGCCCGCGCATCTGCTGGCCGCGAATTTGCGGCGCGCGTTTTCGGGCGTCGTGGCTGGCAATGTGAAAGACCAGGGCATCCGTGCGATTGAAGAACACGGTCACTTTGAAATCCATGGCGACCGCGACATCATGATCCACATGGATGCCTTGCTCGCTTCCTTCGTCAGTCAACACAGGATGAAGCTGCCGGGTCGCGCCTATGTGCCCTGCTATAAAGTGATTAAATAAATCAGTGCGCCATCAGCACCGGCAGCGTCATTGCTTCCAGCACGGTGCGGGTGGCGCCGCCCAGGAGCAGTTCGCGAAACCGTGAATGGCCGTAGCCGCCCATGACCAGCAGGTCCGAGTTCAGGTCTGCGGCCAGTGACAGCAAAGCATTACCGATATCGGTACCTGTGCGTTGCAGCGACAGTTCGGCTGTGACGCCATGGCGCTTAAGATTTGCCACGATATCCGCGCCCGATACTTCGGCTGAGACATCAGGTACTGCAGGTGCATTCAGCACGACCACATCGACCATCTTTGCACGTTTCAGCAGGGGCAGGGCAGCGCTGACGGCGCGCGCCGCTTCAAGGCTGCCATCCCAGGCGACTAGCACCCGCTGACCCAGGTTCAGAAAATGTCCTGCATAAGGCACGATCAAAACCGGACGTCCGGCTTGCATCATGACAGCTTGGGCAAAGTCGCGACCGACGGTCGGCGAGAGTGCCTGCGCATCGGTCTGGCCCAGCACGATCAAGTCGCTGCTGCGCGCTAGCGCGATGAATTCGCCGGCGGCTTCGGTATTGACGAGGTGGCTGTCGCAGGAACGCACGCCGGCATCGTGAGCTAGCGGTGCAAATTGTTTCAGGGCCAGCTCTGCGCGCTCGCGCAGCAAATCGAAATAGATGCCGAGATTAGGGTCGACCGTTTCAAGCGCAGAATTTTGCAGGATCACCTGCGCCACGCCCGTCGTGGCGACGGCGCTGAGGTGCGCTTCCTGCTGCGCCGCCAATTGCGCGGCGAGGCGGATGCGGGCGGCAGTCGGGGCGGTCTGGTCGACGTGAACGAGGATGGTTTTATAGGACATGTTCGAGCTCCGTAAGCGATTTCCATAGGTGACGTTTCGTCGGCGTATGGATCATCGTAACAGGATTGGTAATTGAAAAATTTGATCTGGCGCCAGAAATTTCAAATCAATTTCTGGGGGAGCTCAATGCGAGCTGCTGTTTTGATAATGCAGTCGCACCGTGCGCGCCACAAATATCGGCAGGTAGTCAGTGACCTCTGCGCGTGCTTTCAAATGCGTAAAAATATCAGCATAGAGCGCAGCGATTTCTGCAAACGGTCGATTTAGTTCGCGCGCGATCGATTCGATGGCGCCTTGATTCTGCTTGTGCAGAAAGTGCTCCTGGTCGCCGTGCCTGGCCTTTGTCTGACGGGTTTTCAGTGTGCTTACAGCGTTGTCCATGTCGACTCCGTAGTGCTTTACTCGTCGCGCCGATGGCGATTCCGCTCGTGCATGGGGCCATTAACGCGGCAGGCTCATCGGTGCGAATTGTTTCCAGCGTTTGATGATCGCCTTGCCGTCCTGCTGTACGCGCGCGGCGAGAAAGCCGCGGACATAGCCGGCCTTTGCTTCCAGCTGCGGCTGGCCAGCCGACATTTCATGCAGCAGGCGATCGGCGACGCTCGCATCATTGAGCAGGCCCAGTTCATCCTGCAGTCCGGTGAGCGCTTTCACAAATGGCCGCACCTTTTTTGGCGCAAAGAGGGAATCGAAAAACTCCGCAGCGTAGCGGGTCTTCTTGGCGGCGATGCGGATGCGATGGCGCGCTTCAGGCGTGGCCGTGCGCAATTTGCGGGCGCAGGTGCGCAGGCGCTGCTGGTCGCGTTTTAGGGTCTTGTGGGCAAATTCCATGACTGGCTCTGCCAGCAGCTTGCAGGAAATCGCCAGCGTCGCTGTATCTTCGCGCCAGCCCATCGCCAGTATCCAGCGCGTGAGACTGAGCATCAAGTGAGTGTAGCGTGCTGAACTGACCGCGGCGGCGGCTGCGGCATGATGTTCAAGTGCACGGTCGGCAGCGGCCTGCTGGATGCCGTCGATGTGCAAGGCTGCAGGAACATCCTTCGCCAGCCCTGGCAAGGTCGAGCCGGCCAGCACATCCCAGTCGCGCGTATCGCCGAGCTCCTTGGCCAGCCAGTCCAGTTCCTGCTGCAGTTCTTCGGGCAGATGCAACAGGCTCTTGAACATTGACAGAGCCGAGCGCAGGCGGCGCATGCCGACCCGCATCTGATGCAGGCTTTCGACATCTTCCGGCACAGTGGCGACGTTGGCGTCATTGGCTTGCATGTGCATGATGCAGTTGCAGGCGATTGCCTGGAATGCTTGCTCGGCATTCATGGCGTTAGACAGCGCAACGCTGGTGGCCTTGACTGCCGCGGGGCTATTTGATGGCAGCAGCGCATAGCCGCGGTCAGCTTTGCTGCGGTTTCCGAGTCGCAGCGGAAGGTCTTTTTGCAGTGTCAGCGCAAAATCGAACAGGTGGATCGGATCGCCTGATTTGAGTTCCAGTTCGAGCTCGTTGATAGCGACTTTCTGGCGGCCACATTCGATAGCCCCTTCATCAAATGCGCATTCAATATGGTCGCCCGCGGGCAGATGCATTTCCCAGACGGTGCGTTTGAGTTCAGTGGTAAAAACCGGGGCCATGCGCTTCTCCAGCGCGGCTGAGGCCAGCATGTCGCGCCGGACCTTTTTGTCATCGACCACCTTGCGCAAGCGCGCCAGTTCAACGGCAGGGCCGGCGACATCGCACTCCCATTCCTGCCGTTGATGCAGGCCGCTGGTCACCTTGCCGCCGACCTTCAGGGTTTGACGCCAGCCATCACCGACATGCCGCACGCGCAGTCCTGCCTCATGATTGCGCAGCCAAAGCTCAGGCGTGTCGAAGTAGGTGTCCGTCAATCCTAGTTCCTGTCGGCGATTTGTGGCCGGCGCTGCCAGTAGCAGGCGCTGCAGTAATGCCTCTTTGAATTTCGCATCGACGAGCAGCTTGAGCTCAACTTCCATAGTGTCCACCTTGCCTGAAATTTTTCTCAATCGCCTGATTCATCATGATTAATCGAAAGCATGATGCACACGTTTCATTTCAGACCAGTGGCGCTCCGGCGCAGTTCCGCAGCGATGGGTTTTCAGCTGCCGTTATTGCCTCTCCTTGTGCAAAAATAAGTGCGGGAGATCGTTTGCGCAGACGCAATGCCTACGCCAGGAAGATTTGCTTGATGGCGCGATATTTTTTGATTGGCCGCGCCAAAATGCAAACAGCCTGCGCGAGCGCAGGCTGTGGTTTGCTGAAGCGACTAAGGAATTAGAAATCTGCTTTGGCAGAAATCTGATAGCTGCGTGGTGCCTGATACAGATACTGGTCGCCAGCGACAGTCTTGCCGGCGCTGATAGAAGTGACCGACTGATTATTCATCAGGTTAAAGGCATTGAATTGCAGCTTGAAGTTCTTGATGCCGGAGCCAATGTTACTAAACAGGTAGGCCACGCTGAGATCCGTATTGCTGTAGGCTGAGGTCAGGTAGGTATCGTAGGCAGCAGGTTTCGTCGCATCGTAATCCACCTGACGTACATTACCCGTGCGCTTGTAAATCAGTGATGCCGCCCATGGACCCGCGTTATACAAGCCACCCAGTGCCGCAGTCATGTCCGGCGCACCGGCGATGGTCTTGCCTGTGTCGGCAGCCGTGGCCTTGTTGCTGGAGCCGTTGGCATACGCGGCAAAGCCGCCGCCGAGGACATAGGTCAATTCCGCTTCGAAGCCCTTGTAAGTCACGCCGCCGATATTGACAAAGGCAGCCGCATCGCCAGCCAGGCCGTTCGAGACATATTTATTCGTGAAATCAATCTGGTACACGTCCGCATCCCAGGTCAGCTTGTCGGTCTTGCCGACGATGCCCGCCTGGTAATTGGTGGACTTCTGCGGCTCGCTGCTGTTGAGTGTCGGATTGTTGATGTAGAACGATTTCAGGTCGGGAATCTGGAAGCCCTTGGCGTATTGCGCATACACCGCCAGATCGCTGCTGAGCTGCTGATTCACGGTCAAAAATGGCAGGGTGGTGCGGAAATCGACTGACGTATTTTGCGGCAGGCGCGTGGTCTGGTTCACCAGTGCATCGACCGAACGCACGATCTTGACGGACTTGATACCCGGCGTGATCGTCAAACCTTCAGCGGCCTTCCATTCAAATTCCGCGAAGGGCTGGAAGTTCTTGATCATCGACTGCTGGTCGAACAGCACGCTAGGATTTTGTACTGGTGTTGGCTTGGTTTCGCGCGGATCGCGGATATTACCCAGCGTGAGGTCGAGGTCATACTGGTGACGATCAGTAGCCGAAGATTCGAGCCAGAAGCCGGTGCGCACGATGCCGCTATCGAGCTTTTTACTGAGCTTGAAAATGTCGCCGTAGACGCGGTATTTATTTTGTTTGTCGATGCCTGGAATATCCTTGTTGCCGACCGCGCCAATCTTCGTTCCGGGTGCAGTCAGACCGGTTGGATCGGTCGATGAGATAGTCTGGTTATTGTAGGCATAAGTGTAAAGATAGTTATCCGTACTCCAGCCACCGCCCCAGTTCGTTTCCAGACGCAGGTAGTTGAAATCGGTGTCTTTGGTCGTGTGGTTATAGCCGGCGTAATTGAAACTCGTCGGATCGTTATTGAGGCCGAAGTTCATGCCGTATTGGGCGATCTGAGACAGGGTCGCGCCCTTGCTGTTATCGGGCTGGACGTAATTGATCTTGTTGGCTGTGGCGAAGGCAGTCAGGAGCGTGTCCTCGCCCACTTCGCGCTGGAACTTGAGCATGTAGTTATCGCTCTTGATACTGTTAAGCGAGATATAGCCATCGGACTTCAGGTGCTGGTAATTCAACTGCAGCGTCGAATTGCCGAAGTCCGCCATGCGGCCGCTCTCGTAGGATGCGCCGAGAAGGCCAGTGTTCCATGTGCCCATGGAGCTGAACACGCTGAAGCCTTGTTCCTTCGATGGTTTTTTCGAGAACAGGTTGATTGAGCCGCCGAAAGTCGCAAAGCCGAGATTGCTGGCATTGCCCGGGCCGCGCTCGACGACTGCACCGCCGATGGTCGAGCCGGGGAAGAAGGAGGTCGAATGGTGCGCCGGATTATTCGTGTCGCCCCATGGAATGCCATCAAAGGTAATGTTGTACTGGTCGTCGGTAAAGCCACGCATGGTGGTCTTGGTCTCTGACAGGCCGGGACCATTTGATGAATCTCCTGACAGGCTAGGCGCAATGTTGACGATGCGGCTGTATTCGGCAGTCGGGGCGACCGATAATTCGATGAATTCACGCGTGATGATGGACTGCGGCTGCGTCGCCTGCATGCTCGACTGTGTCGGCGCGACGGCGGAGGCGCTGCCTTTGGCGGCTTCAGCAGGGCGGTAGGCGCCTGAAATGACGACCGAAGTGATTTCGCCTGTTTCTTGAGCTGGTGCAAGCTCAGCGGCATTGCCGGACATGCTCAGGATGGCTGCCGAAATGAGCGTGGCGATTTTTGAGCGTTGATACAGGTCAGGTGGGTTCATATTTTTGTCAGTAGATAAGTAAGGAGTTTTGTGTGCTTTTGAAAACCCGCAGAATATAGCGACCAAATATGACGCGTTCGTATCATTTGTATGACAGGGATGTCACACAAAATTGGTGAGCGGACGCAAATTTTCAGTGCCATCATCATTGATGAATCGGGGCTGGATACGGGTGCATAAATTTTCCGAAGACGGTCATTAAGCTGCAATAATGTTCAGGTATGCTGCACACGCCATGCGAGGCGAAGTCGACAATAAAAACGAAGGGATCACAGGGGATGTTTGCTGCAGTAGATTTGGGTTCGAACAGCTTTCGCCTGCATATCGGGCATCACGATGGCAATGCAATGCGTGTCATAAAAAGCGCACGCGAGCCGATTCGCCTCGCTGCCGGCCTCGATGCCAGCGGCAATCTGACCGCCGTGGCGATGCAGATGGCGCTGGAATGCCTGGCGCGTTTCAAGACGCTCATCAACAGTTTCGAACTCGATGCCGTGCGCGTGGTCGGCACCAACACATTGCGCATCGCTAAAAATGCCGCGAGCTTTTTGCCCGCCGCTGAAAAGGCACTGGGCTATCCGATTGAAATCATTTCGGGTGAAGAGGAAGGGCGCTTCATTTACATGGGCGTTGCCTGCGGTCTGGCTACGCTTGATGACCGGCGCCTCGTTATCGATATTGGCGGCGGTTCCACAGAGCTGATCCTTGGCCGTGGCCATGAGATTGAGCGCGTCGAGTCGTTTTCGATCGGCACCTTTCGGCAAAGCCTGGAATTTTTTCCGCAAGGCCGGATTGATGCTGCCGGCTTTGACGCAGCCATTCTGTCGGCGCGCAGTATTTTTGAAGATGCGGCCCAGCCTTTTTCTAATCGACTGTGGCAAAAAGCGTATGGCTCGTCGGGCACGATGCGCGCGATTTCGGATGCGATCAGCAAAAACAATATCGGTGACGGTAGCCTATCGCTGAAGAATCTCAACGAGTTGAAGACCAGTCTGATCGGCTTTGGCCATACCAGCCGGATTGCGCTGATCGGCATGAAGCCTGACCGGTCTAGCGTCATCATTGGTGGCCTGGCGATCCTGCTCGGCTTGATGCGCGAGCTGGGCATCGAGACCATGACGCCGATCGAAGCTGGCCTGCGCATGGGCGTGCTGTGGGATCTGCAGCTGCGCGCGACCAAGCGCGACCGGCGCGAACGCTCGGTCGAGCAATTCCGCGCGCGCTTCCACGCCAATGCGGTGCGCGCGCGTGAAGTCGCTGAGACCGCGAGCATGCTGTTTGCGCAGTTAAAGCCCGATTCGGACGCGCTCGTCAAATACTTGCACTGGTCCGGGATGCTGCATGAAATCGGCGTGGCAGTGTCGCACAGTGGCTACCACAAGCATGCGGCTTACCTGATGCTGAATGCCGACCTGCCGGGCTTCACGACGCGTGAGCAGCGCACGATGAGCACCCTGATACTCGCGCAAAAAGGCAATCTGAAAAAACTCGGCGACGCGCTCGAAGATGCGGAGCTGTGCAAGGCAGTGCTTGCGCTGCGCCTGGCGGTCATGTTCATGCATTCGCATTGTGTGATGCAGCCAGATGATGTGCGTATCAAGATGCGTAACCGCATCGAGGTCGAGTTCAAGGCGGACTGGCTGGTCCGGCATCCAACGGTATCCTATTGGATGGAAAAAGAGCGCGATACATGGGGTGAGATCGGCATTGATTTTTCAATAAAACGCAAGGGCTGAGCATCCCGCGGATGCCCTTCACGCTGAAGAGGAGAAAACATGAACGAAGTAACAGCAAAAAATCCGGTGGCAGCCGAGCCGGTAGCCGAAACGTCCGCAGCACGGAAGCCCGCCAAAGCAGCGGCCAAGACGGCGACTAAACGTGCCGTCAAGACTGCGGCTAAGCCGGCAGTAAAGGCGGCAACGAAGCCGGCCGTAAAGTCAGCCAGCAAGGTCGCTGCCAAGGCTCCGGCCAAGGTGACTGTCAAGCCGGCGGTAAAGCCAGCTGCCAAGGTCGCGAGTAAAGCAACGCCCGCTGCCAAAGCCAATGGCGCGGCCACACAAGCGCCGAAGGTTCGCAAGCCGAAGGTGGTGCAAGCGAGTTTCAATTTGCACGAGGACGAACACACGGTACTGAAGGATCTGAAGCAGGCATGCAAACTCGCGGCTACCGATGTCAAGAAAAGTGAGCTCGTGCGCGCTGCATTAACGCTGCTCAAATCATTGGATGTCACAGCAATCAAGGCGCTCGTCGAACGTTTGCCGTCCTTGAAGGCTGCCCCGAAAAGCAAGGCCTGACGCTAAGGCCTTTAAGTTAGTGGCCTACGTGGAAGCGCGACTAATTCAAAACCTCATCCGGCTGGGTCGCTGGTTGCGCCACGCTGGACTCTCAGAGGCATCCGACCTGCGCGCCACATCCCTTAAAAAGTCAGCAGGGATGTGGCGCGCAGGGCGGATGCCGGACATAAATTACGATGCATTCAATGATGTGCCGGGCAAGGTTTAAAAGGAGCAAATTAAAATAATTAATAATTAATAATTAATAATTAATAATTAAAAATTAATTTTACGCTGACCTTATTTACTTAACTTAACTTAACTTAACTTAACGGCTTTACGGCCTGAAGCCGCTTTATTTCCGCTGTCATCATGCCGACATGAAAGCGTCATTTTGCTGAAGTAATTCCTCGTTACGCTATGCCCGTCTCCACTCATCAAGGACGAGCCATGCGTTTAATGACAGTCACGGCGGATGCGAATTCGCATTTTTCCAAGCTCAGCTTGAGCCTGGCTTCCACGCCCGAGGAAATTCGCGAAGTGCAGCATTTGCGCTACAAGGTCTTCGTCGAAGCGATGGGCCTCGATGCGCTGGTCAATGAAGAAGGCCTGGACCGCGATGTCTTCGATGACCATTGCGACCACTTGATCGTGCGCGATAACCGCAGCCTCAAGGTCGTGGGTACCTACCGCGTGATGGGGCCGCAGGCAGCGCGGCGTTTCGGGCGTTTTTATTCTGAGCAGGAATTCGACCTCGACCGCCTGGATCATTTGCGTCCCCGTATGGCTGAGGCAGGCCGCGCCTGCATTCATCCCGACTACCGCAGTGGCGGCGTCATCATGATGTTATGGGCCGGACTGGCCGCGTTCATGCGACGTGAAAAATGCGATTACCTGATCGGCTGCGCCAGCATCAGCCTGGCTGATGGCGGTCATAATGCGCGCGCCCTGTATCACGCGCTGAACGCCTCGAATCTGGCGCCGGCTGAATATCGCGTCACGCCGCATTTGCCATTCCCGCTCGGTGAAGCCGAACCCGGCGTGTCCATGCATATGCCGCCGCTGATTAAGGGGTATTTGCGCAGCGGCGCCTGGGTCTGTGGCGAGCCGGCCTGGGACCATGATTTTCATAGCGCTGATTTATTCATGCTGCTGCCGCTGGCAAAACTCGATGGCCGGTATGCGCGCCATTATTTGAAAGAGACCGGCGACGTCTGAGCCCGATTCAGTACAGGGATTTTCGGCGTGGCGCTGACCGACCGCCGGTGTCTGGATTACAATGTGTTTCGAGCACAGCGAACCATGCTGTGCATCCCCACATTCGACAGGACTGACACCGCCATGAGGCAAGATCCGCGCTTCCCCAATCTCTTCATTCTCGACCATCCGCTGATCCAGCATAAGCTCTCGCATATGCGTGACAAGAACACGTCGACGCATCGCTTTCGTGAACTGCTGCGTGAAATTACGCTCTTGATGGGCTATGAACTGACCCGTGATTTGCCGCTGACGACGACGCGCATCGAGACACCGATGCAGGAAATGGATGCACCTGTCATCGCCGGCAAGAAGCTCGCGGTCGTGCCAGTGCTGCGCGCCGGCATGGGCATGTGTGATGGTTTGCTGGCACTCGTGCCGTCGGCGCGCGTCGGCCATATCGGCGTCTATCGCGATCACGATACGCATATGCCTGTCGAGTATCTTGTGCGTTTGCCGGATCTGTCGGCGCGCCTGTTCATCTTGTGTGATCCAATGGTCGCGACCGGTAACTCGGCTGCGCATGCGGTCGAAGTGTTGACCAAGCGCGGCGTGTCGGATGAGCAGATCGTGTTCCTGGCGCTGGTGGCAGCGCCCGAAGGCGTGGCGGTATTCCAGAAGCTGTGCCCGAATGTGAAACTCTACGTCGCGTCGCTCGATGACAGGCTCAATGAATCGGCTTACATCATGCCGGGTCTGGGTGATGCCGGTGACCGGCTGTTCGGCACCAAGGGATAAGTATTGCCCGAACATCGGCTCTCCTTGCGGGAGCCGATGTCACTTACTGACGAGCTCCGGTGTCATCACGGCGCGCAGAAAATTACCGCTGCCATCGCCATCCTCATGTTGTGAAATCCACCAGACGCTGCCTTTACGTATCGACCACGGCAGCTCGCTGCCGGCGATCAGCAGTGCCGCTAGCTGCCCCAGCGTTGGCTGATGGCCGATGATCAGCACCGGCTCGCGCGCATTGGGCCAATGCGCGGCTGACAAGAGCGCCGCAGGCACCGCATCGGGCGCCAATTCTGGCATGACCTTGAATTTGCGCCCCAGCGCTTCAGCTGTTTGCACGGTGCGCACAGCCGGGCTGCACAGGATGCGCACCTTGTCCGGCAAATGGCGATCGAGCCAGCCGCCCATCTTGCGTGCCTGCTTTTGGCCGCGCGCAGTCAGGGCGCGCTGCAGATCCACTTCGCCCGGTTCAGCTTCCGCATGACGCCACAGGATCAGATCCATCCGGCACTCCGTTTCAATCGATATCCGTGACGTTCGATCCCAGCGTTTGCATCAGATGCTGCTGGGCGCCAAAGGCCGGCTGACGCGCGCGCGGCTTACGTTTCAGATAGGTACCGGAAGACTCGAGTTCCCAGGAATTCAGATTGTCTTTCAGGTAAGGGTTCAAGCCTTCGTTGATGACGCGTTGTTTCAGCTGTTTGTCCAGTACCGGAAAGGCAACTTCAACGCGCCGGAACAAATTGCGGTTCATCCAGTCAGCACTGGCCAGATAGACATCGTGTGCCAGATCATTGCGGAAATAATAGATGCGGCTGTGTTCCAGAAAGCGACCGATGATGGAACGCACACGGATATTTTTTGACAGTCCCGGCACGCCCGGCTTCAGGGTGCAGGCGCCGCGCACGATGAGGTCGATTTTTACGCCGGCTTCCGAGGCGGCATACAGTGCAGCGATGACGGACTCGTCGATGAGCGCATTCATTTTCGCAATGATACGTCCCGGTCGGCCAGCGCGGGCGATCTTGGCTTCATTGCGGATAGCGCGGATAAATTCCTTTTGCATCGCAAACGGTGCCAGCCACAGATGCGTCAGTTTTTTGGGCTTCGTCAGGCTGGTGAGGTGAATGAAAATTTCATTGACCTCGGCTGTCAGGGCAGGGTTCGCCGTGAGCAAACCGAAATCAGTATAAAAGCGCGTCGTCGATAAATTATAGTTACCCGTGCCCAGGTGCGCGTAATAGCGCAGCGTATTTTCTTCGCGGCGGATCACCAGCGCCATTTTGGCATGGGTCTTCAGGCCGACGATGCCGTAGACGACTTGCGCGCCGACGCGCTCCAGTCGTTCAGCCCAATTGATGTTCGCCGCTTCATCGAAACGTGCCATCAATTCAACGATGACCGTGACTTCCTTGCCGCGTAGGGCTGCCGTGATCAAGGCCTCCATCAACGCGGAGTTCATGCCGGTGCGGTAAATTGTCTGCTTGATGGCGACGACCTTCGGGTCACTGGCGGCATCGCGGATAAAATTGATGACCGGCTCGAAGGACTCAAATGGGTGATGCAGCAGGACGTCTTCGCGTGCCAGTACCGTGAAGATATCTTCCTGAGAGAGTTTGCTCGAGACTGAGGACTTGAATGCCGGAAAACGCAATGCCGGCTGGTCGATCAAATCAATCAACTCCTGCAGTCGCACCATGTTCACGGGACCATCGACCTGGTACAGCCGTTTCGGATCGATGGAAAACTGTTGCAGTAAAAAATCGGCGAGCTGCGGCGGGCAGTTTTTCGCGACTTCCAGGCGCACGGCGACGCCGAAGGGGCGACTCTGCAATTCGCTCTGCAAGGCCTGACGCAGGTTCTTGACTTCTTCTTCGTCGACCCACAGGTCGCTATTGCGCGTGACACGGAATTGCGAATAAGACAGGACGTCGCGTCCGGTGAACATGTCGGTAATGTGGGCATGGATCACGGACGACAGCAGGCAAAACGCCATGCCATTGCCGCTCAGCTCAGTCGGCAAGCGGATCACGCGCGGAAGCACCCGTGGCGCCTTGATGATGGCGATGGCCGAGCCGCGGCCAAACGCATCTTTACCGGATAGTTCGATAATAAAATTCAGGCTTTTATTGACGACTTGCGGAAACGGGTGTGCCGGATCGAGTGCGATCGGCGTCAGCAGGGGACGTACCTCGCGATCGAAATACGCTTTGACCCAGGCACGTTGTGCCGGATTGCGATCCTGATGGCGCAGCAGACGGATGCCCTTGCTCGCCAGCTGCGGCAGGATTTCCTCATTGAGAATGGCGTACTGGCGTTCGACGATACTATGGCATTCGAGATCCGGTGCCGCCATCGACGCGGTAAAAGCCGCGCTTTCTCCCGCATGGTCATTGCTTTCAGCCTTGGCCAGCAGGCTGGCCACGCGTACTTCAAAGTACTCGTCGAGGTTATTGCTGACGATGCACAGATACTTCAGGCGCTCCAGCAGCGGGATGCTGGCATCTTCAGCTTGTGCCAGCACGCGCTTATTGAATGCCAGCTGCGACAGGTCGCGGTTCAGGAAAGAGTCACTGGTGCCAGAATTGCGCGAGCCATGATGTGTATGATCCTGGGGTCGATTTTTTTTCAGCATGTCATTGCTCCCGCTTTATTTTATCTCGTCAAGTGTAGCGGGGCAATGTGACAATGCCATGACTGGATTCGGCAGGATTTTGATGTTTGTGACAATGATGTGGTCTTCGTCATAAAGCTGTCATATTTGATAGTTAGAGTTCGGCCTGTCATATCTCACACAACCTTGGAGCCGACATGCAAATTAACCAAATTCTGAAGTCTGCCATTGTCGCCGTTGCGACGCTGACGACTTTTTCGTATGCAGCAGCGGCTGATATTACCGGTGCAGGCGCGACCTTTCCGTATCCGATTTATGCGAAATGGGCAGAGGCCTACAAGGCTGCGACCGGCACCGGCATGAATTATCAGTCGATCGGCTCCGGCGGCGGCATCAAGCAGATCAAGGCCAAGACGGTTGATTTCGGCGCCTCTGACATGCCATTGACAGCCGCAGAGCTCGATGCTGAAGGCCTGATGCAATTTCCGATGGTGATGGGTGGCGTCGTGACTGTCGTGAACCTCGATGGCGTCAAGCCTGGTCAATTGAAGCTGACCGGTGAAGTCGTCGCCGGCATTTATCTGGGTAAGATCGTCAAGTGGAATGCTGCGGAAATCGTGTCGCTCAACCCAGGCGTGAAGTTGCCAGCGGAAGAAATCACCGTGGTCCATCGTGCTGATGGTTCGGGCACATCCTTCCTTTTTACAGACTACCTGTCAAAAGTGAATGCTGAATTCAAGGCGACAGTCGGCGCAGGTACAGCCGTCAAATGGCCGGCCGGTATCGGCGGCAAGGGCAATGAAGGCGTGGCTGCAAACGTTCAGCGTATTAAAAATTCGATCGGCTATGTCGAGTACGCCTATGCAAAAAAGAACAACATGCAGTACACCCAGCTGAAAAATCGTGACG
>CANFLV010000002.1 GCA_947448025.1 Oxalobacteraceae bacterium | reverse complement strand
GGCGCCCTGCAGTACCAATCCCAAAATCATCAATCCCTCAAGCCGGCCGCGGATATTCCGCGCCAAACTTGTCCAAGCCAGCCAACATCACCGCAAACGCCGCCTCCACCTGCTCCGGATCACCCTTCACGCCCAGCTCGATATGCCGGCGCGTCTGCGCGTCACCGACACTAGGTAAGCTGAACATTTTAATCAGCGGATAACGCGCTTCGATCTCTTCCATCAAGGGCGTGATCGTCGACTCCGCCGTCTCGTAGACCAGCACCGATTTCTCCACGCGCGCGTTCATGTTGAACAGATGCGCATACTGTGAATCGAGGACCGCCTCGATCATCGGCCACGCCATCACCGGAAAGCCGGGCACGAAATGATGCTTGCCACCGCCAGAGCCTTGTATCGTAAAGCCGGGAATCTTATTGTAGGGATTCTCGATAATCTGCGCGCCTTGCGGGAATTCACCCATCTTCAGGCGATGGATGTTATCCGCCGCCGACAGGTTCACCGGCTTGCCCGCTTCCAGCGCCGAGTCGCGAATGCGTTCTTCGATCTTCAGTTTGGCTTCGGGGTTCTGCACGAGCTCTACGCCCAGCGCCGCAGCCGCACACTGGCGCGTATGGTCGTCCGGTGTCGCACCGATGCCGCCGCAGGAAAATACCGTGTCGCCCGACGCCAGCGTACGCTTCAAGGTCGCCGTAATGCGTGCCGGATCGTC
Source organism: Oxalobacteraceae bacterium (assembly GCA_947448025.1). Taxonomy (GTDB): domain Bacteria; phylum Pseudomonadota; class Gammaproteobacteria; order Burkholderiales; family Burkholderiaceae_D; genus CANFLV01. The sequence goes on along the minus strand of CANFLV010000002.1, from coordinate 170,087 downwards.
GCCGAGTAATTCAGCCCAGGCCAGCTGCAAGCCGCGTGCGGCCAGTAATTGCACGACGGTGGAAAAGTGTTTGTCGACGCGTTTGCCCGACAGGATTTCATCGCCGATGATGATCAGTCCGAATGCCATTTTTTTCTGCCTTGAATGTTAGCTGGCGCTAGCTTAATTGATATCCTTGATTTCCGCTGCGGCTGGCGTGACGGCACGAAAGCGTGCCAGCGCATCCAGACAATAATGCTGGAACCATAAGCCAGTGAACACAAAGACCAGCACATACAGCCAGATCGCCAGCGTTGCCAGAAACGGAAACAGCACCACTGCGAATGCCCCACCCAGCCACAGCAGCATCGGCGCCGTACCCATCGCACCGGTGACCACGCCGATGAGGAGCAGGGGCCAGCGATGCGCCTGCAGGATAGTCTTGCGCTCAGCCGCATCAGCATGCGTCGCGAGCGCGTCATACGCCATCATGCGACTCGTGAGCCAGCCCCATAACAGTGGCTGGATGACGAAGCCGACCATCGGAATCAGCGTCAGCGGCAAACTCAAAAGCCACATTGCCAGAAAGCCGATCAGCCCGACCGTTGCATTCCATACGCTGCCCCAGTTACTGCCGCCCTCGCGCGCCTCGAGCGCCGGATAAGCACGGCGACTGACATGCTTGACCACAGCCGGCATGGCCAGCAAACCGGTGAACATCAAGGCTGTCACGATCACCAGCGGCAGCAGCAGCCACATCGCCAGCAAGGGAACGATGACGGATTTCAGCGCGCCCAAGCCAATACTGGCCAAGGCCGAGGCTATCATGCCGAAGCTGTCATGCACGACGAAATACGACTGGATCGCATCGATCATCAGTTGCAGGCTCTGCCACAGTAGCAAGCCCCACAGCAAAAGCGACAGCAGGAAAGGCAGCAGCGTCAGCAGCAGCATCCTGTAATGAAATTGCGACCATACGGCGCGGGCAAATGCGCGCATGACCGGCGTGATCATGAGGGCGTCTCGGACTGCTGCCCGCGGCCGAAGGCGACCATGCGCTTGAGTCCCAGCCATTGCTGCGACCAGAAGCCGTCGCCATAATCGCGGCCCATGCCTTCCGGTGCCGGCAGCTGGTCGCGAATACCGGTCATCTCAAAGGTCTTGCCGAAATAGGCTGTGCGAAACACGATGTCCCACACCGGGAACAGCACCGCAAAATTATGCCCGCCCAAGGTGCCACGGCCATTGCCTTCATGGCCCAGGCCGATCGCATGATGCAGGCGGTGATAGCGCGGCGAGACCAGCAGGCGCTCGCCGATCACGCCGAAATGGATGCGCACATTCGCATGCTGCAGGCTTTGCAAGGCGCGCGAGGCGGCCACCAGCAAGACGTACTGACCCGGCTGCACGCCGATGCCCAGTGCGATCACCGCCATGTAAATGTCGCGAATCAAGTCGTCGAGCAAGTGGTTACGATTATCGCTCCACAGGTTCATGTTTTGCTGGCTGTGATGCAGGCTATGTAAGCCCCACCACCATTCGATATTATGTTCGGCGCGGTGATACCAGTAATCGAAGAAATCGAGCACGATCAGGTACAGCAAAAAGCTGACCAGCGGCAGATCGGTCACGCCGGGCCACAGGCTTTCGAGGTTGAACGGCTTGATGCCTTCCAGATGCAGCAAGGACGTGACCTGGTCGATGAGTGGGTCCAGCAGGAAGAACACGGCGACGGTGAAGGCACCGAGCCGGTGGATCACCGTGTACAGAAAATCCAGCCGGCGCGCACGCGGGTCCGTAATCGGATGTACGGGTATCAGCGCTTCGAGCGGACGCAGGATCACATACAGCAGCACGATCTCGCACACGCCGATAAGAAACCATTCCGTGCCTTCGAAGGCTTCTTCGGTGAATTCGGCCAGACCGGCATAATAGATGAACGGGTTCACGACGGATTCAAACAGCCAGCCCTGGGCCAGTGAAAAAAAATCGACGAGCGCAGAGATCATGGGTGCACCTTCTTGTCCGCTTTGCTACGAACAGCCTGGAAATCGGGATGGCTGCGCAAGGTCGCGAAGCAGTATCCCTTTTGTTGCAAGCCGCTGATGAGCGGCTCGAGCACGGCCGGCGCCCACGGGTCCTTGCGCGACCAGATGCCCAGATGCGCCATGAAGATGTCGCCATCTTTGAGACCCGCCAGCGCTTTTTGCAGCAGCTGTTGATTGGACACGCGTTCGCTCGGCAGTTCGTCGCCGGAGTAACCGGCCGGCGCCCATCCCGCATGTGCATAGCCGCAGGATTTGCCGGCGGCCAGCAGGTTCGGCGTCAGGCGTCCACCGGGGGCGCGCCAGAAAGGATCGAGCGTGGCGCCCGTCAGTTCATGGAAACGCTGGTCGACGCGCTGCAGTTCAGTGCAATACTGGGCGGCAGTCCAGGCGGATTTTTGTCCGGCATGCGCGCCGAACTGCGGCTTCATTTCGATCCGGCCGCCCGGTAGATCACGCTGCACATAGACATGGTCAAAGGTATGTGTGCCGAAGGCATGGCCCTCGGCGACGCGGGCTTTCCAGTAAGGCGCCCAGGACGGATCGAGTGAATAATCGCCGTTGACGGTCTTTTCATTGGCAAGGAAAAAAGTCGCCTTGACCTGATGTTTGGCCAGCACCGTGGCGACCAGTTCGGCTTGCGACTGGCTGCCGGTATCGAAGGTAAGGTAAATCGTCCCCTTGCAGCTGCTGGCGGCATGCGCCAGCGGCGCTGCAGTCAGCGCGACTGTAAGCATGACAGGCAGCAGGCGGTGCATGGTCGTAAGAGGCCCTATCGTGCAGCGTGGTTATTGAAATAGACGCCATGCGGCGAGCGGCCGACCGGAATCATCTTGATCACCTTCTTGCTCGCGATGTCGATGACGGCGACTTTTTTCACCCAGCGCAGCGTGGCCCACAGGGTCTTGCCATCAGCCGAGACTTCCATGCAATCCGGACCACCCGGCACATTGATCGTACCCACATTAGTCATGGTCTGCTGGTCGATGATCGTGATCATGCTGGCTACGCGGCTAGAGACAAAAATATGCCGTTTATCGCCCATCGCACGAAAATTATGCGTGCCTTCGCCGGCCTTGATTTTCTTGACGGTCTTCTGCGTGCGCCAGTCGATGACTTCGACGTAATCGCTACCCATGATGCCGACCAGGAGGTATTTATCATCGTCGGTCATCATGATCCCCGCCGGCAGCTTGCCCACTGGCATAGTCCATTTCACCGTTTGTGTAGCGAGGTCGATGGCGCTGACCTGATTCGTCCCCTGGCGCGTGATGAAGGCAGTCGAACTGTCGGCACTGAAGGCCATGTGGCTAGGCAGCTTACCCATCGGGATACGCTTGGCAAGCTTCATGTCGCGGCCATCGTAGGCATAGATATCAACGTGGTCGAGCCGCAGTGCATTGGCAATGAACCATTTCTGATTGGGCGAGAAACCGATTTGATACGGATCAATGATGTCCTTGACACGACGCTGGATTTCACCGGTCTTAGGATCAAGGAAGATCAGTTCATTGCCGACCGAGCTGGCAACGATCAGCGATTTATTGTCAGGCGTGGCCATCAGGTGATGCGGCTCTTTTCCTACCGGAAAGGAATTGATTTCCTTGTAGGTCGTCTGATCGAGCAGGCTGACAGTCGCGTCACGGGAATTGAGCACGACCACGACGTCCGCGTGGGCAGCGGCGGCGGTCAACAGGCATGAAGCCAGAATCAGACTGGAACTGCGAAGAAAACGATGCATAGAGTGCACTAACCTTGTTAATTGAGATGACAAAACGATTTTTCGATTCGTGACAGCACTATTTTACCGCGCCAGCAAGACGGAGATTCAAGAAATCACCTTTCCCCGGCCGGGCACAACAGCGGCAAATTTCATGGCTACAGCATAGAGCATGCATCCCGGAAAAAATTCCCTTGCTGCTGATACAATCTGCGACTTTACACTTAAAGGAATAGCATGTCCCTGACCATGACTTCTACCGGCTTGCAATACGAAGATATCACTGTCGGCGAAGGCGCCGAAGCCAAAGCGGGTGACCACGTCTCCGTACATTACACGGGCTGGCTGCAAAATGAAGACGGCACTGCTGGTGCAAAATTCGATTCAAGCAAAGATCGGAATCAGGCTTTCGAATTTCCGCTCGGCGCCGGTCATGTCATCAAGGGCTGGGATCAAGGCGTACAAGGCATGAAAATCGGCGGCACGCGTACACTGGTGATCCCGTCGGCGCTCGGCTATGGCCCGCGCGGCGCCGGTGGCGTGATTCCACCGAATGCAACATTGATTTTTGAAGTCGAGTTGCTTGGCGTTTGAAGTCAGTGATGTGACGAAAAAACCCGCTGCTGCGGGTTTTTTACGTTTGAAGGCTCAAGCCTTGCTGGCAAAGGCCTTGTCCATGGCACGACTGACTTCCTGTTCGATTTTCGGTGCGAATCCGGCCAGCAGGAAGCCCAGCGAAATATTCAGCTGCGCGACGCTGCCCGAGACCGTCAGCTTGCCGCTCACGCCCGCACGCGAAAAGGTCAGTACCTCGCCCTCCCAGGCGCTTTCCATCGCGTATTCACTGACCAGCTTATCGGCAATTTTTTGGGCTGCCGCCTTCGCTGCTGCCAGCGGCAACGCGTGAGCGTGCGTGATAGAGATTTCAGCCATGCGCCACCACCTTGCGCGTGACGCCGGGATTGACCAGATTCGGCGGCTGCTCGCCACTGAAGGCCGCGACCAGGTTACGCGCGGCGCACATGGCCATGGCACGACGCGTCGGCGCCGACGCGCTGGCGATGTGGGGCGTGAGCACCACATTCGACAGGGCGAGAAAATCCGGATGGAAGGCCGGCTCATTTTCATACACATCCAGTCCGGCTGCGGCGATGCGGTGTTCGCGCAAGGCCGCGATCAGCGCCACGTCGTCAACGATGCCGCCACGGGCGATATTAATCAAGGTCGCGCCCGGCTGCATCTGCGCGATTTCCGCCGCGCCTATCGTATGGTGCACGGCCGGTGAATACGGCAGCGCCAGCACGAGGTGATCGGCGGTGCGCAGCAATTCTTCCTTGCTGACCAGCTGCGCATTGTTGGCATACTGCTCATCGCTCTCGGCAAGGCGGCTGCGGTTATGGTAAATCACGCGCATGTCGAAACCCATGGAGCGGCGCGCGATCGACTGGCCGATGCGACCCATGCCGAGAATACCCAAGGTCGCGCCATGCACATCGGCACCGAGGAAGCCGTCATAGCACCAGCGATCCCATTTGCCGGCGCGCAGCCAGTGCTCGGATTCCGTCACGCGCCGCGCCGTCGCCATCAGCAGCGCCCAGGCGAAGTCGGCCGTGGTTTCAGTGAGCACGTCCGGCGTATTCGACACCAGTATCCCGGCCGCGGTCGCGGCGGCGAGATCGATATTATTAAAACCGACCGCCATATTGCCGATCATTTGCAGCCGGGGACAGGCAGCGATGACCGCGGCCGGCACCAGCTGGCTGCTGACGGCGTAGAGCGCGTCCTTGCCTTGCAATTTTGCGATCAAGGCGTCTTGCGAAAACAGGATGTCTTCCTGGTTCGCTTCGACGTCAAAATATTGACCCAGATAGTCGAGCACATCAGGGAACACGGCGCGAGCCATGAGGAGTGTAGGTTTCATTCTAGTCTCAACGGAAAAAGATAAAAGTCATCAGGATAAACAGCGGCACCAGGATGCCGAAGGACCAAGCGATATAGCCAAAGAAAGAAGGCATGCGAATGCCGCGTTCTTCGGCGATGGCCTTGACCATCATGTTGGGCGCATTGCCAATATAGCTGTTCGCGCCCATGAACACCGAGCCGCAGGAAATCGCCGCCAGCGTTGCTGCCATGCTCGTCATGAGCGCGGCAGGGTCAGCTCCTGCAGTATTAAAGAACACGAGATAAGTCGGCGCATTGTCGAGGAAGGACGACAGCAGGCCGCTGGCCCAGAAATACATGCTGTTGATCGGCTGGCCATGGCTGTCAGTGACGGCTCTTAAAACGGCCGAAAACGCGCCGGCTTCACCCGCCTTGAGAATCGCGATCACTGGCGCGATGGTAACGAAAATCGCCGCGAACAGTTTCGCGACTTCCGCGATTGGGCCCCAGCTGAAGTCATTACCGGCGCGCGCCGCCGCCGGTGTCACCCACAGCGACAGGCCGATTACGGCCAGCAGCAGGACATCGCGCACCAGGCTTTGCAAATCGATCACAACGCCAGCGAGCGTGAACGCGATACCCGACTTCCACAGACCGCTCATGAGCACGAGTCCGACGATGGCCGCGAGCAGGATGAAATTGACTTTTCCTTCGAGCCAGACAGGCGAATCGGGCGTTCGGTCCAGTTCCGGCGGCAGTTCTTCTTCGCGATTATGGAAATAGTGCAGGTCCAGCGCATAAAAAATCAGCAGCAAAGCGCCACATAAAAACAGCGTCTCGGGAAAGATGTTTTTCATAGTCCAGAAAAAATCCACGCCCTGCAAAAAGCCGAGGAACAGCGGCGGGTCACCCAGAGGCGTGAGCGAGCCGCCCGCATTGGCGACGAGGAAAATGAAAAACACGATGATGTGCACCGCATGTTTGCGGTTATCGTTGGCGCGGATCAGCGGTCGGATCATCAGCATGGAGGCGCCTGTCGTACCCATCACGCTGGCCAGCAGCGTGCCCAGCGCCAGCAATCCCGTATTCAGGGCCGGTGTGCCATGCAGGTTACCGCGCACACAAATGCCGCCGGCGACCACGAACAGCGCCGTCACCAGAATAATAAAAGGCAAAAATTCAGCCGCGAATGCATGGGTCATTGCCGCCACCGCGCTGCCGGCACCGAACAGCAGCGCGCACGGCAGCAGGAAGGCCGCCGACCAGGCAAAGGCGACCTTGCCAAAATGATGATGCCAGAATTGCGGCACCCATAAAGGCAGCAGGGCGATCGACAGCAGCAGGCCGGCAAACGGCAGCGCCCACCAGAAGCCTAGCTGACTGCCGTCGAGGGTGGCAGCTTGCGAGAGCAGGGGTATGAGACAGAACAGGCAGACGATGAATTTTGTGCGCACGCTGGCTCCAGAAAATAAGGACTGCTACGTGAGAGACGCCAATCAAGCACGATGCAGGCCGGAGTGTAGCCGAATCACAGCCTGGATTGTGCGTGCCGCGGACATTCCAAAAGCCTGCCCCTGAATTCCCTGAATTTGCTTATTTAGATTTTGTCTAAGCGCGGTTTGTGAGAAGCGTGGTTTTGTCTTAAAATACAAGGCTTTGCAGCGTATCCAAGCGAGCGCTGTGCAATTGGCAAAAATTTTCAGATAGGACTGTGATGACCCACGTAGTGACCGAATCCTGCATCAGCTGTCGTTACACTGACTGTGTCGATGTATGCCCGGTAGATTGCTTCCGCGAAGGCCCGAATTTCCTGACGATCGATCCGGACGAGTGCATCGATTGCGCCGTCTGCGTGGCCGAATGTCCAGTGAACGCGATCTTCGCCGAGGAAGACGTCCCCGCCGACCAGCAGCAATTCATCAAGATTAACGTCGAACTGGCGCGTAAATGGCCATCGATCACCAAGACCAAGGCGGCGCTGCCGGATGCCGAGCAATGGAAAGACGTGAAAGACAAACTGCCGCAGCTGCAACGCTAAGCCGTAATTAATAGCACCAGTTAGCCGTACTAATGCAGCATCCGCTTGCCGGGCCCCGGTAAGCGACTCGCCTCCCCCGTTCGCGGGGCGCGGGCTTCCGCCCTCAGCCAAGGGCGGATCTTCAAATTGAAACAGGACTTTGATCTTCGTATGGATACCAGCACAGCCCTCACCTCTTCCCAGCCGCATGCCGGCAAAGCACCGATTGATGCCGATGCCGTGATTATCGGCGCAGGCCCTGTCGGCCTGTTTCAGGTATTTGAACTCGGCCTGCTGGAAATCAAAGCCCATGTGATCGACTCGCTGCCGGCGGTTGGCGGCCAATGTGTTGAACTTTATCCGGACAAGCCGATCTACGACATACCTGCCGTACCTGTATGCACAGGCCAGGAACTGACGGATAACCTGCTCAAGCAGATTGAGCCGTTTGGTCCGACTTTCCATCTTGGCCAGGAAGTGACGCTGGTTGAGCGGCGTGACGATGGCCGTTTCAATGTCGAGACTTCGACAGGTACGCGCTTCATCACGAAGACCATTTTCATTGCGGCCGGCGTAGGTTCCTTCCAGCCGCGCACGATCAAGGTCGATGGCATTGATCAGTTTGACAATACCCAGCTGTTTTATCGCGTCAAGGATCCGGTCCAGTTTCACGGCAAGAATCTCGTCATTTGCGGTGGCGGTGATTCAGCGCTTGACTGGGCACTGAATATGGTCGGCAAGGCCGAATCCGTCGTGCTGCTGCATCGCCGTGATGAATTCCGCGCCGCGCCGGCGTCAGTAGCAAAGATGAAAGAACTGTGCGAGAACTTCGAGATGCAATTGCTGATCGGCCAGGTCACCGGCTTCGAGACGCAGGAAGAAAAACTCGCCGGTATCAAGGTTACCGGCCCGGATGGCGTCACGCGCCGCCTGCCGCTGGATAACCTGCTGGTGTTCTTTGGCCTGTCGCCAAAACTCGGTCCGATCGCCGAATGGGGCCTTGATATCGAGCGTAAGCAATTGAAGGTCGTGAGTACGGAGAAATTCGAAACCAATGTACCGGGTATTTTTGCCGTCGGTGACATCAATACCTATCCGGGTAAAAAGAAGCTGATTCTGTCCGGCTTCCACGAAGCAGCATTGGCTGCCTTTGGCGCGGCGCCGTATATTTTTCCGGACAAGAAAATTCACATGCAATACACGACGACTTCGCCGAAGCTGCACAAGATTCTCGGTGTCGAGAGCCCGGTCTTCGATTAATTCGAGAGCCCGCGAAAAAAACGCCCCTTGTCATCTTGATCAGGGGCGTTTTTCATGGGTGTTGTGAATAAGACAGGCACAAACTTTGCAGTTCACTATGCTTAGTGTGCATTGTCGTATGATCCGGTTACACCCATATAGGCTATATATCGATTGACTGAACTGATGATACTGTAAGTTTTGCGTAGGAAATTGTCGTTAAACTTACCAGAGCACTTGACTTTGACTTAACTCTGCATGTGGATAGTACGTAATCGCGCAAATTATCTCGCTGAATTCACGTAAAGTTGTTTTTGATGCCTTGCGGCAATGCTAGATTCAACCGACAATCAATCGATACCTGCACCACCTGAAAGAGGTCATCATGCTTTATCAGTTTCATGAAATGAATCGTTCGATGCTTAACCCTTTGATCCAATGGGCTGAAGCATCGTCGAAATTGTTCACCAACCCTGTCTCGCCGCTGGCGCATACACCCTTTGCGCAGCGCCTGGCTGCAGGTTACGAATTGATGTTCCGCCTTGGTAAAGATTACGCGAAGCCAGAGTTCGGCATTACCAGCGTCCCTGTCAACGGCGAGCAAGTCGGCATCATCGAAGATGCCTATCTGGTCAAGCCTTTCTGCACGCTCAAGCACTTCCGCAAGAATGTCAGCGAAGCCAAGCGCGCTGAAATGGCACAGCCGACTGTGCTGCTGGTCGCGCCATTGTCCGGCCATTATTCAACATTGCTGCGCGATACCGTGCGCAGCCTGCTGGAAAATCACGATGTTTTCATCACCGACTGGACCGATGCGCGCATCGTGCCGATGTCGGCCGGCGAATTCCATCTGCACGACTATATCTATTACGTCCAGGAGTTTATCCGCCTGCTCGGCCCCGACCTGCATGTGGTCTCCGTGTGCCAGCCGACCGTACCTGTGCTCGCAGCGATTTCGCTCATGGCCAGCGAAAACGATCCGAAACTGCCTAAGACCATGACCATGATGGGTGGCCCGATCGATCCGCGCAAATCGCCGACCCAGGTCAATGACCTGGCCACGACGAAGCCGTTTTCCTGGTTCGAGAACAAGGTCATCTACAGCGTGCCGCCGAATTATCCCGGCTATGGCCGCAGGGTTTATCCAGGCTTTCTGCAACATGCGGGCTTCGTCGCGATGAACCCGAGCCGCCATGCGCAAAGCCATTGGGATTTCTTCATGCATCTGCGTGAAGGTGACAATGAGTCCGCTGAAGAGCATCGCAAATTTTACGATGAATACAATGCGGTCCTCGACATGCCGGCCGAGTACTACCTCGACACGATCAAAACCGTGTTCCAGGAATTCCGTCTGCCCATGGGCACCTGGGAAGTCGGCGGCAAGCTCGTGCGTCCGCAAGACATCAAGACGGTCGCGCTGCTGACGGTCGAAGGCGAGCTCGACGATATTTCCGGCTCCGGTCAGACGCGCGCAGCGCAAGACCTGTGTTCGTCGATTCCGGATTCGCGCAAGGAGCATTTCGAAGCCGAGAAATGCGGCCATTACGGTATCTTTGCCGGACGCCGCTGGCGCGAAATCATTTCGCCGAAGATCGGTTCCTTCATCAAGGCGCATTCCTGAGAGCGGATTAATTGCTGCTCCTCAAAGCCGTTCACTGCGAAGTGCGCGGCTTTTTTATTTGGCGTGACAAGGGTTTGCTCTGATAATGGATGTTTTGCCTATCCATCCTCGCCGTGACCATAAAATCCCTGGCCGACCAGCTCGAAGACCTGCTGCCACAAACCCAATGCACGAAATGCGGCTACCCGGCCTGCCGTCCCTACGCCGAAGCCATGGCCAAGGGCGAAGCCAGCCATAATCAGTGTCCGCCGGGCGGCATCGAAGGCGTGGCAAGGCTCGCCCAGGTGCTCGGCAAGCCGGTCATTCCCATCAATCCCGTCAATGGCATTGAACGCCCACGCCCGCTGGCCGTGATCGATGAGGCGCGCTGCATCGGCTGTACGCTCTGCATCCAGGCCTGCCCGGTCGACGCCATCATCGGCGCGCCGAAACAGATGCATACCGTCGTAGCGGATCTGTGTACCGGCTGCGATCTGTGCGTAGCGCCCTGCCCGGTCGACTGTATCGACATGGTCGAGCTGACTACAGGCTTGACCGGCTGGGATGCGTGGTCACCTGCGCTGGCCGCGGCTGCGCGCGAACGGCATGATTTCCGTACGCGCCGGCTGCAGCGCGAACGCGAGGAAAACGATGCGCGTCTCGCCGCCAAGGCCGCCGCGAAACTACGCGAAGTCAATAATACGCACACCCTGACGCCCGAAGAACAGGCCGAGAAAGCGCGCAAGAAAGCTATCATCGAAGCCGCCATGGAACGTGCGCGCCTGAAAAAAGAAGCGGCCGACGCACTAAAGAAAGACGCGCCTTGAACAATACCAAACGCCAGCTGATGTTCGAGCGCCTGCGACTCGCTAATCCGAATCCGACCACGGAGCTCGAATACACCACGCCCTTCGAATTATTGATCGCCGTGATTCTTTCGGCGCAAGCCACCGACGTTTCGGTGAACAAGGCCACGCGCAAGCTCTACCCGATCGCCAACACGCCGGCCGCCATCTTCGCGCTCGGCGTCGACGGACTCACGCCCTTTGTGCAAAGCATCGGCCTGTACCGCACCAAGGCGAAAAACGTCATCGAAACCTGCCGCATGATCGTCACCCAACATGAAGGCAAGGTTCCGCGCACGCGCGAAGAACTTGAGGCTTTACCGGGCGTCGGTCGCAAGACGGCCAATGTCGTCCTCAATACGGCCTTTGGTGAATCGGTCATGGCAGTCGATACGCATATCTTTCGCGTCTCGAATCGCACCGGTCTTGCACCGGGCAAGAATGTCGATGAAGTCGAACACAAGCTCATGCGCATGATCCCGGCCGAATTCATGCACGATGCACATCACTGGCTGATCCTGCATGGCCGCTATACCTGCATGGCGCGCACGCCCGCATGCTGGAATTGCTCGATTGCCGATCTGTGCGATTACAAGCCGAAGACGCCGCTGCCGGAAACGGGCGTTTAAGCGCGACCGGCCAGTGCTGGCGACGGCGCGGCACGAAGCCACGTACAATGCCGCCCATTCACTCCATTTTTTTCAGCCGCGCTATGTTCACACCGTCCCAGCATGATGTCCGCCGCTTCTTTTGCGAGACTTACCGCAAACTGCGCGCCAATGAAATCCTCACGCCGATCGAAGCCATCGCGCGCGACTGGGTCGCACTGCATCCTGAATACGACGAGGCCTTGAGCGATGTCGAGCAAGCGCTCGCGGCTGACTATTCAATTGAACGCGGCGACAGCAATCCCTTCCTGCATTTATCGATGCACCTGTCGATCGCCGAGCAAGTCTCGATCGACCAGCCGCCGGGCGTGCGCGCAGCCTTCCTGACGCTGGCGCGGCGGCTCGATTCCGAACATGAAGCGCATCACCAGATCATGGAATGCCTGGGGCAGATGATCTGGACTTCACAGAGGGATGGCACGCCACCGGATGGGGTGGCTTACATTGAATGCATACGCCGGCGGGCGATGTAAGCAAACAGATAAACGACAGACGAAAAAAAGCCACGAATCATCGTGGCTATTTTTTGACTTGATGCTTAGCGGCGAATCAGCAGCGTGCCCGGCAGGCTGTGCAGATAAGCGGCGAGGTCGATCACTTCTGTGCGGCTCAGCGGCTTGGCCATGCCACCCATGATCGCGTTGCCACGGCCATTCGGGCCATCACCGCCACGCTGGTAAGCGATCAGTGCATGCTCGAGGTAATCCTGATGCTGGCCTGCCAGCTTAGGATAGCCCGGATCAATCGGGCTGTTGAAGTTCGCACCGTGACACGAAGCGCAATTGTATTTTTCAGCAGCGGCTTTACCGGCAGCGATATTGCCACCTGCGAAGGCACTGAAAGACAGTGACGCTGTGGCCAGCACTGCAGCGAGTTTGAATGTGGTTTTCATGGTCTGCGTCCCTTATTTCATTTGCGAGTAATACGCAGCGACGTCGGCGATATCCTGATCCGACAGACCGGCTGCTACACCGCGCATCGTAGGATGCTTGCGCTCGCCCTTTTTATAGGCATTGAGTGCATTTTCAATATATTTTCCCGACTGGCCACCGATCATCGGCACCGAGAATACTTCAGGATATGTCGCTTTGTAACCGGGAATGCTATGGCAGCCGATACACATGCTGACCTTGGATTCCGCTGCTTTGGCGTCGCCGACGATGTCTGCTGCTGCAGCTACGTTGGCAAGACCCGCGAGCGCGAGCAATGCAAATAATTTTTTCATGGTGGCAGAGGAAAGTGAATGCGAAATCATTACGATGTTCAGCTTTGCTGCGACCGGGCGCCCGTTTTACCGGACAAGATCGTGACTAGCTGACACCAGAGTCGGTGGATTTTACATCATTCCCAGTTGTCAGTCCATGACCTGGGATGGCAAATTCGCAGCTAAGACAGTCATCCCCTCCAGACCCGAAATGCTCAATGCGGATCCTGATCTATCCGCTCTACCGGAGAGGCAAGCAAGAAGCTCGCAGGACTCGCAGAAAAGCGCTTCAAGACCTGCCGGAATACGATGCGCCGCACCCTGCGCGGCACAGCGCGCGCGCGCATGGCCAGCCCGAGCGCACAGCTGAAGGCGACGCCGACATTGAGCAGGCCGATGAAGACGATGCCGGCGATCGCCAGCCATACGGCAGGCGTAGCGAAAGCTTGCCAGCCGAGGCTACTGAGGGCGCCAGTGAGGCTGGCCGTGGACAGCGTCACATGACGCGTATCGAGCGCAAGACCGAAAAAGCCGGCGACGACCGGCGTCATGCCGAGCAGGATGGCCAGGGCGAGATTCCCGACGATCATGCCGATCTGATCTTCGAGCTTTTGCGCCCAGCGCGCTGCGCGCGCCGCACCGAGCGCAAAGACGAGCCGACGCTGATGCGCCAGCGCGATGCGCAAACGTCGCAGCGCAAACCAGTTATCAGCAAAGCCGGCAGCAAGGCTGGCGATCCACAGCAAGACGCCGGTGAAGGCGGCGAACAAGGGCGTCACACCAATCACTGACAAACTGGCGATCGTGGCTTGGGCCTTCACCGGCGTCATCATGGTATGACCCGACAGCAGCCAGATGCCGGCCGCACAAGCCAGCATCGCCGGTATCACTGCCACCAGATTGCCGAACACGGCCGCCGCCTGTGAGCGCAGCAGGCAGGCGATTTCCTGCATCAGTACGCGCAAGCCATCGACGGTATCGAGCGCCCCCATTTTCGCGGCCAGTGCCGGCGCGGTGACGGCTGGCTGCTTGGTCGCGAGTACGCCACCTAGCGCCGAGATCAGCAGGAAGCTCAGCGCAAAATTCACGGAGATGAACAAGCCTTCAAAAAATTTCGCCATACCCAACCCCGTGAGCGCGGATTTGCCGAGCGCGGCGAGGGCTGTCACGCCGCCGCCTATCATTGCCGCGCGCAACATGGCGCGGTATTCCTTGCGGTCGCGGGCGATGTAATGTTCGCCATGGCTGGCATTACGCTCGACCATTTTGCGCGCCAGCAGAGCGAAATTACGCCGTACCAGGCCACGTACCGAAGCACGCTCATGATGCGCGCGGATCAAATCAGCCAGCAGTTCCTGGATGTGTGTGGCGCCCTGGCTGATATAGGCCGCGGCGCGCAAATCGATCAGGCGCGCCATGCGCGTGAGCTGAGCGCGCATGCGTTCGACATGGTAGACGAGGCCGACCGACACGCCGTGCTCATCGAGATCGTCATAAATGCGGTCGGTCTGCGCGCGACAGACTGCGATCAGGCGGCGCACGCGCGACAGGCTGGCACAATCGGTCGGACTCAATTCAAGGTGGATATCAAGCGCATCGCGCAATTCCATGAAGGGCGTGGTCTTCAATGAGCGCAAAGGCTTGAGCCGCTGACGAAAATCCGGACCGACACCGACCGCGGCGACCATCATCACCAGATATTGCAGGGCCTCGTCAATCTGCGCGGTGTAAAGGCGCACGATGTTTTCATCACCGATGATGCGCCACAGGCGCGCCAGCGTTGGCGGGTCCAGACTGTTTAGCCAGTCGGCGTCTGCCGGTGCAGGAAACATTGCCGTGAACAGCTGCGACAGGTCCATGGTCGGCGTGGGCGTGGGCAGCATCCACGTGAAGATGTGTTCGGACAGTTCGTTGAAAAACGCCGCCTGACGCGGCAGGCCGGTCGCACAAAAGATATCGGGCCCCAGTGCTTCATGCAAAGTGACCTGCACGGTAGACTGCACACGCTGCATTGCTTCAGCCCGGCACTCCAGCCATTTCAACAAATAATTGGTGCGCTGGTGATGCACCACGCGCGGCCCGGCGCCGACGCGAAAAGCCTTGGGTTCCTCGCGTAGCCAATGTGCGAGGTCGATCATCCAGGTGACGCGCTCGTTCCAGCCCGCCATCGGATCGGCGCGCCGCAGCAGTGCGGCGACCTGCGATTCGAGTTGGGCTTCATGCCGGCCATCGTTTTGTGCACCCCGGGCCGAGGACCGGTGGAAGCGACGCACAATGACATACAGACGCAGCAGGGAAATTCTCATCAGGCTCGCTTCAGGTTTTCAATTAGACGCGTATTCATAGCCTCGACTGGGGCGGGCAGCACTGGCAAAAGCCACCAGTACTGAAGTCGCTTATACTTGGAAAATATCGTGGCCTGTGACAGGGTTCAACTACTACCGCATCGACGAGGACGCTGTAGTCAGCAGGTGTCGCAGAACTCCCGCATTGACAGGTCCGGGCATTAATAAAAAAACATGACGCACCATTCGGTTCGTTGATTCATTCAATTGAATTTTCTTTTTGAGAAAACTTAGCCATGCGACCAGAGATACGCTTTGAAGGTTCCCAAAATTATGTCGCCACGGGCGATTTAAAACTCGCGGTCAACGCCGCACTGACCTTGCAGCGGCCGCTGCTGATCAAGGGCGAGCCCGGCACTGGCAAGACCATGCTGGCCGAAGAAGTCGCTGCTGCGCTAGGCATGCCCCTGATGCAATGGCATATCAAATCGACCACGAAGGCGCAGCAAGGCCTGTATGAATACGATGCCGTGTCGCGCCTGCGCGATTCGCAGCTCGGCGACGAGCGCGTCAAGGACATTCATAACTACATCGTCAAGGGCGTGCTCTGGCAAGCCTTCACCGCTGAAGAGCAAGTCGTGCTGCTGATCGATGAAATCGACAAGGCCGACATCGAATTCCCGAACGACCTGCTGCGCGAACTCGACCGCATGGAGTTCTATGTATATGAGACCCGCGAAATGGTGCGCGCCAAACACCGCCCGCTGGTCATCATTACCTCGAACAATGAAAAGGAATTGCCGGACGCTTTCTTGCGCCGCTGCTTTTTCCACTACATTAAATTCCCCGATAAAGACACGATGCAGCAGATCGTCGACGTGCATTTCCCGACGCTGAAAAAGGATTTGCTGGCGCAGGCGCTGCAGACGTTTTACGAAGTGCGCGACGTCGCCGGGCTGAAGAAGAAACCCTCGACCTCGGAATTGCTCGACTGGCTGAAACTGCTGCTGGCCGAAGATATCGGTCCGGAAGCGCTGCGCAGCAAGGATGCGAAAAGCGTCGTGCCACCGCTGCACGGTGCGCTGCTGAAGAACGAACAGGATGTGCATCTGTTCGAGCGCCTTGTGTTCATGTCACGCGCGAACCGTTAATTTTTCGCCATGGCCTTCATCGAAGCACTTACGCTCACAGGCAGGCATGCGCGCCTGGAGCCACTCACGCTCGCGCATCACGACGCGCTGACAGAGGCTGCCCGCGATGGTGCGCTCTGGCAGCTGTGGTACACGACGGTGCCAACACCGGACACAATGGCTGCGTATATCGACATGGCGCTGGCAATGCGTAGCGAGCTGGGCGCACTGCCCTTCGTGATCATCGACCAGCGCGATGGCAGAATCGTCGGCTGCACGCGTTACTTCAATGTTGACGCTACAAATCGACGTCTCGAAATCGGCCATACCTGGCTGGCAGCTAGCGCCCAGCGCAGCGCCATCAACACCGAAGAAAAGATGCTGCTATTGCGGCACGCCTTCGAACATTTGCGCTGCATTGCGGTCGAACTGCGTACGCATTTCATGAACCATCAGTCGCGTGCGGCGATCGCGCGACTTGGCGCCAAACAGGATGGCATCCTGCGCAATCACGCCATCATGGCCGATGGTTCGTATCGCGACACGGTCGTATTTTCCATCATCGAATCAGAATGGCCGGCAGTGCGGCGCCATCTGCAATTCAAACTCGATCGCTGAGGACCAACGATGCTCATCGATTTCTTCTTTACGCTCAAGGATGCGAAGATCCCGGTCTCGATCAAGGAATTCCTGATCCTGCTTGAAGCGCTGCAAAAAAACGTGATCAAGGGATCGCTCGACGATTTCTATTACCTGTCGCGCATCACGCTGGTCAAGGACGAAGCCCACTTCGATAAATTCGACAAGGCTTTCGGCCACTACTTCCACGGCATCGACGCGCTGTTCGACAAGAATCCGGAGATTCCGCTCGACTGGCTCGTCAAGCGCATGGAACGGGAATTGACGCCTGAGCAGATCGCGCAGCTGGAAAAATTCGGCTACGACAAGCTGATGGACCGCTTGAATGAATTGCTCAAGGAGCAGAAGGAAAAGCACGAAGGCGGCAGCAAGTGGATAGGCACCGGCGGCACCTCCCCGTTCGGCAATGGCGGCCAGAATCCGGAAGGCATACGCATCGGCGGCAAAGGCGGTAATCGCACGGCGGTGAAGGTCTGGGAATCGCGCGCCTATCGCGACTATGACGCTGAACGCGAACTCGGCACGCGCAATATCAAGGTCGCTCTGCGCCGTTTGCGCAAGTTCGCCCGCGAAGGCGCCGAGGAAGAATTGGCGCTCGAAGCGACGATCCACGCGACCGCCTCGAACGCCGGCTACCTCGACATCAAGATGCAGCCCGAGCGCAAGAACAAGATCAAGGTGCTGATGCTGCTCGATGTCGGTGGCACCATGGACGACCATATCGCGCGCACGGAAGAACTGTTTTCCGCGGCGAAGACCGAGTTCAAGAACATGGAGTTCTTTTACTTCCATAACTGCGTCTACGACTTCATGTGGAAAAATAACCGCCGCCGCAATGCCGAGCGTTTTCCGACCTGGGACATCCTGCGCAAATACACGCCGGATACCAAGGTCATCTTCGTTGGCGACGCGACCATGAGCCCGTATGAAATCCTGCAGCCGGGCGGCTCGGTCGAGTACAACAATGAAGAAGCCGGTGCGGAATGGCTGCAACGCTTCACACACGCCTTCCCGAAATTCATCTGGCTCAATCCGGAACCGGAAGGCCTGTGGCAGTACCGCCAGTCGATCGCCGTGATCCGCCAGCTGATGAATAACCGCATGTTCCCGCTGACCATAGAAGGACTCGAGCGTGGCATGCGCCTGCTGAGCAAATAAAAGTCCAGCGATCCCGCCGCAGCGTGCAATTTTGTCCACTTTGCCAAATTTTTTCGGCAAAGTGGACATGAGCAGGCGTGCGGCGGGATTTTTTCTTTAGAATGCAGACACTTTAATTGCCGTTCCTCGGAACACGCGTCAACCTACTTTCAGAATTGCATGGCCACTAAAAAACCCGCAGCCGCCGCATCCGATTACAGCGAAGCCTCAATCCGCGTCCTCAAAGGCCTGGAACCCGTCAAGCAGCGCCCCGGCATGTACACCCGCACCGAGAACCCGCTGCACATCATCCAGGAAGTCATCGACAATGCCTCCGACGAAGCACTAGGCGGCCATTGCAAGAATATCGTCGTCACCTTGAATGCCGATGGCAGCGTCAGCGTCGAAGATGACGGCCGCGGCATCCCGGTCGGCCTGCATCCGGAAGAAAAAGTCCCGACCGTCGAGATCGTTTTCACGCGCCTGCATGCAGGCGGCAAATTCGACAAGGGTAGTGGCGGCGCGTATGCGTTTTCGGGCGGCTTGCATGGTGTCGGCGTGTCGGTCACAAATGCGCTGTCCTCGCGTCTCGAGATTTCCGTCTGGCGCGAAGCCGGCATGCATACGATGGCCTTTGCCCACGGCGACGTGATCGAAAAGCTGCAGACACGTCCAATCGCGCGCGACGAAAAGAAATCCGGCACACGCGTGACCGCCTGGCCGGAAGCGAAATATTTTGATTCCGGCGTGATCCCGCAAGCCGAACTGCAGCGCCTGCTGCGCTCGAAAGCCGTACTGCTGCCGGGCGTGACCGTCACGCTCGTGCATGCCAAAACCGGCGAGCGGCAAACCTGGAAATACGAACAGGGCTTGCGCGGCTACCTGATTGAATCGCTGGCGCAAGCCTCGCATGCCGAGCCGCTGATCCCGCTGTTCGAAGGCGAGCAATATGCGGGTTCCGAGTCCGAAGGCTTTGCCGAAGGCGAAGGCGCAGCCTGGGTCGTGGCCTGGACCGAAGACGGCAATGTCGTGCGCGAATCCTATGTGAACCTGATCCCCACCTCCAATGGCGGCACGCACGAATCGGGTTTGCGCGAAGGCTTGTATGGCGCAGTCAAAAGCTTCGTCGAACTGCATTCCCTGCTGCCGAAGGGCGTGAAGCTCTTGCCGGAAGACGTGTTCGCGCGCGTCTCGTTCGTCTTGTCAGCGAAAGTGCTGGACCCGCAATTCCAGGGCCAGATCAAGGAACGCCTGAATTCGCGCGATGCCGTACGACTGGTCGCGAGTTTCACCAAGCCGGCGCTGGAACTGTGGCTGCATGAGCATACCGACTACGGCAAGAAGCTCGCCGAACTCGTCATCAAGCAGGCGCAAACGCGGCTGCGCTCGGCACAGAAAGTCGAAAAGAAAAAATCCTCAGGCGTGGCCGTCTTGCCGGGCAAGCTGACCGACTGCGAATCGAACGACATCACGCGCAATGAAATTTTCCTCGTCGAGGGCGACTCCGCCGGCGGCTCGGCGAAGATGGGCCGCGACAAGGAATTCCAGGCCATCCTGCCCCTGCGCGGCAAGGTCTTGAATTCCTGGGAAACCGAGCGCGACCGCCTGTTTGCGAACAACGAGATCCACGATATCGCCGTGGCCATTGGCGTTGACCCGCATGGCAAGAATGACTCGCCGGACTTGAGCGGTTTGCGCTATGGCCGCATCTGCATCCTCTCGGATGCGGACGTCGACGGCTCGCATATTCAGGTCTTGCTGCTGACGCTGTTCTTCAAGCATTTTCCGAAGCTGATCGAAAAAGGCCATATCTGCATCGCCCGCCCGCCGCTGTATCGCGTCGATGCACCGGCCCGCGGCAAAAAGCCGATCCAGAAAATCTACGCCCTCGATGAAGGCGAGCTGAGCGCCATCGAAGACAAGCTGCGCAAAGACGGCGTGAAAGAGAACGCCTGGTCGATCTCACGCTTCAAGGGTCTCGGTGAAATGAATGCCGAACAGCTGTGGGAAACCACGATGAACCCCGATACCCGCCGCCTGCTGCCGGTCGCGCTCAATGGCTTCGATATCGATGTCTCCGAAGCGCGCTTCACCATGCTCATGGGTAAAGGCGAAGCGGCCGCACGCCGATCCTGGATTGAAGAACATGGCAATGACGCGGAAGCCGATATTTAAGCGCCTCTCTCACTTTTCGCGACTGCCCTCTGCCACATTTTATTGAAACACGATGACTGATCAAGCCAACCTTTTTGAAGAAACTGCGCCCGCCGAAGAAGGCGAGTCGCTGACGCTGGCGACCTTTGCCGAACGTGCCTACCTCGACTACGCCATTTCCGTCGTCAAGGGCCGCGCCCTGCCCGACGTCTGCGATGGCCAGAAGCCGGTGCAGCGACGCATCCTGTATGCGATGCATGAACTCGGCCTGAGCTCGTCTGCGAAACCGCGCAAGTCCGCACTCGTCGTCGGCGACGTGCTCGGCAAGTTGCATCCGCATGGCGACCAGTCGGTCTATGACGCGCTGGTGCGCATGTCGCAGGATTTCGCGCTGCGTTATCCGCTCATCGATGGCCAGGGTAATTTCGGCTCGCGCGATGGCGATGGCGCCGCCGCGATGCGTTACACCGAAGCGCGCCTGACGCCGATCTCGCGCCTGCTCGTCGATGAACTCGACATGGGCACGGTCGACTTCCAGCCGAACTATGACGGCTCCACGAATGAGCCGAAGCTCTTGCCGGCGCGCCTGCCGTTCGTGCTGCTCAATGGCGCTTCCGGCATCGCCGTGGGTCTGGCCACGGAAATCCCGTCGCATAACCTGAGCGAAGTCGCCAAAGCCGTCGTCGCGCTGATCCGCAATCCGCAGCTGAGCCACGCCGAATTAATGGACATCGTGCCGGGTCCGGACTTTCCGGCCGGCGGCCAGATCATCACTTCGCCCACCGCCATCAGCGATATGTACCAGGGCGGCCGCGGCAGCCTGAAAGTGCGCGCGCGCTGGAAAATCGAAGACATGGCGCGCGGCCAGTGGCAGGCGGTCGTGACTGAACTGCCGCCCGGGACTTCGTCGCAAAAGGTTCTCGAAGAAATTGAAGAGCTGACGAATCCGAAGATCAAGCTCGGCAAGAAGGCGCTCTCGCCGGACCAGCTGCTGCAAAAGCAAAGCCTGCTCGCGGTGCTCGATACAGTGCGCGACGAATCCGGCCGCGATGCGCCGGTGCGCCTCGTGTTCGAGCCGAAATCGAAGAACCAGGACCAGACCGAATTCATGCACCTGCTGCTGGCGCAGACTTCGCTGGAAAGCAGCGCCTCGATCAACCTCGTGATGATCGGCGGCGATGGCCGTCCACGACAAAAGGGACTCGGCGACATCCTGCGCGAATGGATCGCTTTCCGCTTCGTTACCGTCACGCGGCGCACGCAATTCCGCCTGCAAAAAGTCGATGACCGAATCCACATCCTCGAAGGTCGTGTGGCGATCCTGCTTAATATCGACAAGGTGATCCGGATCATCCGCGAGTCGGACGAGCCCAAGCCGGCATTGATCGACGCCTTCAATCTGTCGGATCGCCAGGCCGAAGACATCCTCGAAATTCGCCTGCGTCAATTGGCGCGCCTCGAAGCGATCAAGATCGAACAGGAACTCGCAGGATTACGCGATGAACGCGCCGGCTTGCAAGACCTGCTCGATAATCCATCCTCGATGAAGCGCCTCATCATCAAGGAAATCGAAACCGACGCAAAGCAATTCGGCGACGCCCGCCGTACGCTCATCGAAGCCGCTGAAAAGGCCGTCGTCGAACAAAAGGTCGTCGATGAACCCGTCACCGTCGTGATCTCGGACAAAGGCTGGGTGCGCGCGCGTACCGGCCACGGCCACGATGCGGCGCAATTCGCGTTCAAGGCCGGCGACAGTCTGTATGGCGCCTATGAATGCCGCACGGTCGACAATGTGCTCGCGGTCGGCTCGAACGGGCGCGTCTATTCGGTGCCGGTCGCGCTCTTGCCGGGCGCGCGCGGCGATGGCGTGCCGATGTCGACGCTGGTCGACATGGAGAGCGGCTCGAAACTGCTGCATTACTTTGCCGGTCCTGCCGACACGGGTCTGCTGATGAGCTCAAGCGCTGGCTACGGCTTCACGACCAAGGCCGGCGACATGCTCAGCCGGAATCGCAGCGGCAAGGCTTTCCTCACGCTCGAAGCCGGCGATGAACCACTGCCACCACGCGTCATCGGCAGCACTGCCAGCGCGATTGCCTGTCTGTCGCAAAATGGTCGCCTGCTGGTCTTCGGCCTCGAAGAACTCAAGTCATTGTCAGGTGGTCGCGGCGTTACCTTGATGGACCTCGAGGACAAGGAAAAGCTGCTGGCCTGCCTGCCGATCAGCCAGCGTGGTGTGATCGTCAGTGGCATAGGACGCGGCGCGAAGGCGCAGGAAGTCTTGCTGTCGGCATCCGGCCTCATGCCGCACATCGGCAAACGGGCGCGCAAAGGTCGTGCACTCGAGAGCAAGCTCAAGCCGGACACACTCACGGCAGTCGTGGCGAAATGAGAAACACAGGTCGCGCGAGCCTGACTGCGGCGTTGGCGGCCTTGCTGTGCTGCGCCTGCGGCACGAGTAATCCTTATTACGACGCGACCAAGCCGCATCACACGACGAGCGGCTTTCGCAATAATTATCTGCCACAGGGGATCGCCGGCGGCATGCAATTCCTTGAATGGCAGTGGGAACGCTGGCGTGATGGCGTACCGAAGCCGCCGGCGAATGGCTACCAGTTCGCCATGGCGCAGCCGGACCTGCCATGGCTGACGACGAATCGCAGCCAGAACAGCGCGACCTGGATCGGCCATGCGACCGTGCTCATGCAGGTCAATGGCGTCAATGTGCTGACCGACCCGATTTTTTCCGAGCGTGCATCGCCTGTCAGCTTCGCCGGCCCGCAGCGCAAGGTCGCGCCCGGGCTGAGTCTGGCGCAGCTGCCGCATGTCGATGTGGTGCTGATTTCGCATAACCATTACGACCATCTCGACCGCGACAGCGTCGTCGCACTGAACGCGCAGGCCGGTGGCCCGCCCCTGTTTCTGGTGCCACTCGGGATCAAGCCGTGGATGGCAGAACTCGGCATCACGAATGTGCGCGAACTCGACTGGTGGAACAGCGTCGCCGTGCCCGGCCTCGATGTGCATTTCGTGCCGGTGCAGCACTGGTCGGCACGCGGCATCCATGACCGCTTCGATAGTCTCTGGGGTGGCTGGATGGTGCGGACATCGGCGGGTGCGGCCCAGCCGTTTTCGTTTTTCTTTGCCGGCGACACCGGCTATTCACGCGACTTCAAGGATATCGCCGCGAAGTTCGGCAGCGTCGATGTGGCGCTGCTGCCGATCGGCGCCTATGCGCCGCGCTGGTTCATGAAAAGCCAGCATATCGATCCCGCCGATGCGATCAAGGTACATCGTGATCTCAAGGCGCAGCAATCCATCGCGATCCACTGGGGTACCTTCGAGCTGGCCGATGACGCCATCGACGAGCCGCCTGCCATGCTGGCGCGCGAGATGCAGCAGGCCGGTGTGCCGCCTCAGGACTTTAGCGTCTTGAAGCATGGCGAGACACGGCGGTTTTAAGCGCCTGCGGTTCCCGACTGTTACGAAACTTTACACTGTATTCACAGCGCATTACAGGGTGAGAGCGCATCATATACAGGTGGTTTCCACCCTCCGCCATCAATTGAGGCGTTTAGGCCGCACATCGCAAGGTGTGCGGCCATTTTTATGTGAGGTACTCAGATCACCGTGCCTGACTCGGCCAGACCGATCAGCGTCAATACCGACATCGGATCAGCACCCACGCCATCGGTGAGGGTCATCAAATCCGTCGTCGACATCGTGATTTTATTAGCGTTCTGATATGCCACGGCATACAGTGACCAGTCGAGCCGGTTCTGGAAAAAATCCTTGCCATCGACGCCGTCGGCGACGCTCAGCGCCGCGCTAGTCATGTCGAGCACGAGCTGACCGCGAGACTTCGCGCCCAGCTCGACAGACCAGTAAGCCAGCCCGCCGGCATCGGGCGTGCGGTTAAAGACATTCTTATAAATCGCTGTAACGAAATCCGTCGACCCCATGCTCAGCGGGTAAAGCGCCTTGACTACGTCGAGCGAAAAGATCGTCTCGGCGACAGCGGCGATGCTGCTCGCCTCTTTTTGCTGGGTCCAGTACGTGTAGCCAGCCGATTCCGGCGCACGACGGAAAGCGGCCACATAAATTTCTGTCAGCAGTGCATCGACATTAGCGACGGCAGGCAGTGCCGACAAAGTCACGCTCTGGTCAGAAAAATTGATCTTTTCGACATCACGCACGATCGCCATATCACCTTCGCCATCGCGTATCAGGAAGGCGTTGTCACGCAATTTCAGCACCTGCGCCTGCACCTTGGTCATCGACAGTTGCAGCACATCGCTGCCCTCACCGCCAAAGATCATGTCGCGCCCCTTGATGCCGATAAAAGTATCGTTGCCGGCAGCGCCGATCATCGTATCGTTACCAGCGCCGCCAGTAATTTGATTGGCGACGGCATTGCCGATCAGGTAATCACTGGCAGAGCCGCCTATGAGGTTTTCCATCACGCTGCCGAAGTTGACCGTGACCTGGCCGGCGGCCGAAATCAGCGCGGCCTTGCTGCCGATATAACCCCAGTAACCCGGTTCAAGATACACATGCATGGCCTGCGTCAGGCTACTGCCATCGAGCGTATCGATGCCACCACCATCCCACAGCATATTGGTCGCATCGGCATGCAGCACATAGACATTATTGGCGGAGAGCGCGGTACTCGGGCCATACAGGTATTGAAGCGCGGCGACGTCCAGCGGCGCATAGCGCAAATAATAGTCGCTGCTGCGCGTGCTGTAGCTCATCACGGACCACTGCGTACTGTCTTCCGCCGCGGTCAGAAACGGGCCGTCACCGATATCACCGCCGGCGTCGGCGTGGCTGAATGGATGTTTCAAGCCGAGCGCATGGCCGATCTCGTGGATCAGGGTCAGTGCCGAAAAGCTACCCTCCGCAGGCGTGAGGTTACCCGCCGATGTACCGTCATAGGCAATGAACACATCGCTGCCGTAGGCGGGCAGCGCCGGAAATTCCGCGTAACCGCTGGATGTCTTCTGGACATTGTCGGCAAAGACGATGGTATTGGCGGCCGTGGTATTGCTGGATTCGACAAAGACCAGATCGATGACCGTGGAAATGTAAGCAAGCGCTTTACGCGTCAATATCTTTTGTTGCTCGGTAAATGGCTTGAATCCGAGCAGGTCGGTAGCACTGAAATACGCCGGCGCCGTCGTCGGGAACGTGAAATACATGGTCTTGCCGCCATTGAGCAAGGGCACGAAGCCCGGCGCGCCATTGGGCAGCATGGCATCGATCCAGTAAGGCAGTTTCTCGACGCCGGCCGCCCAGCTCCAGTTTTCTACGTTGGTATCAGGCTTGTAGAAATTGACATTAACGATCGCAGTGTCGATGCCGGAGGTGTCATTGATTTCATCGTAGCGGCTGTTGATGATGTAAGTGTCGTTACCCGCGCCACCCGAGAGGTAATTAATACCGCTGCCGCCGTCCAGCGTATCGTTGCCGTCGCCACCATACAGTTCGTCATCGCCGCTGCCGCCTGCCAGCTGGTCATTGCCAAAATCACCATTGAGGTAATCATTACCCGCGCCGCCACTGATGGCATCATTGTCACGGCCGCCATCGAGATTATCATTGCCGCCAGCACCGATGAGCGTGTCGTTGCCATCGCCACCGATGATGCGGGCGTCCCCCGCGCCATCCATGACATACAGCAGGTCGTCACCGCGGCCGCCATCGATGTAGTCGCTGCCGGTGACACCATTGATCGTGTCATTTCCTGTCAAGCCGTAGATGTCGTCATTGCCACTGGTTCCAGTCAGCTTGTCAGCTACGCTAGTACCAATGATCGACGACATCCGCTTGCCTCGCTTAAGTTAAATGACGGGCAATCAACTTGCCGAGGACTTCCATGCCGGCGCGGATTTTTTCCGGCGGCACGGTGACGAAACTCAGGCGGAAAGTATTGTGCTGCGGCGCGTTCGCATAGAACGAGGCACCCGGCACGAAGGCGATCTTGTGTTCGATCGCTTCTGCCAGCAGCGCCGTGCTGTCCATATGCGCAGGCAGCGTGACCCAGATGAACATGCCACCTTCGGGCTTGGTCCATTCGACGCCGGCCGGAAAGAATTCCGTCAGCGCGGCCAGCATCACGTCGCACTGGTTCGCATACAGCGCGCGTATGGTCGGCACATGCTGCTCGAGGAAGCCATCCTTGATCACTTCATGCACGACCATTTGCGTCAGCTGGGCTGTATGCAAATCAGTCGCCTGCTTGGCTTGCTCGAGCTTGCGCGTCAGCGGCGCCGGGGCGACGACATAACCGAGGCGGATACCGGGCGTGAGGACTTTCGAGAACGAGCCCATGTAGATCACGCCATCCGGATTCATGTTCAGCATCTTCGGCAGGCGCGCGCTGCGGTAGCTGAGTTCACCGTAAGGATCGTCTTCGATCAGTGGCAAGCCGAGCTGTGCGCAGGAGGCGACGAGCGCGGTGCGACGCTCCAGCGACAGCGTGCGCCCGGTCGGGTTCTGAAAATTCGGCAGTGCATATAAGAGACTCGCATCATGACCGATGCCGGCAACGGCTTCCGGCTGCAGACCATGTTCATCGGTCGGCAGCGACACGAACTCCGGTCCGTAGACTGAAAACGCCTGCAGCGCGCCTAGATAACTCGGCGTCTCAACCAGTACCTTGCTGCCTTCATCGATCAGGACTTTACCGAGCAGGTCCAGACCTTGCTGCGAACCCGAGACCATCAGGACCTGATCCGGCGAAATCTGTGATCCTGGAATCGACAGTGAATTGGCGACCCATTCACGCAACGGCGCATAGCCATCGGTGGGGCCGTATTGCAGCGCGACCTTACCATTGCGCGACAGGACCGTATCGAAGGCAGCCTGCATGCGCTCCACCGGAAAGGTCTCCGGCGACGGCAAGCCGCCGGCGAAGGACGTAATATCGGGGCGCATCGTGATCTTGAGGATTTCGCGGATGGCCGAGCTTTGCAGCTGCAGTGCGCGTTTCGCGAATTTCCAGTCGATTGGTGCCGGGTTTTCTAATTTCATGCTGCTCTCATTCGGTGGGGATGGTTCAGGCGATTTCCGCGATCAGTTCGATTTCGACACAGGCGCCCAGCGGGATCTGCGCCACGCCAAAGGCCGAGCGCGCATGCACGCCGGCCGCACCGAAGACTTCACCGAACAATTCGGAGGCGCCATTGGTGACCAGATGCTGTTCAGTAAAGTCACCGGTAGAGTTCACCAGGCTCATGACCTTGACGATGCGCTTGACGCGATTGAGGTCGCCGCCGCAGGCTGCCTGCAGGGTCGCCATCAAGTCAATGGCGACGGCGCGCGCCGCCAGCTTGCCTTCGTCGGTGGCCATGGTCTTGCCGAGCTGGCCGACCCATGGTTTGCCGTCTTTCTTGGCGATGTGCCCGGATAGGAAGACCATGTTCCCGCTCTGGACAAACATCACATAGGCTGCTGCCGGCGTAGCCACGGCAGGCAAGTCGATATGCAGGGCGTTGAGTTTTTCGTAATAAGACATGCAGGCTCCCGAATTGTGTATGCGCCACGATGGATGCGGCAGCGCTTGCTAGCCTGTGATTTTACTGCAAGCGGCGCTCTCGGGTCAGGAAGGGCGATGCAAGATTTGCGTGGTCGGTCTTGAAATGCAGATATTCATCCCAAAATCCAAGATTCGCTGCGGCAGAACGTCGCTGCAGGCAGCAAGACTGAATGGCAATTTCACCGATCCCGCCCGCGGGATCCATTACTTAACATCAAATTCGAGGCAAACCATGGCTGAATCAGACAAACAAACCCTGGGCTTCCAGGCCGAAGTCAAACAATTGCTGCAGCTGATGATCCACTCGCTGTACTCGAACAAGGAAATTTTCCTGCGCGAGCTGGTCTCGAACGCATCAGACGCGTCGGACAAATTGCGCTTCGAGGGCATCCACAATGCTGCCTTGTACGAGGAAGACCCGGATCTGCAAATCCGAATCGGCTTCGACAAGGACGCCCGCACGATCACCATCGCCGACAACGGCATCGGCATGAGCCGCGATGAAGCCGTCGAACACCTCGGCACGATCGCCAAATCCGGCACCAAGGAATTCTTCTCGAACCTGTCCGGCGACCAGCAAAAAGACGCGGCTCTGATCGGTCAGTTTGGCGTCGGCTTTTATTCGGCCTTCATTATCGCCGACCGCATTACAGTCGAGACCCGCCGCGCCGGTAGCAAAGCTGCCGACGGCGTGCGCTGGGAATCCGCCGGCGAAGGCGACTTCACGGTCGAACCGATCGACAAGGCCAGCCGCGGCACGACTATCACGCTGCATCTGCGTGAGGGCGAAGATGAATTCCTGTCGTCGTGGAAGCTGAAATCCATCATCCGCAAATATTCAGACCATATCCAGCTGCCGATCCTGATGCAAAAGGAAGAGTGGGACGAAGAGAAAAAGGAAACCGTTCTCAAGGAAGAATACGAGACCGTCAACCAGGCCAGCGCCTTGTGGGCCCGTAGCAAATCCGACATCACGCCGGAACAGTACGACGAGTTCTACAAGCATGTCGCGCATGATCATCAGGAACCGCTCACGCACACGCATAACCGCGTCGAAGGCCGTAGCGAATATACCCAGCTGCTCTACATTCCGGCACATGCACCGTTCGACCTGTGGGACCGTAACAAGCGCGGCGGCATCAAGCTGTATGTGAAGCGCGTCTTCATCATGGACGACGCCGAGCAGCTCATGCCGATCTACCTGCGCTTCGTCAAGGGCGTGATCGACTCGAACGATTTGCCGCTGAACGTCTCGCGCGAATTGCTGCAGGAATCCCGCGATGTGCGCGTGATCCGCGAAGGCTCGACCAAGCGCGTCTTGGCCATGCTCGAAGAAATCGCGAATGCGGAAGAGCAGGACAAGAAAGACAAATACGCGACCTTCTGGAAAGAATTCGGTCAGGTTATCAAAGAAGGCATCGGCGAGGACGCCGGCAACAAGGATCGCATCGCAAAGCTCTTGCGCTTCGCTTCGACGCACAATGAGGACGACGCGCAGACAGTTTCGTTTGCCGACTACCTCGGCCGCGTAAAAGAAGGCCAGGAAAAGATTTACTACGCGACCGCCGATTCGTATGCCGCGGCCAAGAACAGCCCGCACCTCGAAATCTTCCGCAAGAAGGGCGTCGAAGTCCTGCTGCTGACCGATCGCGTCGATGAATGGATGCTGTCCTTCCTGACTGAATTCGAAGGCAAGGAACTGGTCTCGGTGGCCAAGGGCGATCTCGACCTGGGCAAGCTCGAAGACGAAGCCGAGAAAAAGCAGCATGAAGAAACCGAAGCCGGTTACAAGGACTTGACCGAGAAAATGAAAGCGGCACTGGCCGACAAGGCCAAGGATGTGCGCGTCACTTTCCGCCTGACCGATTCGCCGGCCTGCCTGGTCGCCGACGAGCATGAATTGTCAGGCAACCTGATGCGCATGCTCAAGGCCGCCGGACAGAACGCGCCGGATTCCAAGCCTATCCTTGAAATCAATCCTGACCATCCACTCGTGCAGCGCTTGAAATATGAAGATGGCAAGTTCGATGACTGGGCCAATATTTTGTTCGATCAAGCCCTGCTCGCTGAAGGTGGCGCGCTGAGTGATCCGGCGGCTTTCGTGAAGCGTCTGAATGCGATGTTGCTGGGGATGGCGGGTTAAATACTGGCGCTAATTAAGCTACAAGAAAGTCCTGCGATGCTCGCTCGCGTCGCGGGACTACACTAAGGTCGATGGGCAAAACAGCCGCCCAGACCCCCTCGACATATTTTCTGCTGTTCCTCTCCTCTTGCCGTCTTTCCCCCATCCCCTTGAAATGAAAATCGCCTTGCGCGCACCTGCACTGTAAGTCTAGCAAGGTGAAATTTTCCGTCCGCACGACATCTTAAAATTTTCCCGAAAGAAAATAAATAATTCGCTTAATTGTGAATGTGATACTTGCGATAAGTAATTCGCGGTTCTAGTATGAATCAAGGAAAAGCGCCTGCATGCGCGAAATTTTGCTATGGCAATGAATATCATTTTCCATTTTTCAAGCCAACCGTATGCCATCCCTGGCGCGTCGGTGAAGGCGCTGTTCAAGCTGCCGAAACTGACTGTCGTCGAAGACGCTCTGCCCTGCCTCGCCGGTACGCTAAACTGCCGAGGCGACATTATTGCCGTATTTAATTTTGCCGCGTTGGTCGGCAAGCTGCCCCCCGTTTATGCTCTCGACGATGTTGTCATCGTGCTCGAGCATGCAGGTCAGCAATTGGCCATGGTGGTCAGCGACGTCTGTGAATTACAAGACATCCGGGTGGCTGATATTGCGCCCCTGCCCGCCTCGATCACACCGGAAAGCAATGCAAGATTGATATGCGGGCAAGTCCGTAGCAGCCAACAGGAATTGATCACCGTTATTGATGTGGCGGGGCTGTTTTCCCATCCAGCGGTCTTACTGGCGGAATTGAAACAGTCTACGCAGGAAGAGCAGACCACTACCAGGCCATTAGTGGACGATGTGCTCAAGGCCATGCCACGCGCGCATGCACATTTCCCGTGGCACCAATTTGACGCGGCGGCACAGCAGGTATTGCAGGCACGCGCAGGCCGCATCGCTAGCATCAGCTTGCCGCAAGAACCGAACGGCACCGCCATGCTGGCGATTATCCGCATGGGCGGCGAAAGCTTTGGCATCGGCATCGAGTGCGTGCAGGAATTTACGTCGATCCAGAGCGTTGCGCTGTTACCGGCCTGTCCCGCAAACATTGCCGGTTGCATGAATTTGCGCGGCGATGCCTTGACGCTGCTCGATTTGCGGGCCGCGCTGCATCTCGGCACCACGCAGGCGCTTACCAGAGTGGTGGTCATGCGCACGCCTGCCTTCGGCCTGTTCGGCATCCTTGTCGAGAGCGTGGAACAGGTGGCGCCCATGCAGGTACAGGATGCATCGCACCTGCCTGCCTGCCTGCATAAATTCGACGAATCCTGTTTGAGCGGCCTGGTGCATTGGAATGACCAGGAAGTCCCCGTACTGGATGTCTCTGACTTGCTCGAACGCACCAGTATGTTCGTTGATGTAGTCCCCTGAGAATATTAGAAAGCGACGCAAAGCAATGATCACTGATCCTGGCTTGCTCGAACTATTTGCCGTCGAAAGCCAGGAGCATCTGCACCTGCTCGACGTGGCATTGCTGAGCCTGGAGCGCGCAGAGGCGAGCAGCACGCTCATCGCCGACATGCTGCGCGCAGCGCATAGCCTTAAGGGCGCCGCGCGCGTGATTGGCCTCGCCGATATCGAATCCCTTGCGCACCATTTTGAAGATGTGCTGGCAGCATGCCAGCGCGGCGAGGTGAGCATTGCGGATCAAGCCGGAAAGCTGGGGCGTTGCCTCAAAGCGTTCGCCGCCCTTACCCGCGAAGCGACCAGCGGCGAGGATGCGCAAGTCGACCTTGGCGCCGAACTGGCGGCGCTGACGGCACCCACCGTGCCAGGCCCGCAAACGGCCGCATTACTAGCGACACCGCCCGTTGTGCCGGCACCCGCATTGCCGGTCGCCCAAGCGGGCGTGGCCGCAGCTTCCCCAATGTCAGCAACACTGCCGTTGCCGCACATCGATGTGCCTCAACCGGTCATTGCCAGCGCAGCGCCGCCTTCCAGCATTGCGCCTTCGTCCACAGCGCCATTTCGCATCGAATCCGTGCGCGTACCGACCGAGAAACTGGACGCCTTACTCAAGCACTCCGGCGAGCTGCGCGTGAACCGCGGCAGTATCGCGCGCCGTCTTGAAGAAGTCGACGCGCTGGCGGCGCAAATCGACGAACGCTTGGGCGCCGGCAGGTGCGGCGACAGCGACAGCAGGACCTGTCTGCGACAGCTCGCACAGCAGCTCGAGACCCTGCGCGCCAGCTTGCGCCAGGATAGTACGCGCCTGACCCACGTCACGGAAGTATTGTGCGAGCGCATCCGCGAGCTGCGCCTGCTGCCGATGCAAACGCTGTTTGGCCTGTTTCCGCGTATGGTGCATGACCTGGCCAAGGATAAAGGCAAGCGCGCCGAACTGCTTATCGAAGGCGGCGATCTGGCCGTCGACAAACGCATCCTCGAAGAGATGAAGGACCCGCTCACGCATTTACTGCGCAATGCGGTCGACCATGGCATCGAGTTACCCGACATGCGCGAACAAGCCGGCAAGCCAGGCGTAGCGCTGATCCGCCTGCGCGCGATACAAACCAGTTCGCGCATCGTCATCACAGTGTCCGACGATGGCGCCGGGCTGGACGTCGACATGATCGCCAAGGTCGCGCTCAAGCGCAAGCTGGTAAGCGAACGCGAGCTTGCGGAAATGAGCGTGGCCCAGGTGCAGATGCTGGTTTTGAACGCCAACGGCTTGTCAACAAGCCGCTTCATCACGGAAACCTCGGGTCGCGGCGTCGGGCTCGGCGTGGCGCGCGTCAATGTCGAACGATTAAAAGGCCAGATCAGCCTCGAATCCACACCCGCGCAAGGCCTGTCTGTACGCATCGACCTGCCCGTCACGCTGGCGACCATGCGGGTCCTGCTGGTGCGCGCCGGCGGCCAGCACTTCGCACTGCCGGCGGACCAGATCCGCCGCTCGCTGTTTATCGAACGCGAGAACATCTACACCATCGAAGGCAAACAGGTCGTCCAAGTGCTGGGGCAGGTACTCCAGCTGGGCGCCCTTCACACCCTGCTCAGCTTGCCAGACGATCCGTCGGGGCCGGCGCTGCCGGCGCAAGGGCGCCTGAACTGCGTGATCATCGAATCAGGCGACGCCACGCTCGGCCTGATCGTGCAAGACATGGTCGGCGAAGAAGAAGTGATGCTGCACCAGCAGAGCCGGCTGCTGCAAGGCATGCGCCATCTTACCGGCGTGACCATCCGTGACAATGGCGACATCTGTGTCGTGCTCAATGCCCGCGCACTCATGCGCAGCGCCAGCCGCCTGGGCGGCAGCAGTCATGTCGCCCTCGCAACGACAACGAAAAAATCCGTGCGCCGCACGATCCTGCTTGCCGAGGACAGTCTGACCACGCGTACCCAGGAAAAACGCATCCTCGAAGCCGCCGGCTACGCCGTAACGACCGCCGTAGATGGCCGCGATGCATACCTGAAGCTGACCGCCGCCAGCTTCGACGCACTGGTCACGGATATACAGATGCCTAATATGGATGGCTTGCAGCTCACGCGCAAACTGCGCCAGGAGGATCGCCATGCAGCACTGCCAGTGGTACTCGTGACGACGCAGGCGAGCGACGTCGACAAGCTGCGCGGCCTGGAAGCAGGTGCGAATGCTTACATTGCCAAGTCTGCCTTTGACCAACGGGCATTGATCGAATGCCTGGACAGATTGATCTGAATAAACAGAGAAAACATGACCACGATCCCAATGAAAGGACTGCCGCTGCGGCCGGACATCAAGGTGTTCGTGGTCGACGACTCGGCGCTCACCCGCAAGGTCCTGTGCGACATGATAACGAAAACGCCCGGCATGTCCGTGGCCGGCACGGCAGCCAACGGCAAGGAAGCGCTGGAACGCATCGCACTAGCCGCGCCCGATATCGTTTGTACCGACTTTCACATGCCGGTCATGGATGGCGGCGAGCTGATTCGTCGGCTGATGCAACGCAATCCGCTGCCGGTGCTGGTAGTGAGCATCTCGGTGCAGGCGGATGAAACCGAAAACATTTTTCATTTGCTCGAAGCCGGCGCGCTCGACGTCATCGCCAAACCGCGCATGTTGCCTGCTGGCGGCGAAGGCAAGATGCAGCAAGTCGCCGATGAACTCACCAGCAAAATCCGCATCCTCTCCGGCGTGTATGTGTTCCGCCGTCGCACCGATCAGGTGCCGGTAGATGTCCAGCCCGCTGCAGTCAAATACGATGCGCTGATGTTGCACGCCCTGCCGCTGCCCACCCTGGTCGCGATCGGCGCGTCGACGGGCGGACCGCAGGCATTGAAGGAAGTCCTGTCCCAGCTCACCCGCCCGCTAGCCTTCCCTGTCGTTTGCATACAGCATATTTCCGCCGGATTCCAGGACGGCTTGCTGCACTGGCTGCGCAATGAAATCCCGCATCCGGTTGAACTCGCCCAAGACGGCCAGCGGCCCTGCGCTGGCATCGTCTATTTTGCGGCGGAAAGCCGGCATCTGGTATTTGACAGCCGTGGCTACTTCGCTTACCGCGATCAGGCGCCCGTTGACGGCATCCGTCCGGCTATCGACCTGCTGTTCCAGTCGGCCGTGGCACCCTATGGCAAAGGCGTCTACGGCATCTTGCTGTCAGGCATGGGGCGCGACGGCGCCCGCGGCATGAAAAACATCGTCGAAGGCGGCGGCACGACGGTGGCGCAAAGCGAAGAAAGCTGTGTCGTGTTCGGCATGCCCAAGGCCGCTGTGGAACTTGGCGCGGCCAGCTTCTCGTTGGCGCCGAAACAGATAGCGGAACTGTTGAATGCAAAATCCGCCCAACCCTAGACTTTGGCGAGTACCAGGCTGCACATGAGCGAGCAAAAAATTCTTGTGGTTGAAGACAGTCCGATTCAAAGCGAGATGCTGCGCCGTATTCTGGTCGAGCAGGGCTATGCCTGCCGCGTCGCCGTGGACGGCAGGAGCGGCCTGGCCGCTTTGCGCTGCGATGGCGCAGATCTGGTCATCAGCGACGTTTCTATGCCTTTTATCGACGGCTATGAAATGTGCGCGCGGATCAAGCAAGACCCAACGCTAAAAACCATTCCGGTAATCGTGCTGACAGCGCTGTCGAACACCGCCGACGTGATCCGCGGACTCAATGCCGGCGCCGAAGCCTATTTGACGAAACCGTATGACAAGGATCGCCTGCTGGAACAAGTACGGCAATTACTGGGCGCCTCGCCCCTGCCTGAGTGCGCCAACGAGGTCGCCGCGGCAATAACGCTGACTGTCGAGGGCCAGACCTATGAAGTTACGGCAGGTCGCGAGCAAATCCTGCACATGCTGGTATCGACCTATGGTAATGCAGTCCAGCAGAACCGCGTGCTGCGCAAGATGGAAGAAGATTTGCGGCTCTTCAACCAGAAGCTCGAGTCGCGCGTACGCGAACGCACCGCAGCGCTAGCGCTTGAGGAAGCGCGCGCCCGTGAAGCCGAGCTGCGCTACCGCACCCTGTTTGTGCTCTTGCCGGAAGGCGTGGTGCTGATGACCCCCGACACCGGGGCCTTCATCGAATCGAATGACGTGGCCAGCAATCAGTTAGGCTACAGCGCAACGCAATTTGCCAGCCTCGACCTTGCCAGCATCACCGCACCGGCTGCGCGTGAGGCGCTGTGCGGACATTTGCAGCAGGCCCAGCTGCAGGAGCAATACAGTTTCACAACCAGCCACATGACGCGCGAAGGCACGCTGCGCGACATGGAAATCCGCCTGCGCCAGATCGAGCTCGGCGCGCAGCGCCTGCTGCATTGTATTTTCCGCGACATCACCGAACTCAACCACGCCCAAGAAATGGCGCGCGAACTCGACCGCAATGCGATCCGCATCAATGAACTCAACCGTGAAATCCAGGCCATAGAGGCCTTCAGCCGGCGCCCGCTCGACCCCGCAAGGATCGCGCCGACGACGCTCACGAAGCAGATCGACAGCCTCGTCGAGCGCTACATCAATTTGCTCGACCTGGCCGTCGAGCGCCGGCGTATCAGGTGCAAATCGATACTTCCGGCGCACTGCGCGCGGTCGCCGACGAGCTTGGCGCGGTCGGCGCCGGACCGCGTGAAGTTGTCGCCCTGCATGGCAAGAGCCTGCGCATCAAGGTCGATGGTTTGAAGCAGGAATTGAAGTGGGCTTACATCGAAGAGGGTCGGCTGATGGTGCTGGAACTGATGGGTTACCTCGCTGACTTTTACCGCAGGATGCTGCAATGATCGCCATTCCCGAAACTATCCTTAGTCTGCGCTTGTGCCTGTATGTCGCCGGGCCCTTGCGTCAGAGCAGCCAGACCCTGGTCGCCCTGGACGAATTGCGCCGCTTGGGATTTGCCTTCGAGCTCGAAATCGTCGACATCGAAGCCGATCCGCAGCGCGCTGAAAACGACCGCCTGATTGCCACACCGACGCTGGCACGCATGCATCCCTTGCCGGTCAGACGCGTCATGGGTGACTTGAGCGATGTATCACGGCTATTGCAATTGCTGCAGATTTCTTGAGGAGAGTGTTCATGGCGGCTGAAAAAATGACAGGCCCGGTCAGCAAGGCCAGCAGCGGAATTGCCGGATTCGATCTGCTCGCACGCGGCGGCTTGCCGGCAGGCCGGACAACGCTGGTGGCCGGCTCGAGCGGCAGTGCCAAGACCATTTTCGCAATTCAGTTCCTGGTTGATGGCGTGAGGTCAGGCGAGGCGGCGGTTTTCGTCACATTCGAAGAGTCGCCGGCAGACATACGCCGCAACATGCTGCCTTTTGGCTGGGATATCGCCGGCTGGGAAGCAGTGGGATTGTGGCACTTTGTCGACGCCCGCGAACAGCCCTCGGACCTGGGCGTAATTGGCGCCTATAGTCTCGCCCCCTTGACGCTGCGCATCCGTAATGCCGTCAGCCTTTGTGATGGCAAGCGCCTGGCCATCGATTCGCTGGGCACCTTGCTGCTGCGCTTTCCAAACCAGGGAACGGTGCGCAGTGAAATCCAGCGCGTGCTCAATGCGCTCAAGGACCTCGACATGACCGCGATCATTACCGCCGAGCGCGTCGACGAATACGGCCCGATCAGCCGCGACGGAGTGGAAGCATTCGTCTGTGACAACGTAGTCGTGATGCGCCATGTGCTCGAACGCGAAAGCCGTAATCGCAGCGTCGAAATCCTGAAGTTCCGCGGCACAGACCACGGCCGCGGCGAAGCACCTTTCACCATCAGCAGCGGCATCGGCATTTCCGTGGTCGCACCACTGCAGGAACTATCGGCGCCGCCACCCAGCGACGTGCGCGTCTCGAGCGGCATCGCCACGCTCGACGAGATGTGCGGCGGTGGGCTGTCGAGCGGGCTGATCACGCTCATGTCCGGCCCCAGCGGCTGCGGCAAGACGATTTTTGCCGGCAGTTTCGCCGTGGCGACGCCACAGGAACGCTGCCTCTACGTCTCCACAGAAGAAGGCGTGGGCACGCTGCTGCGCGACTTGCGCGGCTGCGGCATCGACATGCAAGCCGCCATCGAAAGCGGCCAGCTGATGTTGCTGACGATCTCGCCGGAAGCCGTGGGCCTGATCGACCACCTGCTGCACATCCAGCAAGCCATCCATCGCTTCAAGCCACAGCGACTGGTGCTCGACAGTCTGGCCTCATTCGAACGCGCCACACAGTTGCGCAACTTCAACGCCTTTGTGACGCAACTGGCCGACTATACCCGCGCGCGGGGTATCGTCGCGCTGCTAACCACGACGGCACGCCTAGCCGGCAATGCCTCGATGGCGGAAGACCAGATCCTCTCGGTGGCCGATGCGATCATCCTGCTGCGCTATATCGAAGTTTTCGGCGAAGTCCGGCGCGGCGTCATCGTGCTTAAGCTGCGCGGTTCGCGACATGACCACGGCATCCGCGAATTCACGATCAGCGACACCGGCATCAGCATCGGCCACGCGTTCCGTAATGTCAGCGGTATCCTCGCCGGCACGCCCAGCCATACCGGCACGGCCGAGGAAGTACGCGTCGAATCCATGTTCAACGAGGAGCGCAGCTAAGATGGCCGATGCCACATCCGACTTGCCTGACGACTCTGGCAGGCATTATCAGCTGCGCCTGCAGCTGATCATCGAAAATGACATCAATGGCGTACTAGTGTTGTCTGGCAATGGTGAAATCCTGTTTGCCAATCCGGCGGCGGCGCGCATGTTCGGTCGCCACTTAGACAAACTCGTCGGCGAATTTTTTGGCCTGCCCGTGGTCATCAACGAAGTCACGCAGATCGAAGTTCTGCGTCAAGGCAAGCCCTGCCCAGCCGAAATGCGCATCACCCCCATGACTTGGCCGGAAGAGCCGGCACTGCTGGTCTCGCTGCATGACCTGAGTGAACGCATCAAGTTCGAACAAGCATTGGCGCACAAGGCAACCCACGATGCGCTCACCGACCTGCCAGGCAAGGAATTACTGCTGGCAGCGCTGGCGCAGGCCATCTATGCCGCGCAACGCGCCGGCAGCGCAATCGTGTTGATGGTGATCCAGCTCAACCACCTCGACATGGTCAACATCGGCCTAGGCCACGCTGCGACCGATACACTGCAAATCGAAATGGCGCAACGACTGAAAGACAAGCGACCACTGGCCCATACCGTCGCCCGTATCCACAACGAACAATTCGTCTATGTCATGGATGGTCGGAATGATGAGCTGCCGATCACGCGCCTGGTAGCCGACCTAATGCAGGTCATCTGCGCGCCGTTTGAGTGGCAGGGCACGCCGCTGTCGATCGAGCCCTGCATCGGCATCAGCGTCTATCCCAAAGATGCAGACGATGCGCCGGCGTTGCTGCTGTCAGCACAGGTCGCGTTGTACCTGGCACGCCAGCGCGGTCGTCGCGGCTTCGTGCTGGCTTCGCCCGAGCTCAATGAAAAGGCGCAGCGACGCATCGAAAACGAGGCAGCGCTGCGGCGCGGCTTCGCCAACGGCGAGCTGGAAATGTTTTACCAGCCACGCGTGAGCCTGGCCACCGGGCGCATCACCGGCGCTGAGGCGCTAATGCGCTGGCGCGACCCGCAGTGCGGGCTCATCCCGCCGCAGGATTTCATCCCGCTTGCGGAAGAATGTGGCCTGATCATCCCGATGACGCAGTGGGCCTTGTGCGACGTCTGTCGGCAACAACGCCAATGGCTGTCCGAAGCGACTGGAACCGTGCCGGTATCGGTGAACCTTTGCGCGGAACATTTTCACGATGAATCGCTGGTCGCCACGATCCGCATGGCTTTGCAAAAGCATGAGCTACCCGCGGAATACCTGGAAGTCGAAATCACCGAATCGACTGCGATGGAACATGCCGAACAGACTATCGCGCGCCTGCAAGCCATCCGCGACCTCGGGGTCTTGATCGCGCTCGACGATTTCGGCACTGGCTATTCTTCGCTGTCCTACCTCGAGCGCTTCCCGATCGATATCCTGAAGATCGATATATCGTTTGTGCGTGGGGTGGTCGACAATCCCGACGATGCCGCGATCACGCAGGCCATCATCGCCATGGCGCGCCAGCTCGGCTATGAAATCGTCGCTGAAGGCATTGAGAA
The DNA here is from genome assembly GCA_947448025.1 of Oxalobacteraceae bacterium. Lineage (GTDB taxonomy): Bacteria > Pseudomonadota > Gammaproteobacteria > Burkholderiales > Burkholderiaceae_D > CANFLV01. The sequence continues at coordinate 130,289 of CANFLV010000002.1, read as the reverse complement.
CGAAGCGCAGCGCCTCTTTTTGGCACGTCACGCCTGCGAAGAAGGCCAAGGCTACCTGTTCTCCAAACCCGTCACGGCGGCTGAATTCCGTCAGCTGCTGCAAGCCTGGATTTATCCGCAGCAGCAGGAACTCATTGATGAGACAGAAAAAAAGCCGCTACTCGCGCTGCTCGATACCGACATCGCGCGTCGTCATGCACGGCACCAGTTCCTGCAGAATGCCGGATTTGAAGTCTATGTTTGCGCCACGCTTCAGGAGGCCTCTGACTGCCTGACGCTGGCAGCGCCGCCGTTACTGATGGTGCAAGATGACATGGCACCGCAGGAACAGGATCGACTGCATGGTTTGCTGGCACATTTCGCCCAGCGCTATCCGAACATGGCGCGCGTAATGCTGGCTACGCCGAGTTCGAACCGGACCCCTGAAGCATCTGCCAAGGGCCTCGTCACACATGTGCTGAGCACGACCTTACCGCAACAGCGCCAGCTCAATTTCCTGCGCAAGCTCGTGCACGGCGAAAGCGAACGGCAATGACGCCACATGCCGACACGCTCGCGCTGATTGAACGCCTGTCGGCTTTTACCGGAATCCGCATGCATATCGATGATGCGTCAAAGCTCCGCAGTGCCGTCGCTGTACGTGAACGCGCCACGCATTGCCATGATACAGACGCTTACCTGGCCATGCTGCAGCACTTGCCGGACCAGGCAGCGCTAGAACAGGAACGCCGTGCACTCAGCGCGGCGCTGATTCCACTGGAAAGTTTCTTCTTTCGCGATGCCGGACAAGTCGCGCTGCTGCGCAAACGGCTGCTGCCGGCCTGCCTGCGCGAGCGTAGGGCCAGCCGCACACTGCGTATCTGGAGCGCTGGCTGTTCGACCGGTGAGGAAGCTTATAGCCTGGCCATAATGGTCGCAGAACTGTTGCCATTGAGCGCAGGCTGGAGCATCAGGATCATCGGCAGCGACATCAACGTGCAGGCGCTGCAATGCGCGCGCGCAGGGGTGTATCCCGACTGGTCGTTTCGCGGCGTTCCGGACAGCTTACGCAACATCTATTTTTTCAAGCAGCGCGAGGGTTGGGAAATCCTCCCAGCGCTGCGCGCCATTGTGCGGTTTTGCGCAGACGACTTGCGGGCCGGCGCTGCACCGGACCTCGCCGCCGGTGAATTCGACCTGATCCTGTGCCGCAATGTACTCATGTATTACCGCGACGATGCGCTGCCGCGCATAGTCAATCGGTTGACGCTCGCACTGGCGCCGGCAGGACGCCTGCTGGTAGCGCACAATGAGCTGGCAATCGGCTGCTTCCCGGCGCTCGTGCGGCAGGTCTTTGCGGAATCAGCCGTGTACCGGCGCAGTGACTCCATGCCTGAGAAGGTCGCGGCTAGTCCGTCGCCGGCAGCTTTGCCAGGGATTTCCCGCAGTCGTCCTGCAGCCATGCCAGCGCCGCGTCAGCATCCGCCCGTTACGGTGGCGCTCGCCACGCCAGTGCCGTTACCTGAAGCCTTGAGCTACGCTTGGCAACTCGCAGACCAGGGCGCGATGGCCCAGGCAAACGCCTGCTGCGAACAGCTGCTGGCCAGAACACCGCTGGAGCCCGGCGCCTATTACCTGCTGGCGCACCTTGCGCAGGAAAGCGGCGACTTGCAGCGCGCCCGCACCTTACTTGAAAAAGTGATTTACCTCGAACCTCACTACGTGATCGCGTATTTGGAGCTGTGTGCTCTATACAACCTCGCATGCGAACATCTGCGCGCAAGCCGCATGCGCCGTAGTGCGAAGCGCCTGCTCGAAGGCATGCCAGCTGACGCACCGCTGGGCACGCGCGGCGAATTGAAAGCAGGCGAACTGCTCGCTACGCTTAGAGGTGAACAAAACGCCATCGTCATGTATTCATGATCCGCTGAACTTCGCGGCAAATCAGACACGCCGGGAGACATACCATGTACACAGAAGAACGGACAAATATTGTACGCCACGCCATTAACCGGCTACGACCCATCATCATGATTGGTTTTGGCGTGTTGCTGGCACTGATCATGGCCATCATCGTCGTCGCTAATTACGGCAATAGCGTGCAGGCCAATGCCAACGATTATGTGATCCAGACATACAAGCGCAAGTCGCTGCTCAATCAAATCGAGGGTCAGTTATTCCGCGCCGAAAGCGAGGAGCGTGGTTTTGTCCTTACCGAAAAGGACCTGTACCTGAAATCTTATGAGGACACGATTAGCGCGCTCAACCAATCCATAATTATGCTGCGGAAACTGGAGCGCCCGGAGCTGGGTGCCCAGTCCGCACTTCGTGAATTCGACAGTTTGGTACAAATGAAAATCGATTCTACGAATCGTGTCATCAGCCTGACCAAGGACAAGAAAATGCCGGAAGCGATGCAGATCATCCAGTCCGGACAAGGCAAGGCCCTGATGGAAAGAGGCCGGCTGATACGGGCAAGCATGAGCGAACAGGAAGATCAGATCCTGCAACAACAACTGCAGGAGGTAATAAGCGCGCGCCAAACCGTGCTGACAATTTTCATCTCCGGCGTGCTAGCAGCGGCATGCATGACCACCATCATCGTGTATATCATCAATGTTGTTGTGGCTGGGCGTATTCGTAGGGAAATCACGGCCTTCAGCACTTCGTCCAGCGAGATCTCCGCGGCCATTACGGAACATGAGCGGGTCGTCGGCCAGCAAGCTATCGCTGTCGCGCAAACCACCTCGACGATGGAAGAACTGAGCGTGTCCGCCATGCAGAGTTCGCACCAGGCCGAGTCGGCCTCGAACTCGGCGCGTGAAGCACAAAACCTGACCGGCACCGGCTTGCAAATGGCCACCCAGACCGAAGCCGGGATGGTGCGCATAAAGGAAAAAGTTAATGCCGCTGCCGACCAGATCCTGCGCCTGTCCGAGCAGGCCGGCCAGATCGGCGCGATCGCCAATCTCGTCAGCGACCTCGCCAGCCAGACCAATATGCTCGCCCTGAATGCGGCCGTGGAAGCGGCTCGCGCCGGCGACCAAGGCAAGGGCTTTGCCGTGGTCGCCGCCGAGATCCGGCAATTGGCCGACCAGAGCAAGAAATCAGCCGAACGCGCAAACTCCCTCGTCATCGACATTCAAAAGGCCACGAATGCCGCCGTGATGGTGACCGAAGCCGGCACGACCACGGTAGACGAAGTCGCGCTGATCGCGCAAAAGACCGGCCAGACGTTTAATGAGCTCTCCGGCATCGCCACGGCTGTGTATGAAAATGCGCAGCAGGTCATGCTCAATGGACAGGAACAGGTACGTTCGATCAAGCAGGTTGCGGAAGCCATGCGCAGCCTGTCGAACGGATCGGCGGAAATGGCGTCGAGTACCGGCCAGACCAAGCTGGCCATGCAACGCCTGGCTGTAGTGGCGCAAACAATTGAGGCGATGCTGTAAATGCGCAGCTTTGGAATAGGTCATTTCTAACTTCGCGAGACAGTGCCTTGAAAGGCAAGGTAGGCTGGCTCCAGTGCTACACTTGCGCACGCGCCTACTACCCAAATAATAAAACATGACTTATCGAATCAGCCGCATCCGCAGTATCGCCCGCCCTGCAGTGCGCAAAATTTTTTCCCTTGCAGTGCTGACACTGACGATCACGCTCGCCGCATGCGGTACGACTGGCAGTACTACGACGCAAAAGCCCGCGACTGTCACGGTCACACTGATCGGCTTGAATGATTTCCACAGCAATCTGCAAGCCGGCAATGGCAGCGTGATGGTCGCCGATGACAGCTCGCCCTCAGGCCGGCGTGTGGGCGCAGGTGGCGCCGCCTATCTGGCAACGATGGTCGCGAACTTGAAACAGCAAAATCCGGGCAACACCCTCGTCGTCGGCGCCGGCGACATGATCAATGCTTCGCCGCTGGAAGCCAGCCTGTTCCACGAAGAAGTCACGATCGATGTGCTGAATCAAATTGGCCTGGATATTACCGCGGTGGGCAATCATGAATTCGACAAAGGCAGCGCGGAACTGCAGCGCCTGCAGCATGGCGGCTGCTATCCGAAGGCAGCCAACGGCAGTCGCGGCAATGTCGGCGTCGATACCTGCATGGATCAGGGCACATTCAGCGGTGCGAAGTTCCAGTATCTGGCCGCAAATGTGATCGAAACAAACACCGGCAAGACGCTGTTTCCGGCCTATGCGATCCGGCGTGTGGCCGGTGTCGATATCGGCTTCATCGGACTGACCACCAGCGAGACGCCGTCGGTAGTGACGCCAGCGGGCGTGGCTGGCTTGCAGTTTGCCGACGAGGTCGAGACCATCAATGCGCTCGTACCGGTTTTGAAAAAGCAGAACGTTGCGGCCATTGTGGTCTTGATACACGAAGGCGCGCAGACCACAGCGCGTCTGATCAATGACAAGGCTTGCCCAGGTCTGGACGGGCGCGTTGTCGGCATCACCGACCGGCTTGACCCGGCCATTGATGTCGTCATTGCCGGTCACTCCCATCGCGAATTCATTTGTACCCGCCCCGATGGCCGGCTGCTCACGCAAACCGGCTCACATGGACGCGTGGTCAGCAAGATCGATTTGACGATCGACCCTGTCAGCCGGACGGTGCTGAAAAAAAATGCAGACAATCTGCCTGTCGTCAATGACGTCGTGCTCAAGGATGGCAAGGGGCTGGACATAACACTGCCGGCGCGACAGGCCGCGCTGGTCAGGGACCCTGCAGTCGATGCGCTCGTGCAGCGCGCCGTCAGTCTGGCTGCAGGCCTGAGCAATACGCCACTCGGTACGCTCACCGGTCCGCTCGAGCGGCGCGTGACTTCAGCCGGAGAAAGTACCCTGGGCAATGTCGCCACCGATGCCTATCTGGCGGCGACTTCAGGAAAGGACTATGCAGGCAAACCCGCAGACATCGCCTTCACGAATCCGGGCGGACTGCGAAATGATCTCACGCAAAGCCTGCAAGTCACTTATGGCCAGCTGTTCAATGTTCTGCCTTTCAATAACACCCTCGTGAGCATGGACCTGACCGGGCAGCAGTTACTGCGCCTGCTTGAGCAGCAATGGGAACAGCCGCAGCAATCCAATGGCAACATCCTGGCCAGCTCCGCAGGTTTTGAATACAGCTGGGATGCGGCTCAGCCGGCCGGCGCTGCACCGGGCAAAGGCCAGCGTATCGTCGCCGGTTCGATGCGCCTGCATGGCACGGCCATCGACATGCAAAAAATCTACCGCGTGACGGTAAATAATTTCATGGCGGATGGCGGCGATAATTTCACGGTCTTGCGCAATGGCGTACAGCGCCAACAGGGCGAGGTTGACCTTGAGGCGGTATCGGCCTATTTCAGGGCGGCGGGAACGGTGCAGGTGCCGGGACTTGGACGGATCAAGCGTTTGAATTAAGCTCAGACAGACCCATCCATCGTCTCGTGGATCAGGGTCAAGTCGATATAGGCCTGATCGTCAGAGCCGTCTTTGCGATATAGATCGACGAAGCGATGATTCCACTTCATGTCCTCAAACGAATACGTATGATTGGAATGGATGGTTTGCGAAACGGTTTCATCCAAACCCTTCATTGTGGCGACTAAAATAAAGTCGGCCTCTGCAAGTGCTTCTTGCGATAGCTTCGCGAGCGGGCTGTTTTGATTCACCGGATGAATGACAAGCCAGGTCAAGGCCAACATTGGCATGTGATTTCGAACCAAATCCAGGTCATAGATACGCCGCATGCTCTGACCTTCCTGCGTGGTCTCGCCGATGATCAGAGTCAGCGCAACTTCAGCACCAATAATCTTGTTACTTCTTTCATTGGCCACCCTGAACATCAGCGCCGGCTGGCCCTCAAATTTGCTCACAACAGCGGTATTGCTGAATACCACTCTTGACCTTGGCAATGAAATTTTCGCAAATGCGAGAGCGGCAAACATTCCGACCCCCAATAAGCCGACCATGGCTTCAAGCGTGACCAGGGCATGGCCATACAGCGTTTGCGGGTACATGGAGCCATAGCCAATTGTGGCAAGCGTTTGGACACTGAAGAAAAAATATTCCCAATATCCAAGCGTCTTGAGACCAGCGATGGCATCGTTCTGAACTGAATACAAGAGGCCAAAGCACACATTGGTCAGCAAGAAGACGGCGGCGAAGGAAGCCAAAAATCGCGGCCATGTCATCCGCACGACTAAATGGTAAAAATCAAGGAAGGCGTTTGAGAACAGCGAACTTGAGGATCGGCGCACAGGCGTGCTGAAGATATTTTTAGTCATGGATATAGCTTAACTAATTTCCGGCATGATCAATTCAAAATCGTAAACTCAGTCGCCTGCGCCGCATAATCCTGCCTCAAGCTGCCCTCTGCTCCAGCACGGACTGCGCACATTACGCACAGGCGTGGGTATGCCTTCCGTATCCAGCTGCGCCACGCGCGTATCAAAACTACTGACGCCCTGCCGGTCGATCTGCAGCCGCAGCAGCCAACCCAGGTGCTGCTGCGCATCGTCGGATTCTTTCATGACGAAATTACCGACGCTGTAGACGATGGGCTTGCCGCGATATTGCTCGGTATTCTGGCGCACATGCGGATGGCCGCCGATAACGGCATCGGCGCCGGCATCGATCATGGTGCGCGCCAGCTGGCGTTGCCGCGCGCTGGCCATTAATTCATTTTCCCAGCCCCAATGCATGACCGGGATGACGATATCGGCGTGATAGGTCGTGCGTGCCTTTTTGATGTCGGCCACGACTTGCTCATCCTCGCTCCAGGCGATGCCGGGCGCGTTGTAATCGGCTTCAAAACTGCGCGGCATGAATTCGCTATAACTGAGCAAGGCGATGCGGATGCCTTTGCGCTCAATGATCAGCGGCGTATGCGCTTCGCCGAGATTATGGCCACCGCCGAATTGTGCAAGCTTGTGCTGGCTCAGCAGGCCGAGCATTTCCGCAAAGGCCTCACGACCATAATCGCCGGAATGATTATTGGCCAGCGCGACTGCATCGAAATGGCGCTGTAATACCGGGATCACCCTTGGATGCGCGCGAAACGTAAAGTTCTTGCCGGCGGCTGAACCGGTCGTCGCGATCACGCATTCGAGATTGCCGATGCGGATGTCGGCATTGCGGAATTCCGGGGCAAAGGCAGCAAATGGATCACCGCCTGCCTTAATGACTTTTCCCGCCGTATCATCCAGCACAATATCACCGGCAAACACCAGCGTGACCGGACCAGCAGTAGCGGCCTGAACTGGCTGTAATATCAGGCTGAGCGCACCGGCAATCAACACAGACAGGCGCATCACGACGCAAGCCCTTCCAGCGTGCAGTTGTAAATGAGTTCGCGTTCCACCGGACCGGCATACAGATGCTGCTCGCCGGTGAATGACGCGGCTTTGAACGGCGGCAGGTATTTCGCCTCGTGGATCAGCACTGGCTGGCGGCGCGTTGCAAGATAAGCATACAGATTGATGTAAGCGACTTGCGCATCGCTGCCGACCATCACCGCCTTGAACCGAAACCGCCCACCGATATCGGTTGACGCGACCGCATACGGATCGCTCACCGGGCCGGTCTCGATCACCTGCGTGGCGCCGGCATAAGTGACCTGGCACCGTAATAGCGGTGCGGCATGCAGCGCGCCTGCGCAAAGAGTGAGGGCTGTAAATGCGAGTGGAGCGAATCGGGACAAACGTACAATCATTGGGTGAATCTTTTCCGAATCATGAGTCGATGTTTGCCAATGTGTTTCAGGCACGCAGGCGACGATATAAAGTGGGACCATCGAGCGAGTCGAGCTGACCCGCTTCGGCAGCGCGAATCAAGCTTATCATGGCGCGGTTCACCGGCGCATCGCGACCCAGCGATTGCGCCAGCTTCAGCACCGCGCCATTGAGGAAATCAACTTCGGTCTTGCGCCCGGCCTGCAAGTCTTCCCACATCGACGAGCGGGCTTCGGGATCAATGCGCAGCATCGCTGCGGCGACGCGCTGGAACAGGCCGTCGGGCAGGCGCATAATCCACGGTAAAACCTTCGGTCTCACCTTGGCGACTTTCGCCGGCTGTATGCCTGCAGCGCGCAGGATCGCTAATCCCTCGGCCATCATCAGCGCAAAACAGCGGCGGTAATCACGCTGCGACAGCTGGGTCTTGAGCGGCAGGCCAGACAGGGCATTCACGGAATTATTCAGATTGATCAGCAGCTTGCCCCACTGGACTGCGATGAAATCCTCGCGTTCGAGCAAAGGCAAATGTGACTGCGCGAACACGCCATGCCAGGGCGCGAGCGCCTTGGAAGACTCCACCATCAGCTCGCCTTCGGTGGCACGATGAAAGCGGCCATCCGGCGTCTGTACGACATTGAACGGTACCATGCCGGCAAGGATGCGCTGTCCCGGCAATGCCACGCGCAAGACTTCGGCATTACCGATGCCATTTTGCAGGCTCAGTACCAGGGCATCGGGCCGCGCATGTCGCGCGATCGCCTTGGCTGCTGCCGGCGTATCGGCACTTTTCACGGTGACGAGTATCAGGTCAGCATCGGCCAGTGCGGCGGCGTCTTCGACATAGGGGACACTGTCTGCGGCGATTTGCATGCGCCGGCCTCCCAGGTCGCTCAGGCTCAAGCCCTCACGCGCGATGCGCTCACGCAGGCGTGCGCGGCCAATCAGCACAACATCAGCCCCGGCTGCCAGCAAGGAACCGCCGACATAGGCGCCGACTGATCCGGCGCCGAAGATGACAATTTTCATGGTCATCTCAATAACGGATATTGAAACGGCGATACAGGAAGCCGAGTACGAAGAGCGGACCGATCATCAGGAAGCGCAGATCATCGAAAAAGGAGGGCTTCTTGCCTTCGATCTTGTGGCCGATGAACTGGCCGATCCAGGCAATGACGAAGATCGCCAGCGACATTTTCCAGATCTGCTGCTGCGGCAGCATCGTCAGCACAAACAACATGGCCGCTGACATCAGCGCCATGCCGAGCGCCATCGGCGGCGATAATCTCAAGTAATACAACAGCGACAGCGCCGACAGAAACGCGGCGGCGAGCGGATGCAGCGACCAGAGCAAACCCATGACGGTGAAAACGATGGCCGGCACGCAGATGAAATGGATGATTTCATTGGTCGGGTTCAGGTGGCTTTCGGCATAGGTCGCGATCAGGCTGTCGATGGGGCGAATGAGTTTGTCTTGCATGATGTCTCCTCGATGAGCGAATGGCATTTTTATTATCGGGCTATAGTAATGCTGACCTGATCATTTGCCAACGACTGAAATCCCCGCATGCCTGTCACTGAAACCCGCAAACGCTGTTTCCCGCCCGTCGTCGATGACGAGGTACGGCTGCTGATCCTGGGCAGCTTGCCGGGCGCGGCCTCGCTCTTGCAGGCGCAGTATTATGCGCACCGGCAGAATCGCTTCTGGCATTTGCTCGGCGATGTGACGCAGACGTCTTTACCGACGCTGGCTTATGCCGATCGGCTTGCGACCCTGCTCGCGCATGGCATCGGCTTATGGGATGTGGTGGCCGAAGCGCAGCGCAAAGGGAGCCTCGACAGTCAGATACGCGATGCCGAACAAAATGATTTATTCACGCTGCTGGCGACGCTGCCGCAGCTGCAGGCAATCGCTTTCAATGGCGCGACTGCCGCAAAAATCGGCATGAAGATTTTGGGTGCGCAGGCGGCGCGTTACCAGGTTTTCAAACTACCTTCAAGTAGCCCTGCCTATACGCTGGCATATGCAGAGAAGTCTGTCGCCTGGTGTCAGCTGAAGCTTGCAATTTCACTATGAAATATCAATTTCCAGACCTTATGCTGCTCTGACTTCACTCAGTAATTCAGGATGCCGATCCAACACCTTTAGCAGTTTCACCAAAGCCAGCGGAGGTTTGGTTTTACCGTTTTCATAGCGGGAAAACGCATTGATACCACCACCAAAAATTTCGGCAGCTTCGCGCTGATCCAGTTCCAGCTTCCGCCGTACCATGACGATGAAGGCGGGATCGACAAAAGCTGCGTTCACTTGTTTTTGGAATACCCCTATCGATTCGCTGTAGCGATCGCCTTGCTCACGATCCAGAATCACCTCATTACAAGCCGGGCAAAAATCACCTGTCACCGCAGGAATCGCCACGGTATCGCCTTTGTAGGAATACGGCAGATCGCGGGTGTCATGGATCAGTTCAGCCGCGCCGCAACATGGACATTTCATAATCAAATCTCCTTGAATGAAACAATCAACACATCATCAATGACGGTCAATTTCAAGTACACATCGTCACCGTTGGCAGTCTTGGCACGGTAGACGTCTTGCCAAATCCGGTGATCGGCATGGGTAGTCATGCTCTTGTAAAAATTGGTCGATGCAAGTGTCATGACGACGGCACACATCCCGGACAGATCATCGATACCTAGACCACGGGCACCAATGAACGCGCTGGCGGTCGCTCTGACCTTACCGGCCTCAACCAAGGCTTTCACGACTGACAATTTACAGTGAGGCGTGCTTTTTTCCATGATCACGATCCGAGTATAAGCCAATTGCCAAATTTGGCTAGTAGGTTAGCGGTCTTGATGTGGCAAATGGCCTGGCAAACTTAAAATGCGGAGAAAAAAGAAAAGAACAGCAAAGCAAAGCAAAGCAAAGCAAAGCAAAGCATTAATGAAAGTCTATCCGGCGTCGCAGAAATTGACAAAAAAATATTAATTCACCTTCATACCGCTGCATCTGCACCCTGCCGAGAAAAACTCCTAGCCCTGTGAGGCTTGCTCGGCGTGCTACGCAATACCTAAGCGCAGCACGCAACCCTGATCAATACGATTTGTAAGGCAGGAATTTACCCGACAAAACAACATTCACGCGGTCGCCCTTTGGATCGGCTTCGCGCTTGATATCCATGCTGAAGTCGATCGCGCTCATGATGCCGTCGCCGAATTCTTCGTGGATCAATTCCTTGATGGTCGTGCCATAGACGCTGACGATTTCATACCAGCGATAGATCAGCGGATCGGTCGGCACCGGGCTTTGCAGCGAACCTTTGTAAGGCACGACTTGCAGCCATTTTTCTTCTTCAGCGTCGAGGCCGAAGATGTCGCCGATGATGGCGGCTTGCTCGGCGTTGAGCGTCATTTGGCCGAGGCAGGCAGCGGTCGTCCATTCCTTGGAAAGGCCAACCTTGGCGGCGACGTCTTCCCATTTGATGCCCTTGGAAACCTTGGCGGTGATGATTTTTTCAGTGATGTCATTGCGGTTCATTGAAACTCCGTATTTGAATGAATAAAAAATTAGTGGGCTGCGCCGGGTTTGGCGCGTTTGATCAGAAAATCGACAATGTGGTTACGCACTTCGTAATAGCCATCGAGGTGATGCAGCTCGGCGCGCGTACGTGACTTCGGCAAGGTATTGATGACTGATTCACCGATGCCGCCGGGGACGTAGCCCTGCTCTGTCTCCGTGCCATTCGTCATGAGCAGGATGCGGTCGGCCAGCAGGATCGCTTCATCGACATCATGCGTAATCATGAACACGGTTTGCTGCGTGGCGCGCACGATGCCCATCAGCTCGTCCTGGATCGTGCCGCGCGTGAGCGCATCGAGCGCACCGAAGGGCTCGTCGAGCAGCAGCATCTTCGGCTGGATCGCAAACGCGCGGGCGATGCCGACGCGCTGCTTCATGCCGCCTGACAGCTGCGACGGCTTCTTGTCGATGGCGGGCGACAGGCCGACCATGGCGACGTACTTTTCGACCTGTTTCGTGACTTCACTCTTGCTCCATTGCGGCCAGCGTGAAGTGACAGCAAAGGCGATGTTCTGGCGCACGGTCAGCCACGGCATCAGCGCATGCCCCTGAAAGACCACGCCACGCTCAAGGCTGGGACCGGCGACTTCGCGCTGGTCCATGAATACGAGGCCGTCACTGGCATGGTCAAGACCCGCCAGCACATTCAGGATGGTCGTCTTGCCGCAGCCGGAGTGGCCGATGATGCAGACGAATTCGCCACGGTCGAGCGTGAAGGAGACATTGGCAAAGACCGGCTTGTCCTTGATATAGGATTTGCCCAGCCCTTCGATACGCAGGAACTTCTCGCGTTTCAGCAGGCTCACAGGATCGTCGGAGACGAGAGACAGATCATTCATCATAGGTCAGCATCCTTTGCGCTTGCGCGAAAATCAGGTCGAGCAGCATGCCGACTATGCCGATGACAGCGATCGCGAAGATCACGTTCGTCAGCGACAGGTTATTCCATTCATTCCACACGAAGTAGCCAATGCCGGTGCCGCCGACCAGCATTTCAGCGGCGACGATGACGAGCCAGGCGATGCCCATGCTGATGCGCATGCCGGTCAAAATCGTCGGCGCCGCAGCCGGCAGGATCACGAGGAAGGCTTTGCGTAAAGGGCTCACTTCCAGGGTCGCGGCGACATTGAGCCATTCACGTTTGACCGAGGCCACGCCAAACGCGGTATTGATCAGCATCGGCCAGACCGAGCAAATGAAAATCACGAAAATGCCGCTGATGGTCGCGTCCTTGATCGTGTACAGCGCCAGCGGCATCCATGCCAGCGGCGAGATCGGCTTCAAGACCTGAATGAAGGGATCGAAAGCGCGCCGCAGCAGTGGCGACATGCCGATCACAAAACCCAGCGGGATTGCCACCAGCGCCGCGAGCAAAAAGCCCAGACCCACGCGCGCCAGCGAGTAGCACAACTGCAGCAAGATGCCCTTGTCGTTCGGACCGTTGTCATAGAAGGGGTCGGACAGCTGCTTGACGATGGTCGCGCCCATCTGCGCCGGCGTGGGGAAGTTATTCGACTTCACCGTACCAGGGTCCTTGCCCATCATCTTCGCGTACTCGAGCTGCTCGGCAGTCAGCGCTGCCGATTGACCCACGCCCGCGCCGCCTGTAGGCATGGTCGCCGTGTACCAGATACCGAGAAAGGCCGCAAAAATCAGCACCGACAGCAGCGCGGCTTTCCATTTCAGGGATGTCATCATCAGGCCGCCGTCTTGCTGATGGCGAAGCTCTTGACGTATTCCTCAGGCTTGGCGGGATCGAATTCCTTGCCCATGACCTTGAACTTCTTGTACGCGCCCGCTTCCGGTTTGAAGCCGGCCAGCGCCATTTGCTTCTTCGCGTCGGTCAGCAGGAAGACCTTTTCGGCGATCTGTTTGTAATTGACGTCGCCCTTGATGTAGCCCCAGCGTTTCATTTGCGTCAGCATCCAGACGGCCATGCTCTGCCATGGCATCGGATCGAAGTTCGCACGGTCCGGCACGGTACGGATATTGCCCAAGCCATCGGCGAATTTGCCCGTCAAGACCTGGTTCAGCACCGCTTCCGGCTGGTTCAGGTATTGCGTCGGTGCGATGATCTTGGCGATCAGTTCGCGGTCCTTGGCCTGGCTGGCCATGAAGGACGCCGACAGCACCGAGCGATACAGCGCGGCGAAGGTATTCGGGTTCTGCTTGATGAATTCATCGCTGACACCGAAGGCGCAGCACGGATGGCCATCCCAGATTTCCTTGGACAGGATGTGGATGAATCCGACCTCGTCATACACCGCGCGCTGGTTGAACGGGTCAGGTCCGAGGAAGCCATCGATATTCCCGGCGCGCAGGTTCGCGACCATTTCCGGCGGTGGCGTGACACGAATCTGCACATCGGTGTCCGGGTTCAGGCCATGCTCGGCGAGGTAGTAACGCAGCAGGAAGTTATGCATGCTGTACTCGAACGGTACGGCAAATTTGAAACCCTTCCAGGATTTCGGATCGCGTCTGTCCTTGTGCTTCATGTGCAGCGTGATCGCCTGGCCATTCGTGTTCTGGATGCTGGCGACATTCATGTTGATCTGGGGCGAACCCAGCCCCATGGTCATGGCCAGCGGCATCGGCGAGAGGAAATGCGAGGCGTCATGCTCCTTGTTGACCATTTTGTCGCGAATGAGCGCCCAGCCTGCCGTCTTGTTGAGCTGGACCTTCAAGCCTTCGCGCTTGTAGAAACCGAGTGGGTCGGCCATGATCAGCGGCGCGGCACACGTGATGGCGATGAAGCCGACTTTCAGCTCGGTCTTTTCGAGCGAATTTTTATCGGCGGCCATCGCCTGCATGGCGCTGATCGGCAAGACGGAAGCGATCGCGGCGCGCAGGGTGCCGGCGCCGACGGCGCGCAGCAGATTGCGCCGCACGCTATCGACCGGGAACAGCGCCTTGACCATCGCGGCCTCGATGAAATCATGCGACATCTGCTCGCTGCTATTTGCTACTGCGGTGTTGTGCTCTTGTGGTGCATGGTCCTGGCCGCAGCCGCAACGCAGCATCAGCGAGCGATCAGCATCGTAAGGCGCATAGTAGGACGTGGAACCGGTTTCAGGCTTTTTGGACATGACGTGCACCCTTAAGTGGAAGATGCAGTCACTGTTGCAAGCGGCGTGCCCGATTGGCTCAAAACAGCCCCGCTCATGCAAATCGCAGGGCGCGACTCTAGGTCATGTAGGGGAAGCCCTACAAGGCTTGTAAGGCTTCAATCGGTCGCCGCTGATTTTGCGCTGCGTTCGGCATAGAGTGCCAGCGCCACATCATTTTTTGCACCGGTCTTTTCGAGGATGCGCGCACGGTAGGTACTGACCGTGTTCGGCGCGAGTCCGAGCTGCGCACCAATTTCGCTCACCGTGTGACCGGAAACGAGCAGGCGGAATACCTGATGCTCGCGATGCGACAGCGCGTCGGGCGTAGCCGTGCCCTTTCCGGGTGCATGGCCGATCGCGCTCGCCAGCGCTTCGGCCGTGGCCGGTGTGACATAGCGGCCACCGGCGGCGACCTTGCGCACAGCGGCGATCATGTCGTCGGGGTCCGCGCTCTTGCTGAGATAACCGGCTGCACCGAGCTTGATGCAGCGTACCGCATACTGCTTTTCGGGATAAGTACTGAGCATCAGCACAGGCAAGGCCGGCCAGGTCTTGCGCAGCTGTTGCAAAACATCGAGGCCATCGCGCTCCGGCATGGCGATGTCGAGTAAAACGAGATCGAGCCCTTCGCCATCCATCAACTGCTGCACGCGCGCGATGACCTCATTGCCATCCTGCGCCTCGGCGACGACCTGCATTTCCGGCGCATCCGCCAAGACCTGTTTCAAGCCTTCACGCACGATACGATGATCGTCGGCGATGCATATTCTGATCGTCATGCGGTGTGCTCCAAAGGCAGGTGTAATGAAAATTCCGAACCGTGTCCGGATGCGCTGACAATGGTAATTTGCCCGCCGAAATGTCGCGCACGTTCGCGCATGCCCATGACGCCATAGGACGTCGCTGCTTCAAACGCGGCCGCGCTGGCGCCGATGCCATTGTCGGCGACAGTCAGCTGCAAGACGCTGTGGTCCGCACTGATGCGGATGCGAATCGCGTTGGCCTGCGCATGGCGGCCGACATTGCTGAGCATTTCCTGGAATATGCGGAAGACCGCCATCGCGCTGGCTTCTGGCAGCTCCACGTCAGGCTCGACCTGCATGTCCCAGTCCAGCGCGAGTTCGGCCGATTGCACGAATTCCTGCGCCTGCCATTCGAGCGCGGCCCATAAACCCTGATGATCGAAGATGCTCGGGCGCAGGTCGGTGATGATGCGTCCGACATTGTCGACCGCGGTTTCTATCATGCCGCTCATGTGCCGGCATTTGCTGCGCAGCGTGCCGCGCACAGTTTCGGCTTCTTCGGTGCTGCGCGCGCCCTGTTCGGATAAACGTTTATCGAGCCAGTTCACATCCATTTTGAGCGCCACCAGCAGGCTGCCGAGTTCGTCGTGCACTTCGCGGGCGATACGCGTGCGCTCATCCTCGCGCACCTTGTCCAGATACGCCGACAGTTCGCGCAGCTGCACCAGCGCCGCCGACAGCTCGGCCGTGCGTTCGGCCACGCGCAGCTCGAGTCCATCCTTGGCTTTTTGCAGCGCATCGGCGGCGCGTTTGCGCTCGGTGATGTCGGTGAAGGTGATGACCGCGCCGCGTACCTGCTGGCCTTCCATGATCGGATAGCTCGAGTATTCGACCGCAAACGAGGACTGGTCGCGGCGCCAGAAAACTTCCGTGTCGATGCGGCACGGCAGGCCGCGCCGGAAGGCATTGTAGATATGGCAGGCGGTATCCGGGTAGGACGAGCCGTCGGCATGCGAATGGTGCGTCAAGGCGTGCATGTTTTTGCCGTGCATCTCTGCCGGCTCGTAACCGATCATGCGCGCTGCGGCACGATTGACAAACATGCAATTGCCATCAAGGTCGATGCCGAAGATGCCTTCGCCAGTCGATTCCATCAGCAGGCTGAGCTGATGCTGCCAGAGCGGATCGGGCGCCGCGTCGAAGGCGGGCGTAGCGTGCAGGGCGTCGGGATGCATGGCGTAGTCAGCTTAGGGACTGAGAAGGAACGGATTCTACATCGTGGGCGCCCTGCAGGCTGCGGCGAGTCCAAGTAATATACGGGGGCATTTAATAATGATTCCAAATTCAGGAGACGAAGCGATGGCGACATTGAACGTGAACGGCAGCATGCGCGAATTCGAAGCAGAGGACGATACGCCGCTGCTGTGGGTGCTGCGCGAGCAGCTCGGGCTGACCGGCACCAAATACGGCTGTGGCGTAGCGCAATGCGGCGCCTGCACCGTGCATATCGATGGCGTACCGACGCGCAGCTGTGTGCGCCCCGCCGCCACCGTCAAGGCCACTGAAAAAATCGTCACCATCGAAGGCCTGTCGCCGAACGGCAGCCATCCCGTGCAAAAAGCCTGGGCTGCGCTCGATGTCCCGCAATGCGGCTACTGCCAGAGCGGCATGATCATGGCCGCCGTGGCGCTGCTGAAGACCAAACCGAATCCGTCCGATCAGGACATCGATACCGCAATGACAAATATCTGCCGCTGCGGCACCTATAACCGCATCCGTGCAGCGATCAAAGTCGTGGCCAAAGGCGGCGATACGAAGCGCGCCGGCCTTTCGATCACGCATGTCGACGGGAGCACTACATGAGCCAGACTAAATCGACAGCGCCGAATCCATCGCGCCGCGCCTTTCTGGGCACCTCGCTCGCCGCTGCTGGCGGTCTCGTATTCGGCTTTCATATTCCGCTGGCCGATGCCGCAGCCAGTCCGTCTGACGAGCTCAATGCCTGGGTCGTGGTCAAGCCCGACGACACCATCATCATCCGCATCGCCCGCTCGGAAATGGGCCAGGGTACGCTCACC
The DNA here is from genome assembly GCA_947448025.1 of Oxalobacteraceae bacterium. Lineage (GTDB taxonomy): Bacteria > Pseudomonadota > Gammaproteobacteria > Burkholderiales > Burkholderiaceae_D > CANFLV01. The sequence continues at coordinate 113,075 of CANFLV010000002.1, read as the reverse complement.
GGACTGGCGCAGCTGGTGGCGGAAGAACTCGATGCCGACTGGTCCAAGGTCACGACTGAATATCCGACGCCGGGCCAGAGCCACGCGCGCAAACAGGTCTGGGGCAGCTTTGCCACCGGCGGCAGTCGCGGAATCCGCGCCTCGCACGATTATGTGAGGAAGGGCGGCGCCACGGCGCGCATCCTGCTGGCACAGGCTGCCGCCAATATGTGGCAAGTACCTGTCGCCGAATGCCGTGCCGCCAACAGCGTCATCACGCACACGCCGACCGGCAAGACCACGACTTACGGCAAGGTTGCCGACGCGGCTGCGAAACTCACGCCGCCAGCGACGGTCGCTCTGAAGGACCCGAAAGACTGGCGCATTGCCGGCAAACGTCTCGCGCGACTCGACACCGTCGACAAGACCACCGGTGCCCAAATTTACGGCAGCGATATCAAACTGCCGGGCATGTTGAATGCCGCGATCAAGGCTTGCCCTGTCTTCGGTGGCAAGATCAAGGGCTTTAACGCCGCGGCGATCGAACAGCGCGCCGGCATCATCAAAGTCATGCAGGTCGGCGACAATGCCGTGGCCGTGATCGCCACGACCTGGTGGCGCGCCAAATCGGCGCTCGATGCGCTGCCCATCGTTTGGGACAAGGGCCCGAACCAGAACGTTTCCAGCGCCAGCATCGCGACCATCCTCAAAGCCGGCCTCGACGCCAGCGAGGCTTACGTCGGCAATGAACAGGGCGACGCCCGCGCCGCCATCGCCGCATCGGCGCGCAAGATCGACGCCGTGTATTCCTATCCCTACCAGGCACACGCCACGATGGAGACCATGAACGCCACGGCGAAATGGACGCCCGATCGCTGTGAAGTCTGGACGCCGACGCAAAATGGCGAGGAAGCGCTGACCGTCGCCGCGAAAGCCGCCGGCCTGCCGATCGAACAATGCGAAGTCTATAAATTACATCTCGGCGGTGGCTTCGGGCGTCGCGGCTCAGTCCACGACTGGGTCACGCAGGCGGTCCTGATCGCCAAAGCGATCCCGGGCACGCCAGTCAAACTGCTCTGGTCGCGCGAAGAAGACATGCTGCATGGCCTGTATCATCCGATCACGCAATGCAAACTCAGCGCTGGTCTCGATGCCAAGGGCGAAATCACCGGTGTGCACATGCGCATTTCCGGGCAATCGATTTTGGCCGGCATGGGACGCACCACGGGCAAGGACCCGGCAGTGTTCCAGGGCTTGAATGCCTCAGGACCGGAAGCGGCGATCGGCTATACCTTCCCGCACATCCTGGTCGACCATGCGATGCGCAATACGCATGTGCCGCCGGGTTTCTGGCGCGGCGTGAACCTGAACCAGAATGCGATTTACCTCGAATGCTTCATTGATGAAATCGCCCATGCGACGAAACAGGATCCGCTGAAGCTGCGGCGCAAGCTCATGCAGGCGCATCCGAAACATCTGGCGGTACTGAACGCGGTCGCCGAACGCGCTGGCTGGGACAAGCCGCCGGCCAAGGGCGTCTTCCGTGGTCTGGCGCAGATGATGGGCTATGGCAGTTATGTCGCGGCCTGTGCCGAAGTGTCCGTGTCCAAGGCAGGCGTTTTGAAAATCCACCGTATCATCGCCGCGACCGATCCGGGTCATGCCGTCAATCCGCAGCAGATCGAGGCGCAGGTCGAAGGCTCGTTTGCCTATGGTTTGTCAGCGGCGCTGTTTGGCGAATGCACGCTCAAGGATGGCCAGATGGAGCAGGATAATTTCACGACTTACCCGGTCTTCAAGATGGTCGACATGCCGGCAGTGGAGACGATCACCATGCCGTCGGGCGGGTTCTGGGGCGGCGTAGGTGAGCCGACGATCGCGGTCGCCGCGCCGGCCGTGTTGAATGCGATTTTTGCAGCGACAGGTAAGCGCATTCGTGACCTGCCTTTGAAGCACCAGAGTCTCAAACACGCTTGATGTGATGATGCTGGTCGTTGCGATATCGCTGCGCTTCGACCAGCCTTTAGTTCACAGCGTTCAACGCGGACGCCCCAGATCCATCGTCCAGTAATTTCGTGAGCTGGAATTCTTCACGCAGGCCACCGCGACTTCAGTCAGGCGGGCATTCATGATGTTGGCGCAATGACCGGCACTTTTCATCCAGGTGTCCATCACGCTGGCGATCGAGCTCTGACCCATGGCGATATTTTCACCATAGCTGCTCCAGTTGTAGCCGGCGTTCGTCATGCGCTGTCCCGGCGTGCGACCGTCGAGACTCGTATGTGAAAAATAATTTTGCGATGCCATGTCGGCTGAATGCCCGGCGGCGGCATTGAACAATTTCGTATTCCATGCCAGGGGCGCAACCGCAGGATAGCTCGTGGTACCGCACATCTGGTTACTGGCGCGTGCCTGATTGATCAGGTTCGTGATCGTGCGTTGAAAGTCGGTCTGGTTACAGGTTTGTTCGGCGGATAACAGGGTCACGGTCGCGGCTGGAGGCGGCATCGAAGCCGTCGTGACGATGGGTGTCGTTGTGGTCGGTGTACTCGCTATCGGCGGCGTCGTTATCGGCGCACTGATTATCGGTGTACTCACCACGACTGGCGCAGTCGTCACCAAGGTCGTCGTCGCGGCCAAGGCTGGCGCGACGGGAAGCGGCATCGCCTCCACTGGCGCCGCTGTAGCCGACGCTGGCAGCGTGATCACAGTCGACGCCACCGACAGCGCAGTCGATTCGGCAGCAGCATCTGCCTGCGCTTCAGCCGTCCCGGCAGTCGATGATGACATCGGCGCGGCCACCGCACTGGTCTGCTGCCCGGCTAACTGCTTGGGCAAATTGGCTGCCGTGCTACTGTCATCACTAGCGCCGCCGCAGGCCATGAGCATGAGTGAACTGGACAAGATGAAGGGATAGGCTGCACGATTCAATGTAGACTCCTGAAAAATATGAAAAAGCGTCCTCACGCAAAGCCGCCGCTTCAAAGTATGTCTGCGTTGCCGCGCGAGAAAGATGCCTCAAACAGACCCCGATTTATCCCGAGAAGTTCCTTAGAGAATCTCTTTCGAAATCAACAATGTGAATCACCACGATGCTTATCAAACGAAAATCGATCGAAGCCCAGGCCAATACCAAGGCCGGTCCCGGCAAGGACCATGACGACGAAGCGCCGCCGAAACGGGCCGCAAAATTAGCTGAAAAACGTAGCGCGGCAGCCGTCAAAACTCCGCGCAAAGTCAAATTCGCACCAGTGACCCTGTCCGAACAGGATGGTGTGCGTTTCCTGCATTTCGGCAGCGAATGGGTGCAAGGCGCCATGCGCATCCGCAAACCCGACGCCATCGAACTCGAATACGCGCAGCAGATGATGGCCTGGATGCTGTTCGTCGAGACACCGGAAAATATCGCCCAGCTTGGCCTGGGTACCGGCGCGCTGACGAAGTTCTGCTATCGCCAGTTTCCGCAAGCGCGCGTCACCGCCGTTGAACTCAATGCCTCCGTGATCACGGTCTGCGAATCGATGTTCAAGCTGCCGCCCAATGATGAACGCCTGTCGGTCGTCGAAATGGATGCGCTCGATTACGTCAATGACGCGGCCCACCATGGCACGCTGGACGCACTGCAAGTTGATTTATATGACGCAACGGCGCGCGGACCGGTACTCGATTCGGCGGAGTTTTATGTCGCTTGCGCGGCTTGCCTGAAGCCCGAGGGCGTGATGACGGTGAATCTGTTTGGCGACCATCCGAGTTACATTAAAAACTTGAAGGCGATGCGCTTTGCCTTTGCGCAGGTGCTGTGCCTGCCGGAAGTCCACGAAGGCAATGTCGTGGCGCTCGCATTTAACCAGCCCCGCACGCTGGATTTCCCGGCGCTGTCGGCACGGGCGGCGCAGATCACGGCTACTACAAAATTGCCGACAAAGGCGTGGATCAAAGGTTTGCAAACCAAATAAAACACTCGCTTACAATATCGGGCGTCAGCTGTTAGGCTAGTCAGCATGACCAGTCCGACACCTGACATCGCCATGAAAAAAGCAGCGCCAGCGGCGATCGATTTGCCGCAATTGTTCAAGTGGCTACTGATCGATGGCGTGCTCGCAAAGGCCGATATCAAGAGCCATTACACGCACGCGCAAGACCTGTACGAGCATGCCGGCAGCAGCATGCATCCGTTGACGGCGATCGCGCAATGCAAGCTCAAATCCATTGTCCCGCCGCACCGGCAACTCACGCTCGACTGGCTCACCGAATGGATGGCGGGCAAACTCGAGTTACCCTTCATGCGTATCAATCCGCTCAAGATCGACTTCACCAAAGTCGCCGATGTGATGTCGGCGACTTATGCCGCGCGCTTCAAGATCTTGCCGATAGAATTGACCGACACCGAGCTCGTCGTGGCCACTGCCGACCCCGGCGTAACTGGTTGGGAAGCGGAAATTGCACGCATGTCGCGCCGCCGCGTCATGCTCGTCATTGCCAATCCGCTCGAGATTGCGCAGTACACGACGCAGTTTTTTTCGCTCGCAAAATCAATCAAGGGTGCGCACAAATCCGGTAGCCAGGATGTCTCGCTGCGCAATAATTTCGAGCAGCTCGTCGAGCTCGGCGCAAGTAACCGGCAAGTCGATGCCAACGACCAGCACATCATCAATATCGTCGACTGGCTCTGGCAATATGCATTTGACCAGCGCGCCTCGGACATCCATCTCGAACCCAAGCGCGACGTCGGCCTGATCCGTTTCCGCATTGATGGCGTGCTGCATCAGGTGTATCAGGTGCCGGTCAGCGTCATGATCGCCATGACCGCGCGCATCAAGCTGCTCGGGCGCATGGACGTGATCGAAAAACGCCGCCCTCTCGATGGCCGCATCAAGACCCGAACACAAGGCGGCCAGGAAATCGAATTGCGCCTGTCGACCCTGCCGACCGCCTTCGGCGAAAAACTCGTGATGCGTATTTTCGATCCCGAAGTCGTCGTTAAGACCCTGCCCGAACTCGGCTTCCCCGAGGATGACGCGAAACGCTGGGATGCGCTCACCGCGCGTCCCTACGGCATCATCCTCGTGACGGGTCCGACCGGCTCCGGCAAGACCACCACGCTGTACACGACGCTGAAGTCGCTGGCCACATCCGAAGTCAATGTCTGCACCGTCGAAGATCCGATCGAAATGGTCGAAGCCTCGTTCAACCAGATGCAGGTCCAGCACGGCATCGACCTGTCCTTTGCCGATGGCGTGCGCGCGCTGATGCGGCAAGACCCGGACATTATCATGATCGGCGAAATCCGCGACTTGCCTACGGCGCAAATGGCGATACAGGCGGCGCTGACCGGCCACCTTGTGCTGTCAACCCTGCATACCAATGATGCGCCGAGTTCGATCATGCGCCTGCTCGAACTGGGCGTGCCGCATTACCTGCTCGAGAGCACGCTGGTGGGCATCATGGCGCAGCGACTTGTGCGTACGCTTTGTGTGCATTGCAAGGCGCCCGGCGGGCAACTTGATGACGACGTGTGGGCTGGCATTACGGGTGGCCGGAAACTGGCCAAACCTGTCAGTGTCTATCGCCCGGTTGGCTGTCCCGAGTGCAGGATGACCGGCTACAAGGGACGCACGGGACTGTATGAATTGTTGAGCGTGACGCAGCCGTTTTCAAAACTGATCGAGCCGCAGGCAAACCTTGAGAATTTGCGCGCGCAAAGCATCGCCGATGGTATGAAGCCGCTACGCGTGGCTGGCGCGATGAAAATTATCGAAGGCGTGACGACAGTAGAAGAAGTTTTGAAAGTGACGGCGGCCTTGTTTTAGTGCGGCGGTGGATTTCAGGTAGGCGGCGCGAACTCTTGCGCCGCGTCCTGCCATCAACGCGCCACTAAGCTGCCAAGAAAATCGCCCACCGTCGGATATGCCAGCCGCACCCCAAGCTCAGCCTTCATGCGCCCATTGGCAATCCGCCGCGACTCCGACATGAACGACAGCAGCATCGGCGACACGATTTCACGCAGTGCCGCGCGCGGCAAACGCGGCGGATGCGGGAGATTGTAGGCATCCGCGACCACGTCGAAATAAGTGGCCATTTTCATGTCGGTGTCATCCACGGTATTGAAGACGCGCCCGCCCTGCATGCGGAACAAGGCCAGTGCAATGATGCGCGCCAGATCATCGGCATGGATGTGATTCGTGTAGACATCATCCACCTCTGCCAAGGCCGGGGTGCCCTTTTGCAAACGCTCCAGCGGCAGACGATCCGCCGCATAAATCCCCGGCACCCGAAATATCCCAAGCCGTGCGTGACGCCGACGGGCCCAGTCGCGCAAGACCTGCTCTGCATCGACGCGGCGTTTGGCGCGCACGTTTTGCGGCTGCACGGGGCGCGTCTCATCGATCATTGCGCCTGCGCAGTCGCCGTACACGCCGGTGGTGCTGACATAAACCAGACGGGTACGCTCAGGTAAAATAGCGCACAGATGTCGCGTGCGGCGGTCGGTCGTGCCGCTAGACTGTGGCGGTGCGAGATGCACCACGCAGGGGGCGAGGTGGGCGAGGCGTGCCAGCGTCGCCGGCCGGTCAAGGTCGGCGATCACGGGTATCGCCCCGGCGGCGCGCAATTCAGCGCAGCGCGCAGGCTGACTGGTCACGGCAAAGACGCGAAAGCGTGCGCAGACCAGTGGCAGCAGGCGCATGCCGACGTCGCCGCAGCCGATGATCAGCAAACGCGGTTTGCCTGACTTTGGCAGTTTGGCCGCAGCACCCGTGGACCATGTGACTTTATTAATCGCAGTATTTTTCATCATCAGGATTGTATGACGTTCCAAGTAACTGTTCAGCCGAGTGGTCGGCAATTTTCCTGCGACGCAGACGAGACCGTGCTGGCCGCAGCGACGCGCGCCGGCATCGGCCTGCCTTACGGCTGCAAGAATGGCGCCTGCGGCAGCTGCCGCGGCAAGCTGGTATCCGGCAGCGTGACCCATGGCGCGCATCAGGAGCGCGCCTTGTCGGCTGCTGATGAAGCGGCCGGCGCGACATTGTTCTGCTGCGCCGTGCCGCAGGCGGACCTGGTCATTGAAGCGCGCGAAGTCCTGGGGCTGGGCGACTATCCGGTGCGCAAAATGCCTTCACGGATTGCGCGCTTCGAAAAGCTGTCCGACGACGTGATGCTGATCTCGCTGCAATTGCCCGCGAATGAAAAACTGCAATACCGCGCCGGCCAGTACATCGAATTCCTGTTACGCGACAATAAGCGCCGCAGCTACAGCATGGCGAATGCACCGCACGAGTCGGACCAGATCACGCTGCATATCCGCCATATGCCCGGCGGCCTGTTCACGGACCAGGTCTTCGGCACGATGAAGGAACGTGACATCCTGCGCTTTGAAGGCCCGCTGGGTACGTTCTTCCTGCGCGAAGACAGTGACAAGCCGATCGTGATGCTGGCTTCTGGCACGGGCTTCGCGCCGATCAAGGCCCTCGTCGAGCAGACTATCCACCTCAAGAGTACGCGACCGATCACGCTGTACTGGGGCGGTCGCCGGCCGAGCGATTTATACATGCAATCGCTATGCGAAGAATGGGCGCGCACGCTGCCGAACTTCACGTATGTGCCCGTCGTTTCCAATGCGCTCCCTGAGGATCAATGGCAGGGTCGGACCGGTTTCGTACATCAGGCCGTAATGCAGGATATCGCTGACCTGTCCGGCCATCAGGTCTATGCCTGCGGCGCGCCGGTCGTGGTAGATTCGGCGCAGCGCGATTTCGTGGCGCACTGTCATTTGCCGGCAGACGAATTTTATGCTGATGCCTTTACTTCGGCTGCGGATCTGGCGACTGCCTGAAATTAGGGGGATGACGCGATCGAGCAGCTAGCGCTGTTCATTTTTGCGATCCGTTCTTGGGTTAATCTGCATCAGCGCTGGGGGACAGTTCATTTTTGCAGACTGTTCCTGCATTAATCAGCATCAGCGCTGAGGGCAGTTCATTTTTGCGGACTGTTCCTGCGTTAATCCGCATCAGCGCTGGGGGGCCGTCACCTCCAGTCAGGGTGTTCATTCCTTCCGGCGACGGCCCCCCATCACTGAGGCTTTTTTTCATTACTTGCAAAATGACGAGATGCCTATTCCGTGCTTCAGCATCCACCCGCGCGGTAGGCACGATCGGCTTTCATTGAACCCGCACACGACGCGAGAAATTCGCCTTCGTAAGCATGCGAACTTGGTCGAATTTCTCGCGTCGCGCGCTATCAACGAGAGCATGATTTCTGGAAAAGAATTTCAGGCTCGCATGTTTGCCTGTAATTCTTTTTCAGAAATTATGCGGATTCAAACACCGCAAAGTCGCGCCGGGGCTCCCCGTCGCACTGAACAGTCGGCCAGATGCCGATGCGATCAGCGAGCCAAGAAAAAAAGCGTCATTGATGGCCGGGCATCGTCGGAAGGAGTGAACACCCCGACTGGAGGCGATGCCCGGCCAGCGATGATGCGGATTAACAAAAGAGCTGCTAGCGAAAACGAACAGAAAACAGAAAACAGAAAACAGAAAACAGAAAATAGAATGCAGAATGCAGAATGCAGAATGCAGAATGCAGAAAGCAAAAAGCAGAAACCCCACAGAAATTTTTCCGCTTTCGCCAAAACTATTTTATGATCGATGCCATGCACATGACCCTGACCATTTCGCGACGCCGTACCCCGCTGCCACAGCCTGGGGAAACGTGTATCGACGACGACTGAGTCATAGGTCGCATCACACTAAGCCACAGGCCAATCCTGTGGCTTTTTTTATGCCTGTTCACTTTTCAATGGAGCGCCACGATGGAATTCAAGGACTACGACACCACTTCCCTTTTGCAGTACACGAAGCGCCCGCCGCTGGTCTTCACCTCGGGCGCAGGCAGCTGGCTCACCGACCATAGCGGCAAACGCTATCTCGATTTTCTGCAAGGCTGGGCCGTGAATTGTCTTGGCCATGCGCCGCGCGTGGTCGAACAGGCCTTGAGTGCGCAGGCAAAGAAACTGATCAATCCGTCGCCGGCCTTTTTTAACGAGCCCTCGATCGCGCTGGCGCAGCTGCTGACGAATAACTCCTGCTTCGACCGCGCCTTCTTTGCCAGCAGCGGCGCAGAGGCAAATGAAAGCGCGATGAAGCTCGCGCGCAAATGGGGTCAGCTGCATCCGGCTGCAAACGGGAGCAGCCGTTTTGAGATCATCACCTTTGAAAGCAGCTTCCACGGCCGCACACTGGCCATGATGTCGGCCAGCGGCAAGCCGGGCTGGGACACGCTATTTGCGCCGCAGGTGGCGGGCTTTCCGAAGGCGCGCTTCAACGATATCGACAGCGTCGCAGCACTGATCAGCGAGCACACGGTGGCGGTGATGCTCGAACCCGTGCAAGGCGAAGGCGGCGTGGTGCCGGCGACAAAGGAATTCATGCAGGCGCTGCGCGCACTGACACAGCAACTCGGCTTGCTGCTCATCGTCGATGAAGTCCAGACCGGCGTCGGGCGCACGGGGGCGATGTTCGGCTACCAGCTGTTCGGCATCGAACCCGACATCATGACGCTCGGTAAAGGCATCGGTGGCGGCGTGCCGCTGGCGGCCATGCTGTGCCGCGAGGAAGTCGCCTGCTTTGCGCCCGGTGACCAGGGCGGCACCTACACCGGCCATGCCCTGATGACTGCAGTGGGACTAGCCGTAACGCAGGAAATCCTCGCGCCTGGCTTTCTTGTATCGGTGCAGAAAAAAGGCACCATTCTTGCCGCCGGCCTCGAAAAATTATCGGTGCAATTTGGCCTGCAGGGCGAACGCGGCGAAGGACTGCTGCGCGCCTTGAAACTCGGCAGCGATATCGGCCCGCAAATCGTCGAAGCGGCGCGCGATCTGGCGCCAATCGGCTTACTGCTGAACTCGCCCAAACCGGATTTGCTGCGCTTCATGCCGGCCCTGAATGTGAGCACTGAAGAGATCACGCAGATGCTGGCGCTCTTGTCGGAAGTGATCGCGACGATCAAGGCTTGAGTGGCGCTTGCTTGAATGATGTCCAAGACGTAGACCACGCCAGACTTATCGAGTTGCCATCCCGCGCAAAAATTTGATGAAAACCTCATTGTCAGCCGGGAAGCTGCAGCACAGTAAGCCGCCGGTCAGTCTCTTCGGCTAAGATACTTGCAAACAAGGAGACCAGCGATGCAAACAACACAAACCGCCTACGCCGCCAAACGCGGCAGCGCCACCGACGCGCTCAATCACCTGCGCGACGGCGACATGATCATCGTGCCGACTGGTGTCGGCGAACCGCCCGCGCTGCTCACAGCACTGTCTGAGCATCGCCGCCAGTTCCGCGACATCAAGGTCGCACAAATTCTCGCCGTGCGCAAATACGGCTATTTCGATCCCGAGACAGCGCAGCATGTGCGCCATGCGGCACTGTTTTTCGGCGGCGCCTCGCGTGCGGCCGGACAAGCGGGCTGGGCTGATTTCATCCCGAATTATTTTTCTGAAATCCCGGTCATGATCGAGCGCGGCCAGATGCCCGCCGATGTCGTCTTTTCGATGGCCTCACCAATGGATGCGAATGGCTATTTCGCGCTCAGCCTCGGCGCCGATTACACCATGGCCGCGATCGCGCGCGCGCGCGTGATCGTCCTTGAAGTCAATCCGAATGTACCGTTCGCGCATGGCCAATGTCATGTGCATATTTCGCAGGTCACCGCGCTCGTAGAAAGCAGCGAGCCCATCCTCGAGGTCGGCTTGCCAAAGATCGGCCCGGTCCAGGAAGCGATCGGCAAATACGTCGCCGACATGATAGACGACGGTTCCACCCTGCAGATCGGCTATGGCGGCATTCCCGACGCGGTCGTGATCCAGCTCACTGCCAAACGCGACCTCGGCATCCATACCGAGATGATCGGCGATGGCATCCTGACGCTCGTGGAAAGCGGCGCCGTCACGAACCGCAAGAAAAATTTCATGCCAGGCAAAATGCTCGCCACCTTCGCACTCGGCTCGAAGCGCCTGTACGACTTCATGCACCAGAACCCGATGCTGGAAATGCATCCGGCGAATTACACGAATGACCCTTACATCGCCGGCCAGAATGACAATCTCGTGGCCATCAACGCCAGCCTGCAAGTCGACTTGCTCGGCCAGTGCGGCTCCGAAAGCATCGGCGCCCTGCCCTATTCCGGCACTGGCGGCCAGACCGACTTCGTGCGTGCGGCGAATCGCTCACGCGGCGGCAAGGCCTTCATCGTGCTGCCATCCACGGCCAAGGACGACACGATTTCGCGCATCGTGCCCACGCTCACGCCAGGCACCCATGTGAGCACAAGCAAGAACGACGTGAATTACGTCGTCACCGAATATGGCGTGGCACAGTTACGCGGCAAGACCGCGAAACAGCGCGCCGAAGCCCTGATCGCGATAGCGCATCCGGCGTTTCGCGGGGAACTGCGCGCGGCAGCGAACAAGCTGCTGGTTTTCTGAGCCGCGTCGGGCAATAAATTTTTTCCTGAGCCACAAGCAAAAATAGGCATAATTTGGCCAATGAATAACATTGGCAATTTGATGCCGATTCGGGAGCAGCGCAAGATGAAGAAATGGCATCCACGCAGACTGGCAATGCTGAGCTTGCTGGCAATGGCGAGTACAGCCTGGATTAGCCCATCCTTGGCCCAGGAAAAGCCCGTATATCGATTTTCACCCGTGAATCAGTACGGCATCGAATTGACCGCCAGCTACTGGAATCCGATCATTGAATACGTCTTCAAACAATCGGGCGTGCGGCTGCAGCTCAAAATTGGTCGCACCTCCGCAGACACGACTGCGTACGTGATCGCCAACGAAGTCGATTTCATTTTTTCGAATCATTTGTTCAGTCCCGAGCGTGACCATCTCGGCTGGAAAGTTTTTGGCCGCCGCGAGACGCCGCCGCTGTTTGGCCAGATCGTCGTGCTGGCCGATTCGCCGATCCAGAAAATTGAGCAGCTGGCCGACCAGGAGGTCGCGTTTCCGGGGCCGGAAGCCTTGATCGCCTACAAATTCCCGTATGCCCAGCTACAAAAAAAGAACATCCCGATTCGCGTCGTTTTTGGCGGCAATATGGATGGCGCATTTGCGCAGCTCACCGCCGGCAAAGTAAAGGCCGTTGGCGCGAACTCGCAATTAACCGAAGGCTGGGCCAAACGCGAAAACAAGGCCGTACGCATCCTCTGGAAATCTGAGCCACTGTATGACTTGGCACTGATGGCATCCAAGAACGTCCCGGATAAAGACTTAAAGGCCGTCACGGCGGCATTTCTCGGTATGGCCAAAGACACCGAAGGCAAGAAAATCCTCGCCAACGCCTCGGAACTGGTGAAGCTGCCCGCCACGGCAGGCTTTGTGCCATCGAACGGCGCGGAATACGCGGCCTACCGTAACTTTTATCAAACCGCGCCCGCAAACCTGCGCTGAGCGACATGGAGACCACGCTGCAAATGGTGCGCCACTGGCTGAGCAAATTACTGCCTGCATCACTGACCAATCGGGTCTTCGCGCTGTATAGCCTGACCCTGCTGCTGTTTGTCGGCGGCGGCCTCGCGCTGTTCCTGAAAGTTCAATTTCAGGGACAGATCGAACAAACCGAAGAAGCCTCCATCATGCTCGTGGAAGTCGTGGCCCAGGCCGTACAGGACAGCGTCGTCATTGGCGACTACGACAGTGTCAGCAAAACATTGAATAAAGGTGTGCAAGGCTCGGTGTTTTCATCGGTCGCCTTTATCGATATGTCCGGCGGAAAAATCATCGCGAACCGGCGTATCGACATCAAAGCCAAAGCGCCACTGAGGCTGGAAGCCTGGGTCGCCAATCAACTCAATGACATCAACCGGCCGGTATCGGTCGGCGGCAAGGATTACGGCATCCTGCGCCTGAAATTCGATGCGCCTGCGGTCGCCGCAGACCTGTGGTCGATGACCTTGCTGGCACTGAGCCTGGGCGTACTCAGCCTGTTCGGCGGACTGGTGCTGATCCGCGTGCCGATAGCGCGCTGGCTCGGCAGCCTCGACCGTCTGCGTGGCTTGCTCGAGTCGCTGGGCACAGGCAAGCTCGATGCGCAAACCTTCGATGCCAGCGATGAACCAACAGAAATCCGCCAGATCGTCGAAATGTTCAATCGCACGGCTGTGCTTGTGCAGGAACGCGAAGCCAGCCGTCGCGCGCTCGACGACCAGAAATTTGCGCTCGACCAGCATGCCATCGTCAGCATCACCGACGTCGATGGCAATATCACCTACGCCAACGACAGCTTTTGCGCGATCAGCCAGTACCCGCGCGAAGAACTGCTGGGCCAGAACCATCGCATGATCGGCTCCGGGCTGCATCCCAAAGAATTTTTTGACAATCTCTGGAAAACCATCAGCGACGGCAAAGTCTGGCGCGGTGAAATTTGCAATCGTAATCGCAGCGGAAATTTATACTGGGTCAAGGCGACCATCGTGCCGATGCAGGATGAAGAAGGCAAGACCAAACAGTACATTGCCATCCGCACCAACATCACGGCCAGGAAGGAAGCGGAAATCGCCATCATCCACGCCAAGGAATCGGCTGAGAAGGCGAACCGCGTCAAGGGCGATTTCCTTGCCAACATGAGCCATGAAATCCGCACGCCCATGAACGGCATCATCGGCATGACCGAGCTGGCGCTGGACACCGAGCTTACGCAAGAGCAGCGCGACTACCTGAACATGGTCAAGTCCTCGGCCAATTCTCTGCTCGATATCGTCAATGACATCCTCGATTTTTCCAAGATCGAAGCCGGTCGCATGGAGATCGAGAACATTGAATTCTCGCTCGAAAAAATGCTCTCGAATACGATCAAGCCGCTGGCACTGCGCGCACATCAGAAAAATCTGGAAGTCCTCCTGCATGTCGCCCCCGATGTCCCTGAGCGCGTCATCGGCGACCCGGGCCGGCTGCGCCAGGTCCTGCTCAACCTGCTCGGCAATGCGATCAAATTTACTGCCAGCGGCGAAATTGAAGTCTCCGTGACTTGCGTCGATGGCGTCAATGCACAGGCGAATTCGGCATCATTGCGCTTCAGCGTGCGCGATACCGGCATTGGTATTCCCAAGGAAAAATTCGCGGCGATCTTCGAAGCCTTCGCGCAAGCCGATACCTCAACAACGCGCCAGTATGGCGGCACTGGCCTCGGCCTGACCATTTCGGCGCAGCTCGTCGGCTTGATGGGCGGGCGGATCGGCCTGGAAAGCGAAGTTGGCCATGGCTGTACCTTCCATGTTGATTTGCAAATGCCGGTCGTCGCTATCGACCCGCTGGCCAATTATCACAATACCGGTCGCATCGCCGGCATGCGCGTATTGGTCGCTGACGACAATGCGACCAACCGCAGCCTGCTGCTAGAAATCTTGAATAACTGGAAAATGATCGGCACCGCTGTCGCCAGCGGCGAAGAAGCGCTCAATGAACTGGCGCGGGCCGCCCGCGACGGACAGACGTATGAGCTGGCACTGCTCGATGTGCGCATGCCGGGCATGGACGGGTTTGACTTGGCAGCGCAGCTGAAACTGCATCCGGAATATGGCTGCCCGACGATCATGATGCTGACCTCAGAAGGCCAGCGTGGCGACGCCGCCCGTTGCCGCGAAATCGGCGTGGCCAGCTATCTCATGAAACCGGTCTCGCAGTCGGAACTGTTCGATGCAATCATGACGGGACTGGGCGCGCCACTGCAGCAAAGCGCAGCACTGATCACGCGCCATTCCCTCAAGGAGACGCGGCGCAAGCTCAAGCTGCTGCTGGCCGAAGACAATGCCGTCAACCAGGTTCTCGCCGTACGTCTGCTCGAAAAGCTCGGCCATCAGGTCACCGTCGCCAATAATGGGATCGAGGCCTTGCAGCGCTGGCAAGCAGACCGCTTCGATGCCATCTTGATGGACGTCGACATGCCGCTGATGAATGGCCATGACGCTACCAAACGCATCCGCGAGCAAGAGCTGGCGCGCGGTGAACATATCCATATTGTCGCCATGACGGCGCATGCAATGGCTGGCGCGCGCGAAAACTGCCTGCAAAGTGGCATGGATGACTACCTGGCCAAGCCGATCAATTCCGACGCCTTGTGGCTCGCGCTTGATGGCCTGGCACCGCGCGGCGAGACGCCACCTGATCAATATCAGCCAGCGCTGCAGCCGGCCGACCAACTGGACTTGACGAAGATGCGCGCAATGATCGACGAAGACCGCGCATTTTTCGATGAGCTCGTGCAGCTGTTTTTACGCGATGCGCCGGTCCATATGCAAAAGATCCGCGATGGCATGTCCAATGGCGATTCCGCGCTGGTACGCAGCAGCGCGCATACGCTCAAGGGCATGGTCGGCACATTTTTCTACGAGCGCGCGAGCAATGCCGCGAGCGAGCTCGAACGGTGCGCCGCATCTGCGCAGCTACCAGCCGACATCCGCGAATTCGAGCTGGCCATGCACGAGTTAAAAGAGGGGCTAAGAACTTATCGCTGGTGAGGCGTGGTTTGAAACGACACCTCCGCCGGCCGCCCAGCTATCTGCAGCCGTGAACGCAGTGCCGGTCCTTCGGCCAGCAAACGTCCCTTGCGATATACCTTGAGCCGCTGCGCGCGCAGGCGGATCGCCTCGACCGTATCACGCGCCTGCAGCAAGACGAAACTCGCTTCACGACCGGCCTCAATGCCGAAATGCGTCAGCCCGAGTATCTGCGCCGGATTCGTCGTCACCGCCTCGAAGCATTGCCGCATCGCCGCCTGGCTCGTCATCTGCGCCACATGCAAACCCATGTGCGCCACTTCCAGCATGTCACCCGAACCGAGGCTGTACCACGGGTCCATCACGCAGTCATGGCCGAAGGCGACAGTCAATCCTGCAGCGAGCTGTTCAGGCACGCGCGTCATGCCGCGGCGCTTCGGATAGGTATCGTGGCGACCCTGCAGCGTGATATTAATTAAAGGGTTGGCCACGACATTCAGGCGCGCTTCCGCCATTAGTGCGAGCAGTTTGCTGACATAATAATTGTCCATGCTGTGCATCGACGTCAGGTGCGAGCCGGTCACGCGCCCATGCAGGCCGAGTCGATGCGTCTCATAGGCGAGCGTTTCGACATGGCGCGACATTGGATCATCGGATTCATCGCAATGCATGTCGACCATCTTGCCCTGGTCAGCGGCGAGCTCGCACAAGCGCTTCACGCTGGCTGCGCCATCGGCCATGGTGCGTTCAAAATGCGGTATGCCGCCAACGACATCGACGCCCTTCGCCAGCGCGCGCTTGAGATTATTGAGGGCAGTCGGTGCGCGCAAGAGGCCATCCTGCGGGAAGGCGACCAGCTGCAAATCCAGATAAGGCGCGACGCGACGTTTGACTTCAAGCAGCGCATCCACAGCCAGCAGGCGGTCGTCGCAGATATCGACATGGCTGCGTATGGCCAGCAAACCTTTGGCTACAGCCCAGTCGCAATACGCCAACGCACGTTCGACCAATGCGTCCTGTGTAAGCATGGGTTTCAGTTCGCCCCACAACGCGATCCCTTCGAGCAGCGTGCCGCTCGCATTCACGCGCGGCAGGCCATAACTCAGCGTCGCATCCATATGAAAATGCGCGTCCACAAACGGCGCACTGAGCAGCTGGCCTTCGGCGTCGACGACTTCATGCGCCGGCGCGTTCACCGGCGACAGTCCGGCTGTCACTGCCGTAATCACGCCGCCCTGCACGGCCACGCCCATGCCGGTGCGACCGTCGGCCAGCGTGGCGTTATGTAGTAATAAATCCAGCATGTCTGCCTTCGCTTTCACATAAGGTTGGTTATGGTTCGAATCCAGGCACAAAATTGGTGCACTTAGCGGCCGTGATCATGCACAAGCCCTGCAATTACAGGTGTAACATGCTGTGGCACATCAATTGCTTGAATTTACCTCATATTGACTGTTTGCTTAAATTTTAACCCGTTCATTTCGCAGATTGTCTATGCCCCCTAACACCCCGTTGTCTGAATCTGCCACTGGCACCAGCGCTGCTACCCCAGCGCGCGCCGTCATCGAGGCGCGCAAGGCCAGCGTCATCTATCCTTCTGTTGATGCGCCGGTCCACGCGCTGCAGGAAATCGACCTGACGATCAAGGAAGGCGAATTCGTCTCCCTCATTGGTCCTTCCGGCTGCGGCAAAACGACGCTGCTGCGCGTGATCGCCGATCTCGAACCGATCAGTTCGGGCACCGTCTTGGTCAATGGCGTCACGCCCCACGATGCGCGCCTCGCGCGTGCTTACGGCTATGTATTCCAGGCGCCGGCACTGTTCCCTTGGCGCACCGTACTGGCAAACGTAATGCTGCCGCTGCAAATTCAAGGGCGCGAGCCGGAAGCCGCGCGCGCTATCGCCCGTGAACAGCTCGCGCGCGTGGACCTGCAAAATTTTGAAAACAAATACCCGTGGCAGCTCTCGGGCGGCATGCAGCAGCGTGTCTCGATCGCGCGTGCGATGGCCTTTGCACCGCGCATTCTGATGATGGATGAACCGTTTGGCGCGCTCGATGAAATCACGCGCGACAATCTCAACGAACAATTGCAGCAGCTGTGGCTGCGCGAACGCCGCACCGTCGTCTTCGTCACGCATTCAATCGCCGAAGCCGTGTATCTGTCCACGCGCATCGTGGTCATGTCGCCGCGCCCGGGTCGTATCGTCAAGGTCATCGAATCAACTTTGCCGGACGAGCGCCATCTGGGACTGCGCGATACGCCCGAATTCATGCAGCTGGCCCACGAAGTGCGGGAGGCGCTCGCCGATGGCCATCACTAAACAGTCCGCCGGATTTAAAGACAGCTTCGTGCCGGTGACGGTGCTGCTGCTGGCCGGCCTGCTACTCTGGTATGCGGGCGCGATCTGGCTCAATGCCGATGGCGCCATCGAGCGTGTGCTCGCGCCGAAAGGCAGCTGGAACTGGCGCGACCTGATCGATGCGACGCTGGCCATGCAAAGACCAATCCTGCCGGCGCCGCATCAGGTGGCAGCGGATTTCTTTTCCAGCCTGATCGACTGGCCGATTGATTCACCGCGCAATCTGCTGTTCCATGTGCGCGTGACAGCCGAGTCGACGCTGCTTGGCTTTGCCATGGGCACTGTGCTCGGCTTGGTACTGGCGGTGCTGATCGTGCATTCACGCACACTGGATCGAGCGCTGCTGCCGTGGATCGTCGCTTCGCAAACCGTGCCGGTGCTGGCCATCGCACCGATCGTGCTGGTCATCCTTGGTACATTAGGTCTGGCCGGCGTCTTGCCCAAAGCCGTGATCGCGATGTATCTGTGCTTCTTCCCGGTGACGGTGGCGATGGTGCAGGGCTTGCGCGCACCGCAGCGTATCGAGACCGAGCTCATGTATACCTACGCCGCTTCGCGCTGGGATACCTTGTTCATGCTGCGCCTGCCGTCCGCATTACCCTTCCTGTTCCCGGCGCTCAAAGTGGCGATTGCCGCCGGCCTCGTCGGTGCCATGGTCGCGGAACTGCCGACCGGCGCGCAGGCCGGCCTGGGCGCGCGCCTGCTGACCGGTTCTTACTACGGCAATACCGTGCAGATCTGGTCGGCGCTGGTGATGTCGGCGCTGCTGGGCTTGACGCTGACATCGTCGGTGTCGCTGCTGCAAAAACTCGTGTTGAGTAACAGGAGCCGCCCATGATTCCCGTCATGAATGCGCCTGTGCGCACGCCGGGCAGCCTGCTGGCCCTGGCCGCGCTGGCACTGACAGTCCTCTCGCTCGCATTCAGCCTGAACGTGCCGGGTGAGGGCGAATTGAAAACCTATGCCTGGCAAGATGGCGGTGCGCTCGTCGCGATCGTGCTGCTGCTGATGGCGTCGGGACGCGCCTTGCTGCCCTCGGCGCGCAGTGCCAGTCTGATGATGGCTGTAGCCAGCATGCTAGCCGCCTGGCATTGGCTGCAGCTGCCGGCGGCGACAGCGGTCGCGCCCGGTGCGGGCGGCTTCTGGCTCGTGGTCGCAGCGCTCGCCTTGTTGGCCATAGTCAGCCTGCAACGTTGCGCCGCATTTGAAGGCGGCCGCTTCGATCATCTGCTCGCCGCTGCCTTGTTCGGTGTGTGGATCATTTATTTCTGGCAGCTGCTGGTGCTGGCGCTGGAAGTGCCGCGCGTGCTTCTGCCGGCGCCGGAATTGATCGCCATCGCCTTTGTCGAACATGCGAGC
Organism: Oxalobacteraceae bacterium; assembly: GCA_947448025.1. Classification (GTDB taxonomy): domain Bacteria; phylum Pseudomonadota; class Gammaproteobacteria; order Burkholderiales; family Burkholderiaceae_D; genus CANFLV01. The sequence goes on along the minus strand of CANFLV010000002.1, from coordinate 93,884 downwards.
GCGCTGGGTGGCGACTTTGCGCAAACGGTCTTGAAAGCAGTCGTGATCGGCTGGCTGCTCGGCAGTGGCTTGGGCTTCATCGTCGCGATCGCCATCGACCGCCTGCCCTTCCTGCAGCGCGGCTTGCTGCCGCTGGCGTCATTGACGAGCGCCGTGCCGCTCGTGGCAGTCGCACCGATCGCCGTCATGTGGTTCGGCTTCGAATGGCAATCCAAGGCCGCCGTGGTCGTGCTGATGACCTTCTTCCCGATGCTGATCTCCACATTGGCCGGACTGGCCGCAGCGGGCAAGCTCGAACGCGAACTGATGTTCAGCTACGCCGCCAGCTATCAACGTACGCTGCTCGATTTGCGCCTGCCGGCTGCCGTGCCGTTTGTGGTCGGCGCACTGAAGATCAATGCGACGCTGGCGCTGATCGGCGCGATCGTGGCGGAATTCTTTGGCTCGCCCACCGTGGGTCTGGGCTTTCGCATTTCGACTGAAGCGGCGCGCATGAACATGCCGCTGGTCTGGGCCGCGATCGTGGTCGCGGCCGTCACCGGCACGGGCAGTTATGCGCTGCTGGTACGTCTTGAGCGACGCCTCGCGTTCTGGCATCCGTCGATCAGGTCGACTTGAATTATTTTGATTTTCACCCATGCTTCCCCACCCCGTAACTAGGAGAAATGAATGACATCACCGTTGAAGCTTTCCCAAATCTTGCTGGCAAGCCTGCTGGCACTGGGCAGTCTGTCGGCCGTTGCTGCCGACAAGATCACCGTGCAAATGAAGTGGGTGCCGCAAGCCCAGTTCGCCGGTTATTACGTCGCGCAAGCCAAGGGCTATTACAAGGAAGCCGGCCTCGATGTCACCATCAAGCCGGGCGGACCTGACGTCTCGCCGGTGCAAGTCATCGCCGGCAAATCGGCCGACGCGATCGTGAACTGGATGCCGGATGCGCTGGCGGCGCGCGAAGCCGGTGTGCCACTGGTGAATATCGCGCAGGTATTCGACCGTTCCGGCCTGATGCTGACCTGTAAAAAATCCAGCGGCGTGAGTTCGCCAAAAGACTTGAAGGGCAAGACCCTCGGCGTCTGGTACGGCGGTAACGAGTATCCCTTCCTGAACTGGATGGCCAAGCTCGGCTACAAGACCGACAGCGACGTCAAGGTCTTGAAACAAGGCTTCAACGTCGACCCGCTGCTGCAAAATCAGGCCGCCTGCATCTCGACCATGATCTACAACGAATACTGGCAAGTCATTGACGCCGGCGTGAAGGAAAGCGAGCTCGTCACTTTCTACTATCAGGATCAGGGCGTGGCCTCGCTGGAAGATGGCTTGTATGTGCTCGAGTCCAGCCTGAAAGACAAGGCCTTCGTCGCGAAGATGGCGAAGTTCCTGAAAGCGACTTTCAAAGGCTGGAATGAAGCTGTGAAGAACCCGGAAGAAGCAGCGAAGATCATGGTCGCCGCCGACAGCTCCGGCAGCGCCACGGTGGCCGTGCAAAAGCGCCAGATGGAAAACGTCGCCAAGCTCATCACGAACGCCAACACTGCGAAGATCGGCTACCTCGATCCGGCAGCGTATGAGCGTACGGTCAAGGTCTTGCTCGGTGGCGGCAGCGCGCCCGTGATCAAGAAAGACCCGGGCAAGGCAGCGTATAGCCACGTCGTGTGGGATGCAGCAGCCGCGCTGAAGTAAACACAGAAGGCAGCGCAAAGCGCGCCGGACAGGCAGCGTCTCCTTCACGGGGGCGCTGCTTTTTTTTATGGCCGGCATGTACGAAGCGCCCTGGTTCTGCGCACCATTTACGACCGATTCCCATACCCATCCTCCAAACAGTGCACTGCCATCGCAGCCCTCCTCAAATTCCGCACTAGTAAGTAACTTATTACTTATTCAAACGCTGGCACAGCTCTTGCGAATAGAGCCAGGTCACCCAGCATTTGAGAAACCGCCATGCCATCAACGTCCCTGCAGCACGCACTGACTACCCGCTCCCGGGAGGCTGCATGACGAGCGCGAGCAAAGCCAGGAAGGCCGCACCGACCAAACCCAAACGCGATGCCGAAGCCAGCCGCGCGCGCATCCTCAAGGTCGCTGTTTCCGAGTTCGCCGCGAAGGGTTACAGCGGCGCGCGCATCGAACAATTGGCCAAGCGCGCCAAGGTCAATATCCGCATGATTTATCACTACTTCGGCGGCAAGGAAAACCTCTACATCGAAGTGCTCGAGCACGCGCTGGCCTCACTGCGCCTCGAAGAAACCAAACTCGATTTCAGCGCCCTGCCGCCGCTAGCTGGCCTGATGCAAATGAACGACTACATCGACAGCCACTTCGGCGCGCATCCGGAATTAATGAACCTGCTGTCGTCCGAAAACCTGAACCGCGCGCGCTTCATGAAAAAGTCGGCGCTGATTCCTGTGATGGCCTCGCCCGTGATCGCGAATTTGCAAGACCTTTTGCAGCGCGGCGTCGCCGACGGCAGTGTGCGGGCCGGGATCGATCCGCTGCATCTGTATGTGGCGCTCGTCAGCCATGCCTACTTCCACAAATCGAATGCCTACACGCTGTCCTGGATTTTCAAGACGGACTTACTCACGCCGCAATGGCAGGCGGAACACAAACAGCAGAACCAGCAAATGTTGCTGAGCTTTTTAACATCAGGAGTCCCCGCATGAGCGTTTCAACTTCCCCATTTTGCGCGGCCAGCATCAGCCTTGACGCTACCGGCTCGGGCGTGCTCGACGGCCTGCGCCTGGGCGTGAAGGATGTGTTTGACATCGCTGGCCATGTGACTGGCTTCGGCAGTCCCGACTGGCAGCGCACCCACGCCGCAGCACTCCACAATGCTGCCGCTGTCGCCGCCCTGCTCGCCGCTGGTGCGAAAATGACCGGCATCACCGTCACCGATGAAATGACCTACAGTCTCAATGGCGAGAACTGGCATTACGGCACGCCACCGAATCCGCGCGCACCGGGTCGCATTCCGGGCGGCTCATCCAGCGGCTCGGTCTCGGCGGTCGCCTCCGACTTGATCGATATTGGTCTCGGCACCGACTGCGGCGGCTCCGTGCGTCTGCCGGCCAGCTACTGCGGTGTGTATGGCATGCGCCCTTCGCATGGCCGGGTCACCACGGCAGGACTCGCACCGCTGGCAGAGAGCTTTGATACGGTTGGCTGGTTTGCCAGCAGCGCCGACCATCTCAAACGCGTCGGCACGGTGCTGCTCGGCGAAGATGCTGCACCACAAACGCCGACGCGACTGGTGATCGCCAGCGACCTGTTTGCACAGTTAGGCGATGCCGAACGCAGCGCACTGGAACCTGCAGTTGAACGCTTGCGCGCACAGTTTGCCGAGGTCATTGAGGTCCACGTCGCCAATGATCATCAGGATGAATTGATGCTGGCCTTCCGCACCTTGCAAGGCGCGGAAATCTGGGCTGCGCATGGCGCATGGATAACGCGCGAACAGCCGCAATTCGGTCCCGGCATTGCCGAGCGATTTCAAGGCGCCGCAAAAATTCAGGCCAGCGACACGGCCCCGGCACAGCGCGTGCGCGATGCCTTTCGCTTGCGCCTCGCGACCATCCTCACACCGGGCACCGTACTGTGCCTGCCGAGCGCACCGGGCGTGGCACCTGAACTGAATACGCCGGGTGACCAGCTCGAAGTCTTCCGCGGCAAAGCCATGCGCATGCTGTGCATCGCCGGCATGTCGGGTGCGCCGCAAGTGAGCGTACCGGCTGCGAGCGTAGATGGCTTGCCGCTCGGCCTGTCGCTGATGATGGCGCCGGGCGCGGATCAGGCGCTGCTCGATTTCGTCATTGCGCATGATGTGCGCGATCAGGGTCCCGGCCAGCCTGAAATCAATCGCCCCGAAGTGCTCGCGGAAGTGCAAGCCATGTTTGCGCGCTATGAACATGCGCTCGTGCATAACGAAGTCGCGGTGCTCGATCACCTCTTCCTCGACAGCGCGCATACGCTGCGCTACGGCGTGGGCGAAAACCTGTACGGCTTCGCACAGATTCGCGCCTTCCGCGCCGGCCGCCCTTCCGTGGGCCTGATGCGCGATTTGCACAACACCGTCATCACGACCTTCGGGCGCGACAGCGCCACGGCCTGCACAGAATTCACGCGCGAAAGCAGCAGCCGCATCGGCCGCCAGACCCAGACCTGGATACGCACCGACGCCGGCTGGAAAGTCGTCGCCGCGCATGTGAGCTTGATGGACGCGCCGCTGGCCAAATAACGCTGACCTAATTACCTGTATGACGCAACGCCAAAGCACCCAAACGCCTTATTTTTCCATGCCATTTTCAGGAGTTTTTATGCACCCTGCTTCACACCTCTCGTTTCCCCGCGCTGCGATTGCCCTGGCCGCAATGCTCACCGTGAATGCCTACGCCCAAACCCCCGCGAGCTGCCCGAGCCCGATTAATATTGCACTGAGCACGCCACTGACCTCCGGCGTCGCCCTGCTGGGCGTGCAAGCCAAGCTCGGCCTCGAAGATGCGGTCGAAGAAATCAATGCCGCCGGCGGCATCGGCGGCAAGAAAATCAAGCTGTCGATTGAAGACGCGACCGGCTCGTCGACGACCGCCCTGAACACACTGAACCGCCTGCTCGAAGACAAGCCAGTCGCCGTGTTTTCATCGATGATCAGCCCGCACATCTTTACGCAAAACGACACCATCAAGAGCGCCGGTATTCCGGTCTTCACGGCGGGCACGAATGGCCAGCTGATGAAGCAGGACAATCCATGGCTGATCCGCTTCCACGTCCATGATGGCCAGCTGGCCGATGCCATTCCACACTATGTCGTCGAGAACCTGAAGAAGAAGCAGCCCGCCATCCTGACCGTCTCCGACGATTACGGCCTGGGCGCAGCCAAGGGCTTGATCGCGGCCTTCGACAAGCTCAAGGTCAAGCCCGTCGCCGTGGAAAGCTATGGTTTGAACGACAAGGACATGAGCGCCCAGCTCACGAAAATCAAGAACGCCAACGCCGACATGCTGGTGCTGATCGGTCGCCCCGGTGACGTCGCGCTGGTCATGAAGCAGCGCAAGGCCCTCGGCATCACGATACCCGTGATCGGCAATTCGAGCGCCGTGGCACCGACCACGCTGGCGAACCTGACGCCGGAAGAAGCCGATGGCTCGATCGGCATCGGCGGCGTATTCCCGCAGGTGACGACTGATGCCAAGGCGCTGGCATTTTCCAAGCGCGTCCTTGAGCGCAGCAAGATCCCGGCCGATAACTTCGCGCTCGGCTATCGCGATGGCATGTACATCTTGAAAGCCGCGATCGAAAAGGTCGGCTGCGATCCACTGCGCTTGCGTAATGAATTGCATGCGCTGAAGGACTGGAAAGGTTTGCTGACCACCTACGTCGCCGACAAGGACGGCAATCTGGCGCACACCATGGGCATCTACGCCAACAAGGGCAAGACCACGGAAATGGTCGGGACGATCAAGGAAGCTGGCTTCTAAATCAAGTCATCGCGGACTCGACTTCGGGTCCGCAAATACTGCTACAGCTGCATCCGATTTTTTTGCTTATTTTTTAGGCGTGCGCGGGCAAACCCGCGGCGATTGCCCATGCTACAACTCGTCATTAACGGCCTGGCCATGGGCGCGATTTACGCGCTCATTGCGCTCGGCCTGCTGCAGATTTTCAATGCGGTGCGTATCGTCAATTTCGCCCAGGGCCAGCTGCTGATGCTCGGCGCCTTTCTCGGCTTTACGACCATGACGCAATTCGCACTGCCGATCTGGGCCGCCTACCTGATCAGTTTTGCGGCGATGGCCATCATCGGCGTGATCTTCATGCTGGTCGCCTATTACCCTCTGCGCGGCAAGCCGTTTTATCTGGTGATCCTGACCACGATTGCTGTGGGCATCGTGCTGGAAAACCTTGTACTGATTTTCTTCGGCCCCTTGCCGCAGTCGGTGCCTTCACCGTTTGGGACGGCGCAGATCGCCTTCGGCTCGGTGGTGATCTCGCGCCATGTGCTGTTCATCTTCGCGGCTACAGCCGTACTGCTCTTGCTGCAATGGTGGTTCATGAACCGCACTCGCTTCGGCCGCCAGATTCGTGCGACCTCGCTGGACATGGACATGGCGCGCCTGGTCGGTGTGCGCGTGCGCTACACGGTGGCGGTGGCCTTCATGCTCGGCTCCATGCTCGCCGGTGCGGCGGGACTGCTGGTGTCGCCGCTATTTTTGGCTGACCCGACCATGGGCGGCGCTTTGGGCTTGAAAGCCTTCGTCGTCAGCGTCATCGGCGGCTTCGGCAATCTTTATGGCGCGGTGCTGGCGGGACTGCTGCTGGGCGTGATCGAGACGCTCGCTGCGGGCTATATTTCTTCCGATTTCCGCGACGTGATTTCCTTTGTCGTGATGGTCGGCTTCCTGTTCGTGCGGCCGCAAGGCTTGTTCGGCGAAAAGCAAAGTGAGCGTGTATGACTTCCCTTAAATTTCCGCCACTGCGCCTGCTCTTGCTGGCGCTGCTAGCGACCGTCGTGCTGCTGGCCTTACCGTTTGCGCTGCCCGGCAAATACCTGCTGCAGCTCGTCAATCTCGGACTGATCAGCCTGATCGTCGTGGTCGGTTTAAATTTCATTACCGGCTATTGCGGCCAGATTAATTTTGCCCAGGCGGCGTTCTGGGGTATTGGCGCTTATGTCACGGCCGGGCTGACCCTGAATGGCTTTTCCTTCTGGCTGGCGTTGCCGGCTGCTGCTGTCGCAACAGGTTTATGCAGCCTGCTGCTGGGCATTCCGACACTGCGTTTGCGGGCGTATTACCTGGCGATGGCGACGATTGCCTTTGGCGAAATCGTGCAGCTAATACTCGTGCACTGGGAACCGGTCACGGGCGGCACTTCGGGCTTGCGCGGCGTGCCGCCTGTGAGCCTGTTCGGTCATGCGCTGGTCGGCCATGTGCAGCATTACTACTTCCTGCTGGTCTGGTGCGCGCTGGCCCTATGGCTGTCGCTGCGCGTGCGTGCCTCGAAACTCGGGCGTTCGATGATCGCGCTGCGTGACTCCGAGATCGCCGCCGAAGTGATGGGCGTCGATACTGTGCGCGTCAAAATGCTGGCGTTTGCGCTGTCGTCGATCTATGCGGGCATCGCCGGCAGCCTCTATGTCGGTACCGTCAATTACGTCAGCCCCGACCTGTTTTCGAATACGCAGGCGGTGCTGTTCTTCGTCATGCTCGTCATCGGCGGCGTTGGTTCTGCAGTTGGCGCGGTGATCGGCACGGTGGTCTTGACAGCCTTGCCGGAAGCGCTGCGCTTTTTGAAAGAATGGTACATGGTGCTGTACGGCGTGGGCGTGATCCTGATGATTACCTTCCTGCCGGATGGTCTGGTGAGCATCCGCAAACGCTTCACGCGTGATGCAGCGCGTCCGGCTGAAGCAGCAGCCGCAGTCGACAGCACGACGCCAGTCACATTGCGCGCGCAGCGTAGTGCGATGCCCACCGGCGAGCAAGATCAGACGGTGATGGCAGTCGGCGCCGTGACCATGCGCTTCGGTGGCCTCACTGCCCTCGATGCGGTCAGCCTGTCGGTCAAGCGCGGCAGTGTACATGCAGTGATCGGGCCGAATGGTTCGGGCAAGACGACTTTCCTCAATGTACTGTCAGGCGCCTATCAGGCGCAGGAAGGATCGGTCCTGCTCGACGGCGTGGAGCTGATCGGCAGCCGTCCGAGCGCGATCGCCAAAGTCGGCCTGTCGCGCACCTTCCAGAATATCCGCGTCTACAAGAGTCTGACTGTGCTCGAAAACGTGATGGTCGGTGCATCCTGCAATACCGGCGCGAATGTGCTCGGCATCCTCGCCGGCACGAGCGGCCAGAAGCAGCAGGAAGCGACGATGCGCGCCGACACCATGGAAGCACTGCAGTTCGTCGGCCTGGCTGCCTTTGCCGAGCGTCCTGCTGGCAGCCTCGCGTATGCGCAGCAGCGTTTGCTGGAAATCGCCCGCGCCGTAGCGACCAAGCCGAAAGTCTTGCTGCTCGATGAACCTGCCGCCGGCATGAATCCGCAGGAATCGACACGCTTGATGGAAACCATCGTCGCCCTGCGCGACGCCGGCATCACGGTGATTTTTGTCGAACACAATGTGCGCCTGGTGATGGGTATTTCCGACCGCATCACGGTCTTCGATTTCGGCAAGAAGATCGCCGAAGGCACGCCGCAGGAAATTCAGACCAATCCGCAGGTCATCGAAGCCTATCTCGGCCGTCCACGCGAAGCGCGTGTCGCAGCCAACAGCGCACCATCAGGCCAGCCCAAGGAAGAAATCCATGCTTGAAGTATCCGGTATCAATGTCCGTTATGGCAGCATCACGGCGCTGCACGAGGTTTCGTTTCGCGTTAATGAAGGCGAGATCGTCACGCTCATCGGCGCCAATGGCGCCGGCAAGACCACCAGCCTGCACACGATCTCGGGTCTGCTGCCGCTGTCGGCGGGCAGCATCAGCTTCATTGGAGAAAAGCTAGTCGGTCGCGCGCCGGAAGACATCGTGCGTCTCGGGATTGCGCATTCGCCGGAAGGTCGGCGCGTCTTTTCCGGCTTGTCAGTGCAGGAGAATCTCGAGATCGGTGCCACACCGTGGCGCAAACGGCGCGACTCGATTGACGATGATCTCGAGCGTGTGTATGCCCTGTTTCCGCGGCTGGCAGAAAGGCGCAGCCAGCTGGCCTGGTCGATGTCGGGCGGCGAGCAGCAAATGCTGGCCGTCGGTCGCGCCCTGATGGGCCGGCCAAAATTGCTGCTGCTGGATGAACCTTCGCTGGGACTGGCACCTATCATCGTTGAGCAATTATTCGACAAGATCGTCAGCATCAATAAACTCGGCGTGACCATCCTGCTCGTTGAACAGAATGCGGCAATGGCGCTGTCGGTGGCCACGCGCGGTTACCTGCTCGAAAACGGCCGCGTCGTGCTCGAAGATTCGACTGACAATCTGATCAGTCATCCACTGGTCAAAGAAGCCTATCTGGGCGGTTAGGGAAAATATGGACACTAAAATTTTTGAAGCCGGCACCGTAGAGTTGCAATCCGGCCTCAGCTGCCGCAACACACGACTGGCCTACCAGACCTACGGTACGCTCAACGCCGATCGCTCCAACGTCATCCTGTGGCTCACGCCCTTCGGTGCGCAGCATACCGACATCGAATGGATGATCGGCACCCATGGCGCGCTCGACCCGGAACGTTATTTCATCGTCGTGCCGAATTTGTTCGGCAATGGCCTGTCGTCTTCGCCGAGCAATGCGAGCTCGCCATGGAATAACAGCCGCTGGCCGCAATTTACGCTGGCCGACAGTGTGCAGGTGCAGCGGCGCATGCTGCAGGACGTCTACGGCATCGAGCACATCGCGCTGGCCTGCGGCTGGTCGATGGGCGGCATGCAGGCCTATCACTGGGCGGCGCTGTTCCCCGATGCCGTCGAGCGGCTCGCCGTGATTTGCGGCGCGGCGAAAACGGCGCCGCATAATCAAGTCTTCCTCGAAGGCGTCAAAGGCACGCTGTGCGCCGATGTCCATTATCAGGATGGTCGCTTCACCGGCTTTCCCGAACGTGGCCTGCGCGCCATGGGGCGCGTCTATGCGAGCTGGGCCATGTCGCAAACTTTTTACCGCGACGAACTGTGGCGCCAGAGCGGCTGCTCGTCGGCCGAAGATTATGTCGTGACGAATTGGGAAGGCAATTTCCTGCGCCGCGATCCGGCGAATTTACTTGCGCACATCTGGGCCTGGCAACAGGGCGATATCAGCGCCAATAGCCTGTATGCCGGCGACATCACAAAAGCACTCGGCGCGATCAAGGCGCGAACCCTGATCATGCCCTGTGCGACAGACCTGTATTTTCAGGTTGAAGATAGCCGCCGTGAAGTCGCACGCATGCAAAACGCAAAGCTGCAGATCATCCCCTCGGACTGGGGCCATCGCGCCGGCATGCCGCAGCATAATCCGGTGGATGCGCGCTTTATCCATGCGGCGCTGGGAGAATTGCTGGCGTCCTGAGCTACAGCCTGTCAGTGCTAACAGTACCGGGCGTCACGAGTGTTGCATATACTAAAATTTGCGAGCTGCTTCGCGGTCTTCCACAGTAATTTTTGCTAGTGTTACTGGAATACAAGGCGAAGGAGTATGAGCGATGGCAATCAACGAAGCGCTGGTCCGGGGAGTACATGCCACCGTGCGCGCCTACTTCAAAGGGAAGACTAAATCCTCCAACAAGATGTATGACACGACCTTCCTTGACTTGAAATCGACGCCGGGCTTGCTGGAGAAAGTCACGCGGCGCAACACGAATGCGATGGGCGCTTCATTCCAGATCAATCACCTGCGCAAGGACAGGAAATTCAATGCCGACGACATCCTTCCCTTCGGCTTCGACGTCCTTGATCAACAGAATGCAACCGGCAATTGCGTGGAAATGGCGGCAGCCGCCGCCTACCTGGTCAGGCGCGAAAACATTGGCACAGCCTGGTTCGTCGCCATCAATCCCCCCGGCGACCATGCCTTTTGCCTGGTCGACAATGGCGTTGAAGAACACCCTGAGACCATCGCCGGCCCGAAAGGTTATAGCGTCTGCGGCGGGGATGGCTGGGTGATCGATCCCTGGGCGAATGTCTGCTGCAGGATGCGCGACTATGACGTCGCTTTTTACAGGAAGATGTGTGAATGGAGCAAGCAAGGCAAGCTCATCATCGTCGAACGTGCGGACGAAGACTTCGCCACGGCCATGAACCCGGCAGAATTCAACTGGATGAGCGGCTTTCAGAAAGGGAAAATTGAATACATCAAGACCTCAGACCAGCTCCCGCAGGGCATACCGAAAGCGCTCTTTGGAGCGCTGCCGCAAGACTTTCGCAAGGTCAAAAAAAGCGGCGTTTGCGTTATTTTGTAAGCCGCGCAAACTGCAATAACTTTCGCTCAAGGGAGTGTCAATAATGGCGATCAACGAAGCGCTGGTGCGGGAAGTCCATGCCACGGTCCGCGCCTACTTCAAAGGCCGGAAGAAATCCGCTAACAAAATTTATGACACGAGCGCAGCGAACTTCGCTGATTTAAAAATGACGCCCGCCATGCAAAAGAAAATAGCCTGGCGCAACATGAATGCCTCCAAGGCTTGGGACAATATCAAACCGCTGCGCGAATCCAAGGCCTTCGACACTGGCGATATGCTGAGCTACGGTTTCGAAGTGCTCGATCAACTCGAAGTCGCGGGAAATTGCGTTGAGATGGCAGCGGCGGCGGCGTATCTGGTAGTACGCGACAAGATAGGCACAGCGTGGTTCGTGGGCGCCAATGCACCTGCTGACCATGCATTTTGTCTGGTCGACGATGGCGCCGACCAGCACCCTGAAACCATCGGCGGCCACAAAGGGTATAGCGTGTCCAGCTCGGACGGCTGGGTCATCGATCCCTGGGCCAATGTCTGCTGCAAGATGCGCGATTATGATGCGCAGTTTGCCGCAAAAATGCGGCAATGGAGCGCGCAAGGAAAACGTGTGCGCGTATTCCGTCCAAGCGATCTCGCTGTCAGCATCCTCGACCCGGCAGACCCGGATTACCTGGGTAATTTTCGCGTGGGTCCGCTAACCTACATAGCGGTAGGCGACAAACTGCCGCAGAGCGTACCCCGGGCGCTGTACAGGGTACTGCCCGACGCCGATCGTACCGTCAAAAAAAGTGGCTGCTGCGTTATTTTGTAACAAGCGTTCAAACAAGCGTTCAAGTAGCGCCAGCAGCTGCCGCCCGTCAGTGCCGGGGATTGCGTGATACTTTACGCGGGGACTCGAGAGCACTACCTTGGCTCACGCAGGCCGTAGGGCGCCCCTCATAGCCCTCTAAACGACCACGACCGCCCGCTCCAGCATCGCATGCAGCAGCACATTGCAGCCAGCGGTGATGTGCTCGGGCTTGGCATCCTCGATTTCATTGTGGCTGATGCCGTCCTTGCACGGGATGAAGATCATGCCGCTAGGTGCAAGCTTGGCGGTATAAACCGCATCATGTCCGGCGCCCGAAACAGTGGGCATATTGCTGTAACCGAGCTTGGCCGCAGCGCGCGCGACGGCGTCGACGCAGTCGGCATGGAAGCCCTGCGCCGGATAGCTCGACACCATTTTAATATCGATCGTCAAACCTGATTTCTCACTGAGCTCAGCGGCGAAGGCGACCACTTCATTGACCATCGTATCAACGAGCGCATCGGTACTGTTGCGCAGGTCGATGGAAAACTTCACCTCGCCCGGAATCACATTGCGGCTGTTCGGATGCACGTGCACCATGCCGACCGTGCCACGACCATGCGGTGCGTGACGCAGCGCGCTGGCGACGACTTCCTGCATCAGATAGGTCGATACCTGCAGCGCATCCTTACGCAATGCCATCGGCGTCGGGCCCGCATGTGCTTCCATGCCGCTGACGGTGCAATCGAACCAGCGAATGCCGAGTACGCCCTGGACCACGCCGATGGTGACGTCGTGGTCTTCCAGCACAGGGCCCTGTTCGATATGCGTTTCGAAATACGCGCCAATCGGATGATCGCCCGGCTCTTCGCTGCCGATATAGCCGATGCGTTCGAGTTCTTCCTTGACGCTTTTGCCTTCGGTATCGCGCGCGGCATAGGCATGCTCAAGCGTGAAGGCTTTTGCGAACACGCCCGAGCCCATCATCACCGGCACGAAGCGCGAACCCTCTTCATTGGTCCAGAAAGCGACTTCGATCGGTGCTTCGGTTTGTATGCCCAGATCATTCAAGGTACGCACGACTTCGATGCCGGCCAGGACGCCATAATTGCCATCGAATTTACCGCCGGTCGGCTGGGTATCGATATGGCTGCCGGTCATGATCGGCGGCAGGCTGTTATTGCGCCCGGCACGGCGCATGAAGCCATTGCCGATTTTGTCGATGGTGACGGTCATGCCAGCCTCACGCGCCCAGCCCGTGACGAGGTCGCGGCCCTGTTTATCGAGCTCGGTCAGCGCGAGACGGCAGACGCCGCCCTTGGGCGTGGCGCCGATTTGAGCCAGCGTCATCAGGGAATCCCATAGGCGTTCGCCATTGATGCGGATGTCGTCAATTGAAATGGTCATGATCTATTTCCTGATGAATGATTAGCGAACGACCGGGACCGGTGCAGCCAGATGCGCCTTCTTGCCCAAGGCCTCGAAGGTCGGGCCGAAGGCTGGACGCTTGACATACTGACCCGCGCCGGCGACGACGCGCAAGTCGCCTTGCACATAGACGAGCTCGCCACGGCTAACCGTGTGACTAGGAACACCAGTGACCGTGCGACCTTCAAAGATATTGAAGTCGCCAAGCGACTTCTGCGTCTTCACCGACAGGGTCTTGGTCGCCGTCGGATCCCACACCACGAGGTCGGCATCGGCGCCGGGCGCGACACAGCCCTTGCGTGGATAGATGTTGAAAAGCTTGGCCGCGTTCGCCGAGGTGATGGCGACGAATTCACTCGGCGTGAGCTTGCCGGTATTGACGCCCGCATCCCACAAGACGGCCAGGCGCTCTTCGACGCCGCCGGTGCCGTTGGGGATCTTGCTGAAGTCAGTCAGACCAGCGGCTTTTTGCGCGGCGCAAAAGGTGCAATGGTCGGTCGCGGTCGTGTGCAGATTTCCGGATTGCAGCCCGCGCCACAGCGCTTGCTGATGCGACTTTTCGCGGAACGGCGGGCTCATCACATGCGCAGCGGCGAAATCAAAATCGGCATGGCGATACACGCTTTCGTCGACCATCAGATGACCGGCCAGGACTTCGCCATACACGCGCTGGCCACGGGCACGGGCACGCGCAATGGCGTCAGCGGATTCGGCGCAGGATACATGCACGACATAGATCGGCACATTCAACACATCGGCAATGGCGATGGCGCGTTGTGCCGCTTCGGCCTCAACGGCTGGCGGGCGCGACAGCGGATGCGCTTCGGGGCCGGTCATGCCGAGGTTTTTCATTTCCTGCTGCAGCAGATAGACCAGCTCACCATTTTCAGCATGCACGGTCGGCATCGCGCCCAGTTCCAGTGCACGGCGGAAGCTGTTCACGAGTGTTTCATCGTCGCACATGATGGCGTTCTTGTAGGCCATGAAGTGTTTGAAGCTATTCACGCCTTCTTGCTGCACCAGCGTGCCCATGTCGCGCTTGACGCTTTCATCCCACCAGGTGATGGCGACATGGAAGCTGTAATCGCCGGCCGACTTTTCTGCCCAGCCACGCCATTTGCGATACGCATCCATTAATGATTCTTGCGGATCGGGGATCACGAAATCAATGATGGTCGTGGTGCCGCCCGCGAGACCCGCTGCAGTGCCGCTGAAAAAATCATCTTGCGTCACTGTGCCCATGAAGGGCAATTGCATGTGCGTGTGCGGGTCGATCCCGCCTGGCATCACGTACTGGCCGCCGGCATCAACGATGGTCGCGCCGGCCGGCGCCTGCAAGCTTTCGCCGACTGCCGCAATCTTGCCATCGACGCACAACACGTCGGCGCGGAAGGCGCGATCGGCATTGACGACTGTACCGCCCTGAATCAGTAATGTTGTCATTGACCTGTCCTCAAAACATTTTCTCTTAGACAGGAATATAGCAGCCCCTGATCTCTGGGGACAATCTTTTGTGCCACTCGGTAAAAGTTCGCCGATGAGCAGAGGCGACCAGCTTAAATGAGCAAATTTCGCGCAGCGTACTGCGCCGGCGAAGCCGGCCTTCAATGCTGCAAGATGGCAGCGCGCTGCAAGGCGCCGGCCTGCGAAATATCGGCCGTCTTGTTCGCGCCACTTTGTTCGACGGAGACAAACTGATTCGTGCCTGCCTGCTTAACTGTCGCATTCAGATTGACGCCATCGGCTTGCTCGATTGATGCGATATTGTGCGTGCCCGGCTGACGGATCGCTGCGTTCGTACTGGCGACATTGTGCTGCACGATGCTGGCGTCACCAAGATTGCCCTCCTGAATCACGAAGCCGATCGTGACCTTGCTGCCGCTCTGTTCGATCATGCTCGTATTGGCATTTCCGCTTTGCCAGGAATCGGCGGTGCCGTTGGCGAGGCCGGTCTGGATTTGCGTCGAACGATTTCCCGTATTCCACTGCCGGATATCTGCGGTGACATCGATGTTGCGCGCTTGCGAAATCGTCGCGATATGACCGGCGCCGGTCTGCGTGACGGTGACCCAGCCGAGGTCAGTATCGCGCTGTGCGATGAGGACGCTGACATCGCCCTGCTGGTTGACGATGGTCGTCAAACGGCCGCTGTCGACTTGCAGGATACCGGGCTGGCCGCCGCTGACAGAACCCGCATGTGCGTTAGCCGTCTGGGTCAGGCTGACGCTGGCCTTGACGTTATTGCGTTGATCAACAGCAGCCTCATTTATGGCCGGACCGTCTTGTACCACCGTAGCGGTGCTGTGAGCCTGCGCATGTGCCTGCATGGCGGGCAAAAACAAGGCGAGCGCCAGCGATGATGTCCATCCTTGGAACTTCATGTTTCGGCCTCCTCATCAAATTGTCACCCATGCATCACGCTGACATAGCGTGCACTAAGTTCGATTACCGTGATTGGATGTTACGCAAACTTTACGGCTTTCAACTGACGGTCATGGAACAGCATCCAGTCCATGACCGCCTCCCTCATTTCAACGCTTCCGGCAATTTCATGCCGGCGCCACTGATCGTGAGCGGTAATCCCGACAGTGCTGCGATACATTTTGACTGGTCGAGGATGCAGCGACGGTCAGCGCCAGGCGATTTGGTATTCAGCAATGTCGAGGCCACGATGGCACCGGCTTGTTCCGAGGCGGCAATTACCTGCGGCGAAGCGCTAATGCTACTGGCAGTGTCATTGAGATAGCCCACGCTGTAGTTCGCACCGCCGTTAGCGTCGTTGACATGGATATCGCTAACGAGCACCGTCTTGTTGCTACCGACATACCTGTCCGTGAAGGCGAAACTACCGCCGCTGATCGTATCGCCGTCGTACAGCGTGCCGCTGACAAGCAATGGCGCGCCGGCAGCCGAGACATTGCCGTCATAGAGTTTATTCACTGTCACTGTCGACAGCGTCAGTGGCGCGGGCGTAATCACACTGTGTGTATTGTTGACGTAGGTGACTGCATAATTGGCGCCGCCATTGCCATCATTAACCGTGATTGCACCGGCGCTGACACTCTTTTCGCTACCGGCATTCTTGTCAAGATACGCATACGTGCCACCGCTAAGCGTATCGCCGAACAAAGTCCCGCCAGTGACGACTGGCGTGCCGTGCGCCGACAGTCCACCGTCATACACCTTATTGACATCGGCTGTGGACAACGTCAGCGGCGCTGGCGTAATGACGCTGCTCGTATTGTTGACATAGCTGACGGCGTAATTGCCGCCGCCATTGCCATCATTGACCGTAATCGCACTGGCGCTGACGCTCTTGCCGCTGCCGGCATTCTTGTCGAGGAAAGCATAGCTGCCACCACTAAGCGTATCGCCGAACAGAGTCCCGGCTTTCACGACCGGCGTACCGTTCGCTGCCAGGCCACCGTCATAGACTTTACTGACATCGCCCGTCGACAGCGTCAGTGGTGCTGGCGTAATGACGCTGTTCGTATTATTGACGTAGCTGATCGTGTAATTCGCGCCGCCATTACCATCATTGACCGTAATCGCGCTGGCGCTGACGCTCTTGCCACTGCCGGCATTCTTATCGAGATAGGCATAGCTGCCACCGCTGAGAGTATCGCCGAACAAAGTCCCGCTAGTGACGACCGGTGTGCCATTCGCCGCCAGTCCGCCATCAAACACCTTGTTGACGTCACTGCTCGACAGCGTCAGTGGCGCGGGTGTAATCATACTGTGCGTATTGTTGACGTAGCTGACTGCATAATTGGCGCCGCCATTGCCATCATTGATCGTGATCGCGCTGGCGCTGACGCTCTTGCCGCTACCGGCATTCTTGTCGAGGTAAGCATAGCTGCCGCCGCTGAGCGTATCGCCAAACAAGGTTCCGGCAGCGACGACTGGCGTACCGTTTGCTGACAATCCTCCGTCATAGACTTTGCTGACATCGCCCGTCGACAGCGTCAGTGGTGCGGGCGTAATCACACTGTGCGTATTGTTGACGTAGGTGACTGCATAATTGGCGCCGCCATTGCCATCATTGACCGTGATACCGCTGGCACTGACGCTCTTGCCGCTGCCGGCATTCTTGTCGAGGTAAGCATAGCTGCCACCGCTTAGCGTATCGCCCGTCACCAGGCTGCCGGCAACGACCACGGGCGACCCACTGGCCGCCAATGTACCATCGTAGATCTTGCTTACTGCATCAGTCGTCAGCGTCAATCCAGCTTGGCTGATGGTCGCCGTATGAGTACCGCCGCTCAGGGTGTAATTGCCGGACAGACCACCATTGGCGTCATCGGCCAGAGTCAGGCTACCCAGACTTACAAGCGCGGCGTGGCCGACATCCTTGCTCAAGGCCGTGCCGCTGCCGCGCAAGGTCAGCGACTCGTTATTGACGAGCTTGCCGGCGACGAGTGAGGGCTGGAGCACGGAAGCCGCGATGCTCGTCGAGCCATCGTAGGAACGTTCACCGTTGAGGCTCACGACGTAGGGCACGATCGTGGCAACATTTCCGCTACTGGCTAAAAGATAATTGCTGGCCTTGCTGCCATCGACGCCATCGGCCAGCGTTAAAGGATTATTGACGCTTGAAGTGACGGTCTGGCCAGCGCCAACGTCTTTACTCGCAACGGTGCCCGAGCCTGTCACTTTCAGGACTTCGTTGCCGACCTTTTGTGCCGTTGCAAAGATGCTGCCATCGGTCACCGTCGTGCCGTCATAGGCACGCGTACCGGCAATGTTGACGGCGAAGGGCGTAATGCTCGCCGTGTGCGTACCACCCGATAAAGTGTAATTAGCGGCCAGGCCGTCGCTGCCGGCAGGCGCATTACCTAAATTTAAGCCGCTGATATTTGAATAAAGGCCGACATCTTGGCTGGCGACGCTCACGCTGCCCGACAAGCTCAGAGTTTCGCCATTGACCAAATGGCCAATCACAAACTTATCAGGGCTCAATGTCCTTGAGCCATCGTAAGCGCGACTGCCTGAGAGATTGACGACGCGGGGCGCGATGGCGGCAGTGCTGTCGGCATAGGTGATCACATAGTTTGCGGTACTGTCGATGATATTGCCGGTAGTACTGGCAATGTCGACAATCCTTGCATTACGCGCCTGGACCACCTTGTTGGGCCCGGCATTCTTGTCGGTAAATGCTATATTGTAGGCATCTATCCGGTCGCTATTGAAAACCTGCGTCGGCGTCACTGCCACCACGCTGCCACTGTCTGCCACGGTCGTGCCGTCATAGGTTTTCGTTACACCCGTTGGCGTCAATGTCAGGACTGCCTGTGTGATGCTGATACTGTGCTGGCCATCGGCAAGAACGTAATTATTAGCATTGCCCTGGGCGGGCACAGGATTACTCACCAGCGCTAGGCCCGACACATTGACATAGGTGCCGACATTCTTGCCGGCGACTGTTGCGGGACCAGGCGACAAGCTCAGTGTTTCGTTGTTGGGCAAGACATTCATAGTCAGCTGCGGGGCATTTGCGGTGCCGTCGTAGGTACGCTGGCCGGTGAGTTTTACCTGGAAGGGATTGATGGTGCTCGATGTATTGTTCTGATAGGTGATGGTGTAATTGTTTGTCGTGTCAAAGCCATTGGAATTATTGATGACCCTGACGTCGCCTATCCTGACCTCCTTATTGCTGCCTTTATTTGGATCCGTAAAGGAAAAGCTACCGCCGTCCAATCGTTGACCAAGTGCAAGTTCCGAATTTTGAAGAGCCACGGCGAAATTGCCAGCCGCAGACGTTCCGCCGTCATAGGTCTTGCTGTAGGTTGCATTGCTGGAAATCGTCAAGGGTGCACGATTGATCGTGATGCTGTGCTGTCCATTATCGAGAATGTAATTTGCGGCATTTCCAAAGGCTGGATTAGCGTTGCTTACGAGAGCGATATTGGACAGGAAGTGATAGGTACCGACTGTTGGACTGCCGATCGTGCCCACATCTGACAGCTTCAAAGTCTGGCCCTGCGGCAATTGATTCATCGTAAGAATGTTACTACTGACGTTGGTGCTGCCGTCATAGGGACGCGCGCCGGAGAGCTGGATTTTGAATGGGGATATGGTGCCGATACTTGCACTGGCTTGCGGGGAAGTAAGCGAGTAGCCATACACCTGATGTTGTCCAGTAGAATCCAGAGCGGACAATGCCAAACCGGTCGCTGTGACGAATGTGTTGCCGACATCTGCGCCGCTGTAGTTTCCCGATATCGGATTATTAAGCGTCACAATATCGTGATCCAGCGCACCCGTGACGCTGTAATTGGTAGAGTCAAGACTTGCGACGCTCGAGCCGTCGTAAACTTTTGAAGTAGTACCAATTAAATTAGGGGTAATTCCGGCTTGTACGCTATGGAGAAATCCATTGCCGCTACCTAGCCCCTGACCCAACTGACCCTGGCTCTGGCTCACGTTGTATTGCTTGAAGTTGTAAGAGAGGCCCCCCTTGTCATCCGCCTCCGGCGTGACCGACCAGACCCGCCAGTAGCCGGTGGGTGTTACAAGCGTATTCTGATGCGTCGCATTGGTAAACACATTACCGGCCAGGACGATGCTATTGCCGCTGCCAGAGGCGTTCAACGTACCGTTCAAGACGATACCGGAAGCGGCGGCAGTTCCACTATTTATGGCGCGGATGGTTCCGGCGTTGATAGTGCTTAAACTAATGTTGCCAGTTGATCCACCGTCATTACCCAAGTCAATAGTCACATTCCGATTGGTAGCTGTGATACTGGTATTGGCGGCCATGCTAATGACGGCAGGTCCCGCATCCCTGTACGCACTATTGGCGGCACTCTCATTGGCCTTGATTTCCAGATTGCCACCACTGGTGTTGATATTGCCGTTGAGGATAACCGAGCGCCCCGCCTGCAAACTCAGGTTACCGCCATTACCTGTGAAATTATTGTGCAGGGTAATGTCGTTATTCGCTTGCAAGGCGACTGTGGTGCCACCAGAAAGCAAGCTAGCGAGGTCTGAAGTCAGAATGATGCTGCTTGCCGAGAAATTAGAGGCATAAGTAAAGTTATTCGTACTTAAAGTCGTCTTTCCGGCAAGAATATCCACTCGTCCTGCATTACTTGCGCCAGGCGCATCCCAAAGTGGCGACGCGACTAATGCCCGCCCGTCAGACAAAGCACGTACGGCACCACTACCGACATTGTCGTTTTCGCTGCTACCCAAAAGGCTATTGGCCAGCGAGACGACACCAACTTCGGCCCCCGATTGCACCCAGCTCACCGCCCCCGCGCCACTGATCGCGCCCCGGTGCCAGTCAGGCGAGCGGACGATAAAATTACCATTGGTCAGTACCGTGATACCGCCACTGCCGACTGCATCGTTTGTTTGGCTTCCAGTGAAACTATTGGTGGATGAAACGACGCCGCTCGAGACGCCAGTCCCGGTAAGCTTGGTGACCGCGCCGACTTTGCCAGTGCTGCTTGAGACACTCCATTGCGGGGAGTTCACCACATAATTGCCATTACTAAGTTCAATTATGCCGCCACTTCCCACTTGGTCGTCCAGTTTACCTATGAGACTGTTAGCAGTGCTCACGGCCCCTTTTACACCGACTGAAGCACTACCCCAACTCACCGCGCCGCTGCTGGCGCCCCAATACTGTGAGCCCACCACATAGTTGCCATTGCCAAGCACCGTTACGCCGTTGTATCCGACACGATCATTGGTGCTGGTGCCATAGAGGCTATTGAGGGTCGACACCGTGCCTTTAACGGCACTGCTACCGTTCATCCAGCTGACGGCACCAGCCAAAAATGACGTTGAGGTGGCGCCAACATTATTCCAATAGGGCGAATCCACTACGTAATTGCCATTGAGAAGTGCCTTAATACCGCCACTTCCCACGCTGTCATTGGCGATCGACCCGGTCAGGCTATTGCCAGTGGTACTGATTACGCCCTTCAGTGCCGTTGTCGAGCTTCCCCATGTGACCGCGCCGGCTGCGGGATTGGCCGAGCCATTGCTCCAGTTCGGCGAGCTGACGACATAATTGCCATTACTGAGCAGGGTCACGCCGCCACTGCCGACTGTGTCGCCAGACAAGGCGCCGACGAGGCTATTCACAGACGACACCGTCGCTTTCGTGGCAGCAGTGCCACTGGCAAACGTCACTGCACCGGCATTCGGCTTTGCTGTGCCATTCGCCCAGTGCGGCGACACCACGACATAATTACCATTTGTGAGCGCCTCAATGCCGTCGCTGCCGACCTGGTCATTTCTATTGCTACCGGTGAGGCTATTACCCGTAGCACTGACGACGCCGGTCAGTACCGTTGTCGAACCTCCCCAGGTAACGGCGCCTGCCTTGGAATTCGCCGTGCCATTGCCCCAGTTCGGCGACATCACGACGAAATTGCCATTCGTGAGTTTTTCAATCCCGCCGCTACTCACCATGTCGCCGGCTGTGGAACCGGTCAGACTGTTGCCGTTAGCGGTATTGCTGCTATCGACTATCCCTTTTACGCCGGCTGAAGAGCCGAAACTGACTGCACCAACATTTGCATTACCGTTTGAAATACTCCAATTAGGTGAACTGACGAGATAATTGCTGTTGCCCAGAACGGTGATGCCACCACTGCCGACCTGATCACCTTGGGTCGTGCCGAACAAACTGTTGACAGCCCCTACGACACCGGATGGCGCGCTGGCTTGCATGTAAGTAACGGCACCGGCATTGGACTTTGTCACACCATTCGAAACATAATGCCACGACGGCGAACTGACAACGTAATTACCCGAAGGCAGAAATGTCACATCGCCACTGCCGACCTGATCGTCCGTTGTACTACCGGACAGACTGTTACCGCCGTTAGGAATGCTGCTGTTACTGACGATGCCTATTATCCCACTGGTGCCACTTCCGAGGCTTACCGCTCCTACCCTCTGGCTTGTGCCGGCGGAGCTCCATAAAGGCGATTTCACCAGATAATTTCCCAGGCTATTGGCATACGTTGACACGACGATGCCGCCACTGCCAACCTGGTCATTGGTGGTGGAACCGATCAGGCTATTCGAGGTGCTGATACTGGCTGGCAAAGTCAGCCCCGAGCCTAGCCAGGTAACAGCGCCGACCTTTGCATTCCCATCGGGATTGCTCCACATGGGTGAGCTGACAATGTAATTGTAATTTCCATTAACAACGCCAGTGTTTAAAGCAGTGATGCCGCCGCTGCCCACTTGATCGCCGGCACTAGTCCCAGATAAGGTCCCATAGAGCGCGCCCGTCGTGCTGTTGTACAAACGCACCGCGCCACCGTTGTCACCCGTGGTGAGGTATTTTTCGTGCGGGGAAGCGATCAACATGGCGTTACTTAAGGGTACTTCAACGATGCTGGCGCCACCGAATTGCACATCCGCAGCGGGTACAAATCCTGCCAGCGGCAATATCATCATCCCCGACACCGAGTCCACAATTTCAATATTTTTTGGATCCAGCAGCAGCTGCCCACTACGTCCTTTTGGCGCCGCCGTATCGACATTGCCGCCAAAGCCAAGCTGCCCATGGCTGGACACTTCCACCTTGCCGCCATCGCCGCCAGTCGCACCGCCCCTGGCATCGATCTGCCCGCCAAACAGCGTCGAATTATCTGACCAGACTACCGCCGTGCCGCCATTGCCTTTGTCAGTTGCGCTGACGTCCAGATGAGTGTCGACCAGGCGCGTCTGCCCGGCATTGCGCAAGTCTGCGTCGCCACCTTGCCAGCCACCGCCGATACGGATGCGCCCGCCACTATCCTGACCTGTGGCACGGACATTTGCCCCCGCCATGACCAGATCGGCAGATGTCACGGCAATCTCGCCGCCCGTGCGGCCATTCGCCGATGCGCTACCCGAGAGCCAGGCATCATGCGCAGCAAAGATGCGTATCGTGCCCCCGCTGCCCTCGCCGCCATCGGCCTTGAGCGTGGCAGCCGTCGTCTGCTCCATATGATTATCGGCCACGATCATGACGCTGCCGCCCTGCACCGAACCGCTGGCGTCGTACTGTCCCATGTCGATCAGGTTATGCGTGTTGACCTTGATGCTGCCGCCCTGCGCACCGCTGACATTAAGACTGCCGCTGTTCTGCATCGCGTAACTGGCATCAACGGCGATGCTGCCGCCGTTCGCGCTGCCGCTACCGGCTGCATCAAGGGTGCCGCTATTGAGAATTTGCGTGCCTGAAAGTCGAATCACGCCGCCGTGATTTTCCAGCGAACGCGCCTGGATCACGCCGTCGTTATTGACCACACTGGCACGTAATTCATCGGCCGACTTGGCTGACATGATGACGCTGCCGCTATCCGCCTGAATCAAGCCGCTGTTCCTCGTCAGCGCATCCGCCAAGCCACGATCGACTGCCATTTTGAGCAAGCCATCGCCGCTGAAGTCGAGCGTCACCTGTTCCCCCGCACCAAGCGCGACCCCGCCCATTTTCGCCACAATCGTACCCGCATTGCTCACCTTGCCACCGAGAAGCGCGACATAACCGCCGTCAGTGGCCGTGATCTTGCCGTAATTCGTGACCGCGCCGCCCTGGCCAGAAAAGGTCATCTTCCCCGTCATGAAGTCACTGTCCGACATCTGCAGCGTCGAAGCCACCAGAGCGCCGACAGAAACTTGGGCGTTCTTGCCAAACAAAACGCCATTCGGATTGAGAATGAACACCTGACCGTTCGCATTGAGCTTGCCGAGGATTTGTGTGCCATCGGTGCCCAGCACCCGGTTCAAGGCGACCGCGCTGCTACCGGGCTGCACGAAATTGACGGTCTCGCCGGCGGCAACATTGAAGCCCTGCCAGTTGATCGCCATCTTTGGCGTAGTCTGATTGATGGTCGTAACGGCGCCGCTGCTGACGATGCTGCCCTGGCCGGCGCTGACGGTGCCGCCGGTCGGACTAGCCAAGGCGTTTGCGCCAGCGATCAGGCTCGTCGCCAGCGCAAGTGCGCGCAATGCACGCGCACGCTTGCCCAGGCTGCGTTTGCCGCGACAGCCTGCGGTTTCGGCAACGGCAATGAAGGTATTGGTCGCATCGCTCCAGATAATTCGGTAGACGTGGTTCATGGCAGGCTTCTCATTGAATGATTAAGAAAGTCGCAGACATGTAGGCTGCGCTGCATCTGATCGGGTCAGACCTTAATACGACTTCGCGAATTGCATGCCGAAGCGCGAGCGATCGCTGCCATCGGCAGTCGTCGGGTCGGTACCAAGCTTGCGCGCGTAGTAGGCGCGTACGCCGAAGTCATCGCCCTCAGTCCAGCTCAGCTGAATGCCAGAGCCGGCCAGCGTGGCGGAATTTGCCGCTGTCGCCGTGGCCCAGGGGGTCTTGTTGATCGTGGCGCGGCCGACATCGAGGAAAGTGGCGAGCTGCCATTTCGGCGTGAGCGTGTGACGTAATTCGAGCGTGAGCAAATGCGCTGAATCGGCCGGCGTCGAACCGGGCGCATAGGCGCGTACACCAGCGGATCCGCCCAGTGACATCTTCTCGGAGGAATCGAGATTCTTGAAAGCCCATTGACCGGTATAAGCGCCATACAAACTGGCGCGCGCCGTGATGGTTTGCAGGCGCAGGGCCGACAGATTGATCTTGCCGAAGCGGCCGCTCGTTTGCGCTGTTGCGTCGTCGGTCGCCTGCGCATCGGCGCTATTAAGGTGCAGCTGGCCGGCAGTAAGACTGGCGCTCAAAGCGGTGACGCCGCCGCCGCCAAACTGGTCATGCACATCTCCGGAAAAGGCGAGCGAGAACACTTCGCTGGCTTTGTCGCTGGCAGTCGCTGCGCTGGCGTTACTGTCATGAAAACGTTTGCCATCGACGCTGAGCTGCATATTGAGATTGGCCAGGCGCGAGCGGATCAAGGGGTGGATGCCGAACAGCGTTGCGGTGCGTGCCTGCCCCACCGCATTCAAGCTGGCAAAATCCTCGCCAAGCTGATAATGGACGTCCGAAAAAGCGGCGCCGACCTTGCTGCCGTAACCGCCAACAGGGACTTGATACGCGATGCGGCCATATTGCAGGCCAGTGCCGCTATAGCGCCCGTTGATGGTGATCAGGTCGCCATAGCCGCTGGGATTGTTGACGCGCACTTCCGCCCCAAGGCGATTCTTGCCCGTGCTGCTACTGCCAAAATTATCGAGCTCAACGCCACCACTGAGCGGCGGCCCCGGCGCGATGTCAATGACCAGGTCACTGGTGCCGACTTCGGCGCCCGGCTGCAATGTGGAACTAACCATGACGCCGGGTCGATCGTTCAATAACAACAAGGCGCGTTCAAGCGGCGCCTCCTTGATGATGGCGCCCTGCTTCAAGCCATTGAGCGGCAAATTTGACGGGAGTGCAGCCGGAGTCAATGCAGTCGCACTGACAACCTTGATAGCGTCATAGCGACCTTCGAGGACGGCGATTTCAACTTCACCATTCTTGATGTCCTGTGCCGGCAGATAAGCGCGTACGAGGATATAGCCATCTTTGCGATAGTGACGCGTAATTCGATCGGCCATTTCCTCGAGGCCGGCGAGATTGGTTTCCCTGCCGATCAAATCCTGCAGCAAGGCCAACAATTCGGCTTCGGTATAGACGCTTGCACCGCTGATCTTGACGCTCTTGATTTGCACACGAAACCCCGAAACGGGATCCAGTGCCGTGCGCGTCGGTGCCGGCGTAGTAATTACGGCGGCGTCCATGCTGGGGACCTTCAATGCCGGTGTCTGCAGTTGTCGTAACAATTCACCGGAATTTTGCTGGTCGTTGGCATAAGCAGTTCCGCTCAACAGCATCATCACGAGGATACCCACGCGCATGGGTAGCATGCGCCGTTTGCGCAGGGCGGCTGCCAAGGCGAAACCGTTTGCATTGTCATTGTGGATGGCAGCAGCAAATGACCGTGGTAATAAACAAATGGCCCGTCTTGCTGACGTTTTGGTAGCAGTGAGAAGCGGCATATTGCCGTAATGAAGTGACTTCCGTGCCGTTGCAAAGACATGATGAGCCATTGGGACTCCATAAAAAAGCAACACATAACGAAAAAAATCCCGGATACTTTTTTCAAAGCAAAGATTCTTCAGGTCATTATGATTAGCTCTTTTCCCAATGAAATATGTTGCCGTAAATCTCCAACTGTTTTGACTTGAAAATTGCTGGTTTTGCGCTTGGAAGCGGACTTAATGCAACACTCGCGGCGCAAAAATTGCAGCGCGTAAATATGCTGGCGCCCACTCTACAGTGCACGCATGGGCGCATGGCACCGACAATCAGACAGGGCTTTTCAGAATTGCCAATTGTGTCCGATCCAGCTGCTTCGTCCAGGCGGACAGCGCAATGCAAGCTACCCCGTTACTGATTAAATTGGCTAAGGAGCGCGGTGCAAGCAACATTGCTGATATTTGACTCAGCAATATTGAGCGTGATCAAAGCAGGTCTGGCAGAATGCGCGAATGAATGATGCTTATGAATTGCCACGAATGACAATTGTCAGGATTTTGACCCAAAAAATGCCTCGCCTGCCGCTGTTGGTGGGATTGATCCTGATTGGTATTAACACGCTTACCCGATTTATTTTACTCGGCAATACTGGCATTGAATTAGTACCGATGGCATTGTGGCCGGTGATTTTCGCCAAGGGTTTGTGGTTCGACCTGACGGTTACCGTGTTTCTGCTGGCTCCCTTGATGATTTATGAAGCCGTATTGCCGAACCGCTGGCGTAACAGTCGCTGGCATGGCGTCTTGCGCCTGATCTGGCTGTGGGTCACGGTGAGCCTTTTGCTATTTGCCGCCGTCGCTGAACTGACGTTCTGGCTGGAGTTTTCGACCCGCTTCAATTTTATCGCGGTCGACTACCTGATCTATACGCAGGAAGTGATCGGCAATATCCGCGAATCCTATCCGGTCGGCATGATCGTCAGCGCTATCGCAGCGCTAGTCGGAATCACCGTACTGCTGCTCAGACGCACGGTGCAGCGTGCCGACAGCCGCCCTGTGGATCGCGCCCAGCGCGCAGCTCTGGTACTGGCAGCATTGCTGCTGCCGGCGCTGTTTTTGCGACTGGCCAATGTCGACCAGATGACCTTCGCGGATAACGCCTACGCGACCGAATTGTCGGGCAACGGTCTGTTTTCCCTCGCGGCGGCGATGCGGCGCAACGAGCTCGATTACGAGCGCTTTTATCGCATCATCCCGCATGAAGTGGCAAATGCGACGCTGCAAAAGCTCGATGTCAGACGAGTCCCCCTGGGCGTGCTTCCCGAGCCCGCCGCGCTGCTGCCGCAAACCGCATCCGCGCTCGCCGCGCCACTATCGAGGCGGCCACGCAATCTGGTGCTGATTTCCGTCGAAAGCCTGTCAGCGTCATTTGTCGGTGCTTACGGCGCCACCAATGGCGTCACACCCAACCTCGATGCCCTGGCGCGCGAAGGCATGAAGTTCGAGCAGGTGTTTGCGACCGGAACGCGCACCGTGCGCGGCCTTGAAGCGCTGTCGCTGGGCACACCGCCCGTTCCCGGCCAGGCCATCGTGCGCCGCCCCGGCAACGCCCATCTGTCGACTCTGGGTCAGTTATTGCAAGACCAGGGCGTATCCAGTTATTTCTTCTACGGCGGCTACGGTTACTTCGACAACATGAACGCCTACTTCAGCGCCAATGATTACAAGGTCATCGACCGCACCGACTTCCCGAAAGCGTCTGTCCAGTTCGAAAATATCTGGGGCGTGGCCGATGAATTCATGTTCGACAATGTGCTCACGACCTTCGATGCCAGCTCAGCCACGGACAAACCGTTTTTCGCGCACATCATGACCACTACGAATCATCGTCCCTATACTTACCCGGATGGCAGAATCGACATTCCGTCGCCGGGCGGACGCGAGGGTGGCGTCAAATACACGGACTATGCGATCGGCAAATTCATCCGCGAGGCGAAAACCAAACCCTGGTTCAAGGATACCCTGTTCGTCATCGTCGCCGACCACTGTGCCTCGGTCGCTGGCAAGAGCAAGCTGCCGGTGAAGAACTATCATATTCCGCTGATTTTTTATGCTCCGGGCATGTTGGCGCCTTCGACGTACAAGCCGGTCGTGAGTCAGATCGATATCGCGCCGACGCTGCTCGACATCCTCGGTAAATCCGGCGTCGATCAATTTTTTGGCCGCTCGATATTTGCGGCAGGCCAGCCGCAGGAACGAGCCTTTATCAGTAATTACCAGGAGCTTGGTTACATGAAAAATGGTGTGCTCACGGTGCTATTACCCAAGCAGCAAGTCGAGAGCTATCGCGTCGATCCACAGACATGGGCGACCACGCCGGCCGAGATCGATCCTGCCTTGCTGCAGGAGGCGATTGCCTATTACCAGACTGCTTCAGCTGCCTTCAAGTCGGGCGCACTGCGTGCTCCACGAAGTGCGCCGCAGCATCAGGCACCATGATGGGAATGTTTTCAAGTTCGCAGGGCAATCACATCGATGACGCTAGCCGCATCCCGCGTTGCCTGCACCAGATTGCCGAAGTCGTACAATGAGCGCGCTGAGTTTAACGCTGTCACGCCTGCCGCACCTCGATCAGCTTAAATTGCTGGCATCGAATTTCATCGTGCTGCATCATCTTGCCGCCTATGGCCCGATTTCCGATGTGCTGGCCAAGGCACATCCCACCCTGATCTCATGGCTCTACGAATACGCCCGCAGTGCCGTTCAGGTGTTTATCGTCATCGCCGGCTATCTGGCAGGTAAAAGCCTGAGCCGTCCGGGCCAGCATTTTTCAGGCGCACCGTTTGAGTTGATCCGCCAGCGTTACCGGCGCCTGATCCTGCCTTACCTTGCTGCGCTCACGCTGGCCATACTGGCAGCACTACTGGCACGACAGTGGATGACGGACATTTCCATTCCGGCTGCCCCAAGCTGGCCGCAAGCGCTGGCACATGTCTTCCTGTTACAGAACCTGCTCGGCTACGATTCACTGTCGGCCGGCGTGTGGTACATCGCGATTGATTTCCAGCTGTATGTGATGCTGGTGTTCCTGCTCTGGCTGGGTAGTTATGCCAGTAAATGGCGCGCCGGACGCTGGCTGGTCATCGCGCTGCTGATGGCCTCGCTGTTCTACTTCAATCGCGATGCGTCCTGGGATAACTGGGCCGTGTATTTTTTCGGCGCGTATGCACTGGGCGCGGTGGCGGCCTGGTCTGCCGACAGTCGGCGGCCGAACGCACATTTACTGATACTGGCAACAGTCGGACTCGCGGCGCTGGCGCTGGATTTTCGCGAGCGCATTGCACTGGCACTGGTGATTGCACTGGTATTGGGATTACTACAGCGGCGCAAATTTTTCATTCCCGAGCTGCCGCAGGGGCAGGAGCGCGGTGCGCCAGTCCAAGGCAATATTTCCTATTCCCTGTTCCTCGTACACTTCCCGATTTGCCTGCTGGGCAATACGCTATTTTCACGGCTGGGAGTGAGCGACTCGCCGGCTGCGGCGATGGCCGCTTTTCTGGCGTGCTGGGGCGTCAGCGTGGCGGCGGCCTTCCTGTTTTACCGCTGGGTCGAGCTGCCCTTGAGCAGGCGCTGAGGTTCGGGTCTTAACGCCGTCATTTCAAGGCGTGGCTTGAAAATTCGTGAGGTTCTTCTTGTTCAGGCTGATCGCATGGTATTCGATGTATTCAGCCATGCCGATGGTCGTGCGCCCGCGCCCGATACCGCTTTGCTTGACGCCGCCGAAGGGCATGTGCCGATCACCCAGGCTGGTGCGCGCGTGACTGTTGACGAAGGTGACGCCGGCCTGGATGCGTTTGGCCAGCTGCAAGCCACGCTCGAAATCGCCAGTCCAGACCGATGACGCCAATCCGTGTTCGGTGCCATTGGCCATCTGCAGCGCCTCTTCTTCGGTGCGGTAGGGGATCAACGGAATGACTGGACCAAACTGTTCGGCCACGACCACTTCGGCATTCGGCGCAATGCGGCTGATCACGGCCGGGCGCAGATAGTAACCATCGCGCCAGGTATCGGCATCGACCTTACTACCTAACTCACGCACATCACCGCCGGCAGCGCGGGTGCGCTCGATCAAGCCCTGGAGATAATTGAACTGATGCTGGTTATTGACCGGCGACAGGGTCGAGCGCGCATCGAGCCCGTAACCGACCTGAAACTGATCGACCGTGGCGCAGAGGCTATCGTAAAAGCGGTCATGCAGCGCTTGCGGCACATAGATGCGCTTGACCGCGTAGCAGACCTGACCCGAACGCGGGAATATCCGCTTCACGAGTTCCGGCACGACTTCATCGGGATTGGCATCGTCAAGGAGGATGGCGGGATCATTGCCGCCCAATTCCAGCGCGATGTTCTTGACGGTGCCGGCCGCCGCAGCCATGACCGCCCTGCCCGTGGCGATACTGCCGGTGAAAGAAACCTTGCCCACCAGCGCATGACGGCTCAGCGCCGGGCCCGCTTCGCCGTCGCCGTTGATGACATTGATCAGCCCCGGCGGAAAAAATCCCGCCAGCAGCTGCAGCGCCTGCGTCAGCGCGACCGGTGCAAATGGCGATGGCTTGACCACCAGTGCATTGCCGCACACCAGAGCCGGCCCGACCTTGCCCATGGCCAGTCCCATCGGCGCATTCCAGGGAATGATGGCCGCGATCACACCGATCGGCGCCTTTTCGATGCGGATCAGGGACTCGCCGTCTTCGTGAATGTCCGCTTCCAGAAACGCGGCACTGATGGCGACGGCTTCGCGGATCGCCTGCACGCCATTGGCGACATCGCGTTTGGTCTCGGCCAGCAGCATACCCTGCTCGCGCGCCAGCGTAATGCCCAGTTCGCCGGCGATCGCCTTCATCGCTTCGGCGGCTTCAAGCAGACGCCGACCACGCTCGGCCACCGGTACTTCGCGCCAGATCAGCGAGGCCTGATAGGCGCCCTTGACTGCCGCATCAACATCGCGCGCCGTGGCAGTGGCCACCAGCGCCACGACCTCGGCGAATTTGCCTGGATCGCGCACTTCAAAATAATGTTCGGCCGCTTCGGTCTGCAGATTGATTAGCAGGTCGAGCTTGATGGGTGGCGCGCTTTGCATGGTGCAGTCTCGTTGATGATTATTGAGGATGCTGGACGACGACCGGCGAAGTCGCCGGATTTCGTCCGACAAGTCCCACGATTACTTCGTCCGTTTGACGAAGATATCCTGGTACACCGCCGAGCGCTTTTCATTCAGGTCGATGGCCTGCACCGGGTCGATGAAGCGGATCGATTTTTTCTTGGCCTGATCATAGGCATTGCTGGTCGCTATGGCATGATGCTTGGCCATGATTTCCTGACCCTCGTTGAGCATGAAGTCGAAGAACAGTACCGCTGCATGTGGATGCGGCGCCTTCTTCAACATGCCCAGTCCCTGAAAATGACCGATCGGCTCACCGATCTGAAAACGCTCAATCGGCCCGCCTTTTTCCTTGATCTGATCCGCGCCCCAGCTATACAGACTCAAGGCCAGCGGAATTTCGCCGGACGAGACCATGTTGCCCATCAATGAATGCCCCTTACGCACTGACATGCCGTTGGTGGCGACGATATCCTTGAACAGCCGTATGCCTTTTTCTTCACCAAGGTCATTCAGGACATAGGCGAACCAGGTATGGTCTTCCGCTTCCACGCCGAGCATGCCCTTCCATTTCGGATCGAGCAATTCGGCCCAGGTCTTGGGCAGGTCTTCCTTCTTGACCTTTTGTGTGTTGTAGCCGGCCGTGAACATGTCGATCGAAATACCGATCCATTCCCGGTGTGCCGGAACGGCCAGCGCGAGCAGGTTACTGGTATAGGGCGAGCGCACTTCCTGCAGCAGTTTTTCGCGGCGCAGCGCTTCCATTTCCGGCGCATTGTTTTCCGCCAGGTCGACTTCATTGCGTCCGCCGCGCGCTTCCGTGACGACCCTTTGCAGTACGGCTTCCGAACCGGCGCGCCATACGTTCACCTTGATGCCGTATTTTTTCGTGAAGGCCGCAGCGATGACCGGTACGCTGGGATGGGCCAGGTAAATCATCAATTCACCCTCCTTCTTGGCGCCATCAATCAGCGTCTGCTGCCGCGTTTCGCCCTGCAGCGAGGCGACCTCGACGACGTTTTTTGACTGGGCAAATGCAGCAGTGACGACACTCAGACTGGCGCCGGCCAGCAGCGCGGTGAAGCAGAATTTTTGCAGTAATTTATTCACGTTTCTTCTCTTATACGGACGATGCGGATGAATTTATTCGGCTGGATGGAAAAGGCTTAATGCATCACAGCGCCGCCATCGACCACGACGACCTGGCCAGTGACGAAATCGCTTTCAGGTGAGCAAAGGTAGATCAGGGTTCCGCACAAATCTTCCGGCGTGATCTCGCGCTTGATGGCACGCGAATTGACCGTACCCTGCACCTGGCCCGGCGCCCAGTTCGCCTTGACGTTTTCGCTCATGACCAGACCCGGCGCGAGCGTATTGACGCGTATGCCATCCTCGCCAAGTTCGCGCGCCAGGCTGCGCGACATCGCCACGATCGCGCCTTTCGAGGTCACGTAGTGCAGCAGATTCGTCTGTCCCTTGAACACGGTGCCGGAGGCGATGTTGACGATCTTGCCGTACTGCTGACTGCGCATGACGGGGCTGACGGCCTTGGCGCATTCAAACGCGCCGCGCACATTGACCGCCATCATCCGGTCCCACTCGGCCGATTCGATGTCCTCGAAGGGCTTGCGTTTGACCGTGCCGAATAGCGCGGCGTTATTGACCAGGATATCGACCCGGCCAAAGTGTTCCAGCGCCGCGGCGACCATGGCCTTGACGGATGCGGCATCGGTCACGTCACAGTACACTGCGAGCGCCTTGCCGCCATGATCCCGGATGGCCGCCGCGACCGGACTCGCGTCGGCGACGTCAGCGACGATCACGGCCGCGCCCGCTGCCGACAATGCGCGCGCATATTCGGCGCCGATACCTTGCGCCGCGCCGGTGATGATGGCTACCTTGCCTGCCAATCTGCCTGTATTACTCATGACACTGTCTCCTTTGATCCCTCATTCATCGCTGTGTCGCGATTGTTCTACTATTCTTCCGACCTCAGGCTTGAAGTGATTCCTGTTCCTGCCGCAGTCGCTCCTTGAGCGCGCGTATCATCTGCACGCGGGCGACATCAGTGTTGATGTCCAGGAGCTGGCTGGTATCAAAGTTCTCCAGACGCAGCTGCTGCTGTTCGAGCATGAAGGCGTCTTCCTTGAACACATCGGTCGTCGAGGCCCAGGTGCGCGGCTTGCCCGGGTCTTCAAATTTGGCATAGCCGTCGGCCTTGTTGAAAAAATAAAAGCATGACTTTTCCGTTTCCGGCGTCACGGTATGCAGCGTACGGATCAGATGTCCGCCGCTGCGCACGCCGGCATCATATTCTCCGGCGTTGACGCCACCGCTGAATTGCAGCACGGTGCTCGGCGCGACATATTCGAAATCCGCCCATCGATCGATTTTTTTGCCGGTCGGGTAGCGCTTGAGCCAGTTGGCTGGCGCGTCGGCATTGCGCATCACGCGCAAGAACTTCATGCCGCCGGGTGTGCGCTGCACATCCATCTTCGCGTTCGCGCTGTCGTCTTCGGAGCTGCCGATGCTGTTCTTGTGCAGGTAGGACAGATGCGACAGGTCCATCAGGTTTTCGAGCACCATCACGTAACTGGCCTTCAGATACAGCATGTCGTGTGCGCGTGGCCAATTGACATGATCGTCGGGCGGATAATTGACGATCGCGGCAGGATCGGCCAGCTCGGCCGGGCCCATCCAGATCCAGATGTAGTCGCCTTGACTAACGACCGGATACGATTTCACCTTGGCGCGTTTCGGAATCGTCGTCTGGCCGGGAATTGCCACGCAGGCGCCTTCACGGTTGAACTCCATGCCATGGTAGCCACAGCGAATTCCCGTTTCGGTCGCATTGCCGAGCGAGAGCGGCGCGCCGCGATGGCAGCAGCGGTCCTCAAGCGCGCAGATCTCGCCCTGGCCATTTTTGAACAATACGATAGGCTCGTTGAGAATGGTACGCGCCAGCAGTTGGTCGACGACTTCGTTCTGGGTCGCGGCGACATACCAGGCGTTGCGGACGAACATGGCGTTACTCCAAGTAGGATGGTTATTGTTAAATATCGAGGACCAGCTTTTCACTGTGCGAGCGCGAGCAGCACGGTGTCATTTCCTTGTTGGCGGCTTTCTCGTCGTCGCTCAGATAGCTGTCCCGGTGATCTGGCAGGCCGTCGATCACATTGGTCAGGCAGGTACCGCAAATTCCGCTTTCGCAAGAAAGGCGCACGTCGATGTCCGCGCAGATCAGTGCCTCGGCGACGGACTGATCGTGCTGCACGACGATGGTCTTGCCGCTGCGGCGCGCTTCGACGAGGAATGTTTGCTGGGTCATGGGAATACTCAAGGAAATTTCGGCGCAATATGCGTCAGGTAGCAGGTAGCGCGTGGTGATAATATCCGCTAGGGTTTTTTGTCACCAGAAGCATTTGCTTTGCACAGACCAATGCTTTTGTTTGGTCGTCGCGCGACAAGAATCACGAAGCGGCAGTCGAGCCGACCCGGCGTCAATCATCGAACACCCTCAGGAGAGTCATATTCCATCGCTCAGGCAATTCCAGTACTTCGCCCGCATCGTGGAACTCGGCAGCATGACGCGCGCGGCCGCGCAATTGCACGTTGCACAAACGGCGCTTGGCGCGCAGATGCGCCAGCTTGAAGAAGAACTGGGGACGCCGCTGCTGCAGCGACATTCACGGGGTGTCGCGGCCACGGCTGCCGGACAGGCGCTGCACTTGCGCGCCTTGCAGATACTCGAACTGGTAGCGCAGACCACGCGTGAGATGCGTGCCTTCCGCCCGGTTCAGACCGAAACGATCACACTGGGCATGTCGCCCAGCCTCGTGCATCTGGCGGCGTCGGACCTGCTCATTCGCGCCCACTCCGTGATGCCCAACGTGACGCTGCGGCTGGTCGAAGAAACCAGCCAGGTGCTGGTCGATGCGCTCAAGCGCGGCGAGCTGGACATGCTGCTGGCACACGAAATCCCTGACAGTGCAGGATTGACCCGCACGCCCTGGCTAGTTGAGGAACTGCTGTTTGTGACCGCACCGACACCTGACACCGTGGCGCAGCAGACTGCGTGGGATATCGTTGAGACTATACCCTTGGCGAACGCACTAAAGACTGATCTTGCGCTGCTGCTCAGGCTCGATGGCATGCGCAAGATTATCGCCACAGCGGCGGAACCACTGAAGGTGAAACCACGGGTCGCTTTCGAGGTGCAGTCAGCGCAAGCCTTGAAGCTGCTGATTGCCGATCATGCGGTGGCCAGCATCCTGCCCTACGGACTGGCGCTTCCCGAGTTGCGCAGCGCGTCGCTGGTGGCCCATCGCGTCGTCGATCCGCCGCTGACCCGCACGCTGTACATGGTGCGCACCGAGAAACGTCTGTCGGCAAGTAATGAGCTGGCACTGGCCGAACTGCTGTGCTCGATACGCCTGCGGCTGTTCGATTTGCTCGGGCCGTTGGCGTCGGCAATAGATTTGGGAAATGGTACAGTCGGCTAGCCCCGGCAAGGCGCCATCATTACAATGCCAGCAGGGATGACCTGTTTGACATGGAAGCCGCAGCGCTCAAAAAATTTCATCCGCCCGCCACCGTGGCATAACAGGTGCATCGCCAGCTTGCGCGCATGCGTGACTTTCATGCGCATGACCAGGTCAGATCCGTTTCCTGCACACCGCCATTCCGGGTCAACAAAAATCAGCCACAGGATAGCGTTGCCCTTTCGTGCACGCCAGCCTTCCGGACGCACCACGGCGACGGCGTGTTCATCAGCCTCGATGACGGCGCGGCCATGCGCGACTTCGTCGAGCAGATAGCTGACCGACAGGGTGGCCAGCGTCTGCCGGTCATCAAATTCAGCGGCATGCGCGCAAATCAGCTCGGCAAGGGAGG
The DNA here is from genome assembly GCA_947448025.1 of Oxalobacteraceae bacterium. Classification (GTDB taxonomy): domain Bacteria; phylum Pseudomonadota; class Gammaproteobacteria; order Burkholderiales; family Burkholderiaceae_D; genus CANFLV01. The sequence continues at coordinate 57,779 of CANFLV010000002.1, read as the reverse complement.
CTTGCCCTAATAATCGAAAATCATTCACGCCAAGATTGTGCCTGAAATCGCATTCTTATCAACGCGGCCGGCAGTGCAATTTTTGCTGTCGCTGCGCGGCTCAGGAAGCCAGCAGGTAAGCGCCCAGGCTCACTGCAAGGACGATCAAAATCATCTTCAAGGGCGTGAACTGGAATCCGCTCACCGATGGTGTACCGGCATCCAGCGCATCCGGTTCAGTCACTGCGAGCGCTTCCGTTGCCGGCTGCGCAGCCTCCTCGACCGGTGGCAGCATCGCCTTGAAACGCCCGAAAAACTCCTCCGCCATCTTCTTGGCGACACTGTCGATCAAGCGCGAGCCGACCTGCGCCAGCTTGCCGCCGACCTGTGCGCTGGCCGTGTAGACCAGCTTGGTGCCGGCGCCTTCAGGGCTCAGTGAGACCTGCGCGCCACCCTTGCCAAATCCGGCGACACCGCCGTTACCGGCAAACGTGAGCGCATATGAATTCGGCGCGTCGATGTCGGATAAAGTAAGGTCGCCCGTGAATTTCGCCTTTACCGGACCGACCGCGACGGTCATCAAAATCTTGTACTGATTTTCGGCGACCAGCTGGATCGACTCACAGCCGGGAATGCAGGCCTTGAGAATTTGCGGATCGTTGAGCGCGTCCCAGACGCGGCTTTGTGGGACGGAGATGAGCTGTTCGCCGGCGATGTCCATGGGTGGCTTTCTTGACTTTTTTCAGAATGTGTCACATTGTATTACAGTACTACGATCAGCAGCAAGCCAGATCCCCTATCCTAAAGCAGAGCACTTTCATGAAAATTGACCCCGCCATCATCAGCGCCTTTGCCCCGACCGGCAAGCTGCGCGCCTCCATTAATCTGGGTAATCCCATCCTCGCCAACAAGGACCCTGTGACGGGCGCGCCCTTCGGCGTGTCCATCGATCTGGCGCGCGGTTTTGCTGAACGTCTGGGCGTGGAGATCGAGTTGATCGTCTTTGACGCGGCCGGAAAATCCGTCGAGGCGGTGACCCGGGAAGAGGCCGACATCGGCTTTTTTGCGATCGATCCGCTGCGCGGCGAAGGCATCACATTCACTGCCGCCTATGTCCTCATCGAAGGCAGCTATCTGGTGCCGTCGGACTCGCCGATTCACTCAAATGATGAAGTCGACCGACCCGGCCAGCGGGTGGCGGTCGGCAAAGGCAGCGCCTACGATCTGTACCTGAACCGCGAACTGCGGCATGCCGAAATCGTGCGGGCGCCGACTTCACCTGCCGTCGTCGATACCTTCATGGCGCAGCAGCTCGAAGTCGCCGCGGGCGTGAAGCAGCAATTGCAGGCAGATGCGGCGCGCATTCCCGGTCTGCGACTCCTGCCGGGGCGCTTCATGGTGATCCAGCAGGCCATGGGCATGCCGCGTAGTCGCGGGGAGATGGCGGGCGCATTCCTGCGCCAATATGTTGAAGAGATGAAGGCCAGCGGCTTTGTGGCGCAGGCACTCGCGCGGCATGGCATTGAGGGTGCGTCGGTCGCGCTGGCAGTGCCGGCGTAATCCGAGGTGTGCCGGACCGCTCAGGTCTTTATTGCACCCAGGGCGGATTTGGCCGCGCCGTTGACGTGTGCAATGGCCGCCTTGCGTGCGGCATCGACATCCCGGCGGCGTATCGTTTCCACCAGCAGGGTGATTTCATTGATGCTTTCCACTTGCCGCTCCTTGCGCACCAGCGAGCGTGCGCGCAGGCTGGACGTCCTGAGTACCAGACGGCTAATCATGTCGAAGGCAATCGGATTCTCGGCACCCGAACAGATGTGGTCATAAAACTTATGTTTGACGCTTAAGATTTCTTCCAGAACCCCGGTGCGGTAGGCATTTTTCAGGTTTTCACTGGCCTTCACCAGTTCATTAATCTGTGCATCGCTGGCCTTTTCGATGAATTGCTCGACGATCAAGGCTTCGATCACTGAACGCAGTCGATAGATATTCTTCGCGTCTTCCGCCGACACGGCGCTGACCGACAGGCCACGATTCGAGGAGTGCTCGAGTATGCCTTCGGATTGCAGTTCACGCAGCGCTTCGCGCAACGAGGTGCGACTCACGGACAGCTGCTCGCACAGATCCATTTCGACGAGCCGTTGACCAGGCTCGAGGTAACCCAACTCGATGGCACTGCGCAGAGCCGTGATGATCTTGTTGCGCAAGGGCGCGGCTTGCTGATGCAGCGGCGCCAGACCCTTGTTGGCCAGCTTTGCCGGTTTCTTGGCTTTGCCGCGCACGACCACTGCAGTCGAACTGAAAGGGTCAGCAGGAGCCGAGGCGAGCTGATCGTCCAGAGCAGGCTGATCAACACCCGGCTCTTTCCTTCGCGTCACATCGTTCATTTTTTACCCTTTCAACATTCTTGATTTCGCCAACTGCACCGGCGTAGAGCGAAATAGTCGCTTATTTTTTAGGCGAATCTACACTGCGCACCGGCGTTTCGGGACGCAGATTACCACGCCGGCGGGCATAGGTCGATTCGCCTATGGCCTGCCAGTCGCCAGCCACCGCGGCCGTGGCAAAATCAGCCCACTCCTGGCTCCAGTCGCCCAATTGATAACCATGCCATGGCGATTGCGGCGTGATTGACGGCAGGCCGAGTTCTTGCCAGATGTCTTTCGCGCGGCTCATGAATTCTTCCGCAGGCAAGGCCAAAGGCGGCATGTCGTGCTTGAGCGTGGCGTCGATCATGAGCGTGCCTTCCAGCGCGCCGCGACCGGATTTCGGACCGTGACCGCTGGATCGGTTATGCGTGACTTGCAGGTCGACACTGAAATCAGAACGGTAAGCCAGCGACCAGAAGACCGCATCGGCGTTCTCAGGATTGATGTCCTCGGAGACGGCAATCACCAATTTTCCGCATTGCGCCTGCAGCGTTGCCGCGCCCTGCATACCACGCCAGACTTCGGCCTTGGGAGCATTGCGCGCGAACTGCAGAAAGATCACCTTGCGCAGATTCGTCAGTGGCTCATGCATGACGACGCGCTTGATGCCTTTGATGTCCAGCACATGCTTCAGGTGTTCTAAAAATAGCGGCTCGTAAGCGACGCGCTTTAACACCGACGATTCGCTCGGCGTCACCTGGCTGACGATCGACACAAAGACCGGCTTATGCTTGCGCGTGATCGCCGTGACCTGCATGGACATATTGAAATCTTCCAGCGCGACGTGACCATGGCTTTCACCGAAGGGACCTTCCGGCTCCAGCAGGTCGGTGTCGATGAAACCTTCGATGACAATTTCGGCATCGGCGGGAACGACCAGATCGACGGTCTTGCAGCGCACCGTGCGCACCGCCCGGCCCATCAGGCCACCGGCGACGGCCATCTCGTCCTGGTCGATCTGTAATTTCTGCGGCCCCGTAAACAGCACTGCCGGCGCACAGCCCAGCACAATCGCAACCGGCATTGGCTGGCCCAGCGCCTTGTATTTTTGCCAGTGCAAATAACCGCCAGCGCCGCTCAAGCGGGACGCCATGCGCACGCCCAATCGGTCACTGGCTTTCAGCCCGGCGCGGTAGGTGCCCATGTTCTGGATGCCGTTTTCCGGATCCTTGGTCACGCACAGCGTGGCCGTAAGATAAGGCGCGGCATCGAAACCCGGCGTCGAGATCGGCACCGGCAGACTTGCGAGACCGCCATTGGGCGCGGTCAATTCTTCACCCATCTGCACGACTTCCTGACACGGCGCATCCTCAACCATGACAGGGTCGATCGGATGCGCCATGGCCCGTACCCAGACCTTGCCGATCTCATCGACAGGCACGCCGAGACCGGCGGCATAGATTTCCGCGGAGGCAGCAAGGCCACCGACAAGCACGGGAATATCATAGGACTCGCCCTTGGCGCCGACCACATTCGTAAACAGGAAGGCGCGCCGCTGCGATTCGTGCAGGCCGCCCTGGAATTGCCAGCGCGCCAGCGGGTGCAGCTCGGAATCCTTGTCGATGCGTCGATCGATGCGCGTAACCAGCCCCATCTCTTCCAGTCGCGCCAGGTGCTCCTGCAGATCGGCAGGGGCGTTTTGTGGTGTCGAAGAACTCATTGCAGAACCTTTTGTATGTGAGCTGATGATGGGATGGTCTGGCAGCAAAGACTATTTGCAGGACAGCGTGCGGCCTGGATTTTCAAGCGCGCGGCGAGCCATGACAAGGATGAGATTGGCGCGATATTCCGGCGAACCATTGAGGTCCCCCAGCAGCGTGGACGGATCGATGGACAAGCCAGCCAGCGCTTCGGCACGGAAGTCCGCGCTCAAGGCCGCTTCCAGTTCGTGCGCACGGAATACGCCGCTGTCGCCCGCGCCAGTGACGGCCACGCGCACGCCCTGTGCGCTGCGGCTGATGAACACGGCAGTGACGGAATAACGTGAAGACGGACTACGGAATTTGGCGTAAGCCGCCATCTGCGGCACCGGAAAATCGATGCGCGTGATGATCTCGCCCGGCTCCAGACTGGTTTCATACAGCGACACGAAGAAGTCATCGGCAGCGATTTCGCGCCGGTTCGTGATCACTGTCGCGCCGAGTCCAAGAACGCCTGCCGGATAATCCGCTGCCGGGTCATTATTGGCGACTGATCCACCGATCGTGCCGCGATGGCGTACATGGCGGTCACCGATCGAGCCGGCCAGCCCGGCCAGCGCCGGAATGGTTTGCAGCACCAGCGGCGACTCGGCGACTGCCGCATGACAGGTGGTCGCACCGATCGAGACGCACTGCGCATTAGCCGTGATCCCGCGTAAAGCGGCGATCGCGCCCAGATCGATCAGGTCTGACGGCGTCGCCAGACCCAGCTTCATGGTCGGCAAGAGCGTGTGCCCGCCCGACAGATAGGACGCATCGTCGCGCGCATTGAAAGTCGTCAAGGCGTCGTCGAGACTGGCGGGGCGATGGTATTGGAATGGATGCACGTCGTCTCCTTATTCAGCTACGGCATGAACAGTGCCCGTGGCGCGCATCGTTTCCGCTGAGGCCATGATCGCCTTGACGATATTGTGATATCCGGTGCAACGGCACAGATTACCTTCCATCTCTTCGCGCACGGCTTGCGGCGTGAGTTCACCCTGATAGCTATTGATCAGGTCGATGGCCGCCATGATCATTCCCGGCGTGCAGAAGCCGCATTGCAGGGCGTGGTTTTCCTGAAATGATTTTTGCACCGGATGCAATTCACCACCCAATGCGAGGCCTTCGATGGTCTTCACGTCACAGCCATTGGCCTGCAAGGCCAGCATCGTGCAAGACTTCACCGAGGTGTTATCCACATGCACCACGCAGCAGCCGCATTGGGTCGTATCGCAGCCGACGTGGGTGCCGGTCATGCCCAGATTGTCACGCAGGAGCTGCACCAGCAGCGTGTTGTCTTGCACCTCGCATGTCACGGGCGCGCCATTGATGTTCAGGGAAACGCTGGTCATATACTTTCCTTTTGTTGAAGCATGCCGTCTCAGGCGCGGCTGGCGCTTGCGCGGCTTTTCTGAATCGCCGCCCAGATCTTGCCGGGCGTGGCTGGCATATCGATGTCGACCGGGCCGAATTCGGCCAGCGCATCTTCAATCGCGCTCATGATCACGGCCGGCGCCGGCGTTGTGCCACCTTCACCGCCGGCCTTCACGCCGAAGGGGTTGGTCGGCGACAGCACTTCAGCAATCTGCGTCTTAAACGAAGGCAAATTATCAAAGCGCGGCATGCCGTAATCCATGAAGGAGCCGCTCAGGGGCTGACCGGATTCCGGGTCGATGAAGCATTGTTCCCACAGCGCCTGACCCACGCCTTGCGCGATGCCGCCATGGGTCTGACCGTGCACGATGAGGGGATTGATGCAGCGACCCACATCATCGACGGTGGAATAACGCATGATCTCGAGCGCACCGGTTTCCGGATCAATCTCGACTTCGCAGATGCAGGCGCCATTCGGAAAGACCGGCGTATGCATTTCGTTATCGCGCCGCACCTTCAAGCCGCCGCGCAAATCTTCCGGCAAGCCGGCCTCATCCGCGCGCCGCGCAAGGTCGAACCAGGAGAAGGACAGCTCACTGTCCGCCGAGCGGAACCGACCTTCATCGAACACGATCGTTTCTGCCGGCTGGCCGAGGAAATGTGCCGCGAGGCGCTGTCCCTTGGCGATGATGTCGATGCTGCCCAGCGCGATCACGGTACTGGCATGGCGCATCGAACGTCCGGAATGGGTACCGCCGCCGGCCGTGACGATATCCGTGTCGCCCAGCGTGATGGTGATGTCTTCGAATTTCACGCCGAGCAAATCGGCCGTGACTTGCGCAAAGCTGGTTTCATGACCCTGCCCGGCTGGCTGGGTTCCGATCACGACTTCGATGCCATCCGGCTTGACGATGATGTCGGCGCGCTCTTTGGGTGAACCAAACGAGGATTCAACATAATTGGCAAAGCCGAGGCCGAGCAGCTTGCCGCGCGTCTTCGCTTCAGCACGCCGCTGGGCGCTGCCGGCCCAATCAGCCAGGGCCAGTACGCGGTCCATATTCGCTTCATATTCGCCACTGTCGTAGACCGAGCCGATCGCATTCGCGTAAGGCATCTGCGTCGGGCTGACTAAATTGCGGCGGCGCAGGTCGAGCCGGTCGATGCCCAGTTCGCGCGCGGCCTTATCAATTAATCGTTCGATCGCAAAGGTCACTTCCGGACGTCCGGAGCTGCGATACGCTTGCGTTGGCATCGTATGGGAAAACACGGCGCGCGCGCGCAAGGTCGCATAAGGAATCGCGTATGAACCGGTGATCAAACCCGAGCCTTTGCCCAAGGGCGACAGGGACACGCAGTGACAGCCGACATTGCTGAGATTGGAGGCGCGCATGGCGAGGAATTTGCCCTGCGCGTCGATCGCCAGCGAGACTTCGGTGACGAGATCGCGCCCCTGGTAATCGGTCAGGAATGATTCGGAACGCTCGGCGCGGAATTTGACCGGACGGCCGAGTTTTTTAGCTGCCCACAGCACCAAACCGAATTCGACATAGGCGCGATTACGCGTACCGAAATTGCCGCCGACATCGAACGACAGGACGCGCAGGTCTTGCGGATCTTCGCCCAATACTTTTGCGAGTTCACTCTTTTGCCGCACCGCGCCGCCGCTGCCTGCATACAGACAGTAGCGGCCGGTTTCCGGATCAAACGAGCCCAACGCAGCGCGTGGCTCGAGCGGCACACCGGTGACACGACCAATGTGCGCCGTCATGCTCACCACATGCGCCGCGCCCGCGAAGGCGGCGTCAGTCGCGGCGACATCGCCAAAGGTGGCGTCGACCAGAATATTGTCGGGCAGTTCGTCCCACACCCGCGGCGCATCCGCATCAGCTGCGGCTGTCGTGGCGGCGACCCATGGCAATTCTTCGTAATTGACCATCACCTGATCGGCGGCGGCCTGCGCCAGATCGCGGGCTTCAGCGACGACCATGGCGACGGCTTCACCGACATGACGCGCGCGGTCGGCCGGCAGCAAGACGTGCGGGCCTTCAAAGATGCGGCTGCCGTTCGGTCCGGTCAGTTTCACATCGAATTTGGTCGAAGGCACCGGGCTATGCGGAATCGGCCCGAGACCATCGCGCAGGCAATCCGCACCGGTATAAACGGCGAGCACGCCCTCCATCGCCAAGGCGGCTTCCGCATCGACCGAGACGATGCGCGCGTGCGGATAAGGGGAACGCACCATCACGGCCCAGACTTGACCGGGCAGGCTGAAGTCGTCGGTGAAGCGCCCTTTGCCCGTGATCAGGCGCATGTCTTCCTTGCGCTGCAAAGGCTTACCGATCGCTTTGAATATCCGCTCGTTCAAGTTAGATCTCCGGGAATTTGGTGAACATAAGGTGTATTGTTACATTGTATGACAGTAATACGATTTCTGACAAGGTGAGCGGCCTTTGCATCACCCTGCCAGACGCTGAATCAGTGTCCAGCAATCACGTCATCGTAAAACGACAGCGCCAGATATTTATCCAGCTCTGTGAGGCTCTTCTCACCCTTGCCAAAGCGCGAACGCAATTCGAGTACCGTCTGCATACCATCACGCAGTACCGCCCCCTGTGGCGTCAAACCCGAGCGTGGCGACAGCAGGCTGTTCATGACGGCAGCGACCACGCCAGGCTTGATCTCCGGCATTTTGGATTGCAGCAAGGCGGCTGCGGCCGCGCGATTTTTTGCTGCCAGCGTCCACTCGAGACCTTTGAGATAGCCGCGAATGAAGGCTTTGACGCGCTCAGGATTTAATGTCGCCCAGCTCTCGCGCGCTGCGACAATGCCGCCCTGATACACGGGGAAGGCTTCCGTACTTTGTCGCAATACGCGAAAGCCCGCAGCACGGGCAATGCTGGTGAACGGTTCAATCGTGATCGTGCCAGCGTGCAGGCCATCTTTGACCGACTGCCAGCGCTCCGGTGTAGCACCGACGGCAACGCGCTCGTAATCGTCGCGGCCCAGGCCGAGTTGCTCGAGCATGGCGTAGAGAACAAAGGCGAAGCCGGTGCCGACGGCGTCGAGCGCGAGGCTCTTGCCCTTCAAGTCAACTGCCGTATGAATGTCGGGCGCCACGATAGCGCTCAGTTCGACTTGGGTCGCGCCCATGATCACACGGAAATCGGTAGGGCCGTTTAATTTGGCCGCGCCCTGCCCCTCCTGATAGGCGACGATATTATCGAAGGCCGTGAAAGCCAGATCGAATTCGCCGGCATGGAACTGCTCGAACTGGAACACCGAACTCGGCGTCGTCGCGAGCGTGACATGCAAGCCTTCCTGCGCGAAATAGCCCTGCTCGAGCGCGGCAAAAACCGGCAGGTTCGGTGCGCCCGGGAAGGCGATAATTTTGACGTCGGCGAGAGTGTTCATGGGCTAAGCCTCTTGAAAATAATGAATGGAATGGTGTGGTGGTGAACTGCGCAAGGCTGCAAACGCGCTAACTCAGTCGCCGTCGTCACCCGTGTTCGACTGGCTGGCGTTTTGCTCTTCCTTCCAGCGTTTCACGAGCGGCAGATCAATATCGAACAGGTCCAGCGCGCGACCGACGGTTTGATTTACGATGTCGTCGATGGTCTTAGGCCGGTGATAGAAGGCCGGCACTGGCGGCATGATGATCGCGCCATTCATGGTCGCCTGCTGCATCAGGGCGATGTGCCCGGCATGCAGCGGCGTTTCACGCAGCAGCAGCACGACGCGGCGACGCTCTTTCAGGCAGACATCGGCGGCGCGCACGACCAGTTCGTCGTTATAGCAATTCGCGATACCGCTCAAGGTCTTGATCGAACACGGCGCGACCAGCATGCCGAGGGTCTTGAACGAGCCCGATGAAATCGACGCGCCGATATCGCGAAAGCTATGCACCTTGTCGGCCATGGCGCGAATTTCTTCCTGGCCGATGTCGAGTTCCTCAACCGCCGTACGCAGGGCGCCGGGTGAAACGATCAGATGCGTTTCAACATCCTCAACCTCGCGCAACAGCTGCAGTGCGCGCACGCCGTAAATGACACCGGAGGCACCGGTGATGGCAATAATCAGACGCTTCATTGAAAACCCTTCTGCGAAAAAAACGCGCTAGCAGCGCACTGTTGCTGCAATGATGATCACGCGGTGGCGGCGATGAGCACTTTCAATTCTTCCGCGATCGTGTCCGGGCATTCCAGTGGCGTAAAGTGACGCACGCCGTCAATGATGCGCAGCGTCGCATGCGGAATCGCCGCGTGCATCGCCTCGGCCATGGCGATCGGTGTGGCGTAATCTTCCGCGCCGACGACGATGCGCGTCGGGAAGGCGAAGCCCGGCAAGGCAGCGCGCTTATCGGCCACGCCCAGCATGCGGCAAGTCTCGAGATACGCCCTCGTGTCGGTAGCAAGGAACACCGCGATCGCGTCGTCGACGACCTCCGGATGCTCGGCCAGAAAAGTCTCGCTGACCCAGCGTGATTTCTGAAACGCCACGAGTGACTGCATGCCTTCCTGCAGACCTTTTTGGCCGCGCTCTTCCCATTGCTGCTGCGCGTTCGGTCCATACCATGCGGTCGTATCGATCAAAGCCAGACCTGCGACCTGCTGCGGATAGGCAGCGGCAAACGCGAGGGCGATGCAGCCGCCCATGGATGAGCCGGCCACGACCGCCTTCGACCAGCCGACCGCTGCGAGCAGATCCGCAAGATCATCCGCATGCAGCTCGACCGTGTAAGGTCCTTGCGGCCGGCCCGAACGGCCATGTCCGCGGCAGTCATAGACGAGCACTTCAGCAGCCTCGTTCAAGTGCGCCGCGACGCGGTTCCAGAACGTGCCGTCCATCGCCAGCGAATGGATCAGGACACAGCGCCCCGTGCCGCTGCCCTTGTGCAGGTGATAGGCGATGTGCGTGCCGTCACGCGTGGGGGCGAGAGTCCAATTGTCTGCTGTGCTCGGTGCGAGATTTTGCATGGCCATCCTGCCTTTTTATTTTTAACTGAGTTCAAATGAGTTTTGCTGCGCGGTCAGCACCGACACCCGGGCGAGCAGGAAAGGCGGCCGTGTCATGCCGCGCAATCCTGACGCCGTGTATCAATGTGAAGCGCCTGAATGGGGTGCCGATCTATACGCCTTCGCGACCCGTGATCTCGTTCTGCCATGGAGCGACCTTGTGCTCGATGACACTGACGAGATGCGTGAGCACGACGGCCAGCAGCATGATGACGATGATGGGCACGAACATTTCAGCTGTCCTGAAACTATTCGCTGAACTGATGATGACCCCACCGAGACCGGAGGTCGAGGTCAGGAATTCAGCGATCACCATGGCGATCACGGCTTTGCCGATACCCAGTCGCAGGCCGGCCATAATGTAAGGCAGCACCGCCGGCAAAACGATCTGGCGCAGGATGGCCGACTGCGAAGCACAGAAGGCGGTACCGACTTCGACCAGAGTCTTCGGCACGGCTTGCACGCCGACCCAAGTGTTGATGCAGATCGGGAAAAAGGTCAGCAGGAAAATGATCACCATCTTCACCATGAAACCCAGACCGAACCAGATCATCAGCAAAGGCACCAGGGCGATCAGCGGCGTCGAATAACCAGCAATGACATAGATGCCGAATGCTGCATCGAAGGTGCGCGAGCGGCCCAGCAGCAAGCCCGCCGGGATCCCCAGCAAGGCAGCAAGAAAATAGCCGGCCAGGAAAGGCTGCATGCTGCTCAGGAAAGCCGTCGGCAATCGTCCCGACAGCATCATTTTCCAGAAGGCTCGCACAATTTCGCTCGGGTAGGACGCAAACAGCGGATTGATTTGCGCGCCGAAGGACTCCCACAGGCCGAGAACAAACACGAGGGATAAGGCAGTAATGACCCACTTCGGCAAACGCCGCGCTGACTTGATCGGCGCGCCTGTGACATTTTCTGCTGCGATAGTGCGAATGGACGCGCTCATGCTGATTTCCTCGCCGAGGTGACGATAGGTGGCGCAGCATCGTGCAGCGCTTCCCAGATCATGGTTCTCTTGTTCATGAATTCGGGATTCGTGCGAATCGCGCGGATATCCTGCCGTGGCCGGGCGATATTGACGGGGATGATTTCCTTGACTTCGCCGCCATACATGACCACGACGCGATCGGCCAGCAGCACGGCTTCATCGATATCATGGGTCACGAAGATGATGGTCTTGGGTGTGCGCGCATGGATGGCGAGTACTTCCATCTGCAGCGTTTCGCGGGTCTGTGAATCGAGCGCGCCAAAGGGTTCGTCCATCAACAGCACATCCGGATCGATGGCCAGTGCGCGGGCAATGCCGACGCGCTGTTTCATGCCGCCGGACAGCTGATGTGGCCGCCGGTCCTTGGCATGGCCCAAGCCGACCAGATCAATGTAATGCATCGCAGTCGCGTCAAGATCGGCCTTGGCAACACCCTTCATGGACAGGGCGAATTTGACGTTTTCCAGCGCGCTCTTCCACGGCAGCAGTTCGGCATGCTGAAACACCATGCCGCGGTCATGCCCACATCCGGTTATTTGCCGATTGTTTGCCAGCACGGCGCCAGACGTCGCGCTCTCGAGACCCATGATGATGCGCAGTGCCGTGGTCTTGCCACATCCGCTGGGACCTGCGAGAGCGACAATCTCGCCTTGCTCGATATCGAAGGACACATTGTTGAGCGCATGATTGGTCTGCGCCCGACCGGCGACCTTGATCTCGAAAGATTTGGAAACGTTCTTGAACTGAATATGGGACATGACGATTCCGTTTTAAGGCTTGCGAATCTTGAGGGCGCTCTGACGCAGGCTGTCGTCAATGAAGGCTTTCACGTCCTTTTTGGCATCGACGACTTTATGCCGCGCCAGCATGTCTTCCACCCACTGGAGCCGATCCGGGAACATCACCAGCGACGGATCAATACTCTTGTTGGCGACGACTTCATCATAGATATACGCCGGGCCTGGATCGTCGTTCGACAAGCTCGCGATCTTGCGCGTCAAAGCGATCGTGTCCGCGCGATGGGACAGCGCGTAATCGTAGCCATCCATATTCGCGGCCAGGAAGCGGACGAGTAAATCGCGCTTCTTGGCGATCACCTGCTCCGTGGTCACGATACAGTTACGCGAAAACATCGGCGTCACATCCCGCGCACGCGCAAGGATGGTCATGCCACGCTTGGCAGCTTCAGGTTCGAACTCACTGGTCGTGGCAGTCGCCTTGACGACACCGGCGATCAAGGCGCGAAACCGATCCGAGCCGCCACCCGCATTGGCGAAGGTAATGTTTTCAGCCGAAACGCCTTTGGCCACCAGGACTTCACGCGCGAACAGGTCGGGCATGGAGCCAGGACCGGAGACGCCGATGCTTTTGCCCTTCAGGTCCGCCAGGGTTTTCACATCCGGCGCGCCGTACAACGTGTACGTCGCACCCTGCCAGTTACAACCGATGAATTTGAGCGGCGCACCGCGCGACATCGCCACGAGCGCAATGCCGGGTGAAGTCGTGTAAGCATCGATGTCGCCGGAAATCAGGGCCTTCACCGGCGTCGTACTGCTGGTGAACTCGACCATATCGATGTCGAGACCATATTTGCCGCCAAAGCGCGTGGGCATGAAAGCGAAGCCGGCGTCGCCTTTGGCGTCAACAACACCAAAGTGAAATTTATCTGCCGCATGGACCGCTAGTGGAGCGATGAGTACGCTAAGGGCAATCCCGCCAAGAATACGACGAAGCTGATTCAATCGATAAAGGGCCATACGGTCTCCAGAATTTTATAGTTTTATATTCAATGCCATATTGAACGACGGTAGTATTGTACGACAACAATTAATTGTCAAGCGAGGCTGGACAGCGCAGCCTGAAGGCGAAGTGCGCACGAAAACACTTCAAAAATGATGGGTGGTGAAAGTGCACCTATGCCGGGCGCGGCCGACTGATTGAGTCGCCTGTGGGCGATGACGAGGCGAATTTGAAAGTAAATTTGACAATGAATTGCGACCACAAGTACAGTTGGTGACTTTTCTTTCTGTTGCACCAGAGGCATATGACTGCCTCCAGTCGACGCATTTTTAGCCATGGCCCAAATACCCGTCATCGACACGAAGCGCCTGTTCCTCACAATTTTACGTCCAGACAATGCCCATCTATTGCATGCATATCAGGTCGAAAACATGGCGCATCTGAGTCCATGGGAGCCGAGCAGGGAGGCGAATTTCTTTACCGTGGAAGCGAGCCGGCATCGCGCCGAACAGGCTTATCGTGGATTTTTAGGTAACAATAGCCTGCACTTCATTGCCATTGAGCGCAGGTCAAAAAAGGTCGTAGCAGTCTGTAACTTCACGAATATTGCGCGGGCACCCCTGCTCGGATGTAATCTCGGCTATTCCGTCGCCAAGGCCAGCCAGGGCCAGGGCCTCATGTATGAATGCGCCGCCGCGGCCATCGAGCATGTCTTCAAGGTCAAACGCCTGAACCGCATCATGGCGAACCATGTGCCATCGAATTTTCGCAGCGCGAAATTATTGAAACATCTGGGCTTCGAGCGCGAAGGATACGCAAAAAAGTATCTGCACATCGCCGGCAAATGGGAAGACATGGTGCTCAATTCGCTGGTCAATCCGGTGGATCCCTTATCCGGGCGTCCCTAAGTGACAAGGCCCTGCCCTGTGCAAACTACAAGGCCTTGCTGCACATCCTGAAATCCGGATCATCCGCATACGGCTGAATCGTGAAACCCAGACTCTTCATCAAATTCAGCATGCCGGTATTGCGGGTCAGGACCAGCCCGTCGATTTCCGTCAAGCCTTTGTCGCGCGCGACTTCCATGATCGCCAACATCAGTCGTGACCCCAGACCTTGGCCACTGAACGCGTCATCGACCACCAGCGAGAATTCGCAGCTACTACGATCTGGATTGGAAATGTAGCGCGACACGCCGATGATGCGTTCGCTTTCAATGAACTCACCTTCGCTGGTCTGACTGCGCTGTTTCATTACGGCGACCATGGCCATTTCGCGGTCGTAATCGATCAGCGTAAAACGCGCCAGCATGCGCACCGAGAGTTCGCGCATGGTTGACACGAAGCGGTAGTAGCGCGATTTTTCCGACAGGCCTCGCACGAATTCCTGCAGCATGTTGGCGTCGTCCGGCTTGACCGGGCGCAGCGTGTATTGCCCGCCGCCGCGCATCGGCCAGTCCTGCGTCATATCGGCGGGATATGGCAGGATCGCCAGATGATCGTAACTGTGATGCGAGGACGTTGCATGATCGATCACGATGCGCGCATCCACGGCCAGCGCGCCATGTTCATCGACGATGAGCGGATTAATATCCATCTCGCGCAGCTGCGGCAAGGCGCACACCATTTCCGATACGCGCAACAGGATTTGTTCGATCGCTTCGAGATTGACCGCCGGCGCACCGCGCCATTCATTCAGGGTCTCGGCTACGCGCACGCGCTGGATCAGCCTTTGCGCGAGAAACTGGTTCAAGGGCGGCAGTTCCACCGCACGGTCATTGATCAGTTCGATCATGGTGCCGCCAGCGCCGAAGGTGATCACCGGACCAAAAGGCTGATCCGTGACGAGACCGATGTAAAGCTCGCGGCCATGCTTCTTGCCCGACATTTTTTGTATTGTCACGCCATTGATATGTGCGTCTGGGCAAAGCCGCTGCACCGTCGCGACCATGTCGCTATAGATGTCGCGCATGCTGCTGGCACTCATGACATTGAGGACCACACCGCCAACATCGGATTTATGTGCGATGTCGGCTGAATCGATTTTCAGGGCGACCGGATAACCTAGCTGGCTGGCGATCAGGATGGCTTCATTCGGTGTACGCGCCAGTACCGTCTGCGTGATCGGGATATGAAACGCGGCCAGCAAGGCCTTCGATTCCATTTCCGTGAGAACCTTGCGTCGTTCGGCCAGCACGCTTTCGATCAGGATGCGCGCGCCTTCGAGATCGGGCTTGGCCAGCTGCGACAGCGGCGGTGGCGTCTGATGCAGCAGCTGTTGGTTCTGGTAAAACGAGGCGATATTGCTGAAAGCGTCGACTGCCGCTTCGGGCGTGCGGAAGGTGGCGATGCCGCCACTGTTCATGAGCTGGCGTGCTTGCGCGACTTTCTCGTCGCCCATCCAGCAGGTCAGCAAAGGCTTGCTCATGTCAGCATTCATGTCCACCAGCGCCTGCGCCATCGCCGTCGGATCGCCATCGAGCTTGGGCGAGTAGATCGCCAGCACACCATCGACATTGGTATCGTTGCTGCAGGCGGCGACGGCAGCGCGGTAATGTTCGGGGCTCGCGTCTTCTGACAGGTCAATCAGGTTTTCCAGCGTAGCCAACTGCGAGAGCTGCGGACCAAGTTCCCGGGCGAGATCGGGCGACAGATTTGCCAGCGTCAGTCCCAGTTCATTAAGCCAGTCCGCCGCCAGTACGCCGGGTCCGCCGCCATTGGTGACGATGGCCATGCGGGTGCCGACCGGGCGAAAACGCGAGGCCAGGCATTTCACGGCCGAGAACAGCTGCACAAACGATTTCACGCGCACCGCACCGGCGCGTCTGAGCGCTGCGTCGAAGACTTCATCGCTGCCGACGATGGTGCCGGAATGCGTCAGCG
The DNA here is from genome assembly GCA_947448025.1 of Oxalobacteraceae bacterium. Taxonomy (GTDB): domain Bacteria; phylum Pseudomonadota; class Gammaproteobacteria; order Burkholderiales; family Burkholderiaceae_D; genus CANFLV01. The sequence goes on along the minus strand of CANFLV010000002.1, from coordinate 41,696 downwards.
CCGCCTGCGATCCGGCTGGCTTGCGCCCGGCCTTGAGCACAACGACGGGCTTGGTATTGGCGCAGGCGCGCAATGCACTGATGAAGCGGCGCGCATTCGTGATGCCTTCCATGTAAATGACGATGCTTTGCGTGGCCGGATCGGTCGCCAGGAAATCCAGCGTCTGCGCCAGATCGACTGAGGTATTCGGCCCCAGCGAGACCACGGTCGAAAAGCCTACCGCATTCTTGCTGGCCCAGTCCAGGATCGACGAGGTCAAGGCTCCGGATTGCGAGATCAGCGCGAGTGACCCTGCTTGCGGCAGCGCACCGGCAACGCTGGCATTGAGATTCAGGCGTGGCCGCTGAAAGCCCAGACAGTTCGGCCCGAGCAGGAAAATGCCATGCTTGCGCGCGATCGCATGCAATTCCTTGGCATGTGCTGAATCGATGCCGGATGAAATGATCAGCGCAGCCTTGCAATGCAGGCTGCCAGCGCCTTCCAGCGCGGAAGCCAGCGCATGATCGGGCAAGGCGATGATGGCGAGGTCAGCGCGCGCCTGCGCAAGATCGCTCAGCGTGCCGCGCATGCCGACATCAAGGAAAGTAATCGTGCCGGTAAAACCGCTTTCGCGCAGCTGCGCAATGATGCCGCGCCCGTGACTGGTCTGGCTGTCAGGGTCCTCCGCCTTGCCGGCGAAGACCACGATCGACTCGGGAGAAAACAGCGGCGTGAGGTAATGCTTATCCATGATGTTTCACAAACTATAAAAGGCGTTAATCCACATCAATGAGGACTTTAAGGTGAGCGGCAACGCTGCGTGCCAGCGGCGACAAAACGTAACCGCCTTCGAGACAGGAGACAATGCGCCCACCGGCGTGGCGTTGTGCGACCTCGACGATGCGTTGGGTGACCCAGGCGTAATCCGCTTCAACGAGGCCGAGATTGCCCATGTCGTCTTCGCGGTGGCCGTCAAAGCCGGCCGAGATAAAAATCAGCTGCGGCTGGAAAGCCTCCAGCGCCGGCAGCCATTTATTGGTGACAGCGGCGCGAAATGCCTCGCCGCCGGAGCGCGACGGCAGCGGCACGTTGACCATGTTCGGGCCACGTGGCGCGTTACCGCTGAAGGGATAGAGTTTGTCTTCGAAGATCGAGCACATGAGGACGCGCTCATCTTCACAGAAAATGTCTTCACTGCCATTACCATGATGGACATCGAAATCGATCAGTGCCACCCGCTGCAGGCAGTGCGCATTCAGGGCATGGCGCATGCCAACGGCGACATTATTGAAAAAACAGAAGCCGCCGGCGGCCGCATATTCGGCATGATGACCGGGCGGGCGGACATTGCAAAAGGCGGCGCTGGCACGACCTGCGATCACGAGATCCGTCGCCAGCACCGCCGCACCGGCAGCGCGCAAGGCGGCGTTCCATGTACCTGGATTCATGCTGGTATCGGGATCGACCTGGACATGGCCTTCCGTGGGCGCCATGCCGGCCAGTGTATGAATGTACAGCGCCGAATGCGCCTGCATCAGCTGCGCTTCGGTCGCCAGCGGCGCCTCGTAGCTGAGCATGCAATCGAGCAGGCCCTTAATGAGCAGCATGTCATTGATCGCGCCGAGTCGATCGGGCGACTCTGGATGCTGATGACCCATGTCATGTTTAATACAGTCCGAATGGGTGATGTAGGCTGGGAGCATGCGATAACTTTACCTCAGGCCAGCTGAAAAAAATTGCTCTAGATCAATTTACTGCGATTTACCGTTGCCAATATGCTGCCCGAGGAATTTTTCCACGCGCAGCCAGAAATCGACCTTGTTCTTCACGACGCGCAAATCATTTGTTTCATCCGGATAGGCCAGCCATTCGACTCGGCTATTCGTCAGGCTCACGGCATCGCGGAATTTCGTGCCGTGGACGATGGGCACGCGCTTGTCCGCATCGCCATAGGCCAGCAGCAGGGGCTGGCTGATCTTCGCCGCATTTTCCAGCGGTGAGGTCGCCTTCAGCTGGGCCGCATCGTGCTCGCGGTCACCGACCAATACCGGCAAGCCAAAATTCTTGATGCGGTCATCGGTATCGCTCCAGAATACGTCGTACAGCAGCCCGATGTCCGTCAATGCACCCCAGGCGAAGCCGCAGCGGAACAAGTCGGGATCACGCACCAGGCCCATCAGCGTCGCATAACCGCCATAGCCGGGTCCGGCAATACAGATGCGTTTGGGATCGACGATGCCGCGTTCGATCGCCCATTTGGCACCATCAGCCAGGTCATCCTGCATGGCCAGGCCCCATTGCTTGAAGCCAGCGCGCAAATGCTTTTCGCCAAAGCCCTGACTGCCGCGATATTGCGGCTCGAGCACGGCATAACCGCGTGAGGCGAGGAACTGCACCTGCGCTTCCCATTGCCCACTGCTGCCGCGACTCCAGGGACCGCCATGCACGAGCACCACCATCGGCAGCTGCGTCTTGCCGTCCTTCGGCAGCGTCAGGTAGGCAGGAATTTCAAGACCATCGCGCGCCTTGTAGCGCACCATCGTCGCCCGCCCCATTGCGCGAGGCTCAATATCGGGCCTTTGTTCACCGAGCAGCTCAAGCGTGCCGCTGTCAAAATTATAAAGATAGGTTTGCCCCGGATGCGCGTCCGATGCTGCGTACACCAGCGCATACGGCGTGGCCGAGCGACGCCCGAAGCTCAGGACATTGTTCGTCGCCGGCAGCAGCGCGTCGACCTTTGCCTGCGCCTGTTTAAGTTTCTCATCGAACCACAGCGTGCCCGGCGCATCGACCAGATAACGCACGCCCAGCAGCTGTTCGCCGCGCATGATCAAGGCACCATTGAAATCATAATCAGCCGCCGCGATGGCCGGCTTGGAGTTAATTTTATTGGCCTTCAGGTCATAGGTATAGAGCGCGAATTTATCCTGTCCCAGGCGCGAACGGACGTAAAACGTGCCGTCGGGCGCGAACGCAAACGGCTGGATCGGCTCGCCATGCAAAGGATCGTATTCCAACAATTTGCGCCATGCGCCGGTGGCCGGATCGAGGTAATGGATCTGCGCGCTTTTATCGTCCGTCACATGCGTGATGCGCGGCAGGCCGTTCTGATCCAGCATCCAGCCCGTGGTCTTGGCGCTTTCGCCGTCGTAGACGCGCTTGACGGGTTCCGACTGGCCCGTGACGGTATCGAGTTTGAACAAGGCAATCGAGCTGCCGTATTTTCGATAACGCACATGCTGGCTGACGTAAATCGTATCGGAATCCTGCTTGCCCATGTCCGGCATCAGGTTCGTAAAGTAAGGCAGCACATCCTTCTGAAACCGTCGGACTTCATTGCCCGGATTGCGCCGCCGCTCGGCCAGCTCCTTGAAGCCGCTGCCATCAGCATTAATAGCAAAAATGCCGGGGCCGCCTATCATTTCGCCCCGTGCGAGTTCGCGATCGGTCATATTGAACACCAGCCGGCTGTCATTTACCCAGCGGAAGGCCGCCACATCCGACTTCGCATTCACGAGCACTTTGGTCTCGCGCGTGGCGAGTTCCATGACCGCCAGCAGCGTGCTGCCGGTCTTGGGCGTGACCAGCATGGCGACTCGACGACCATCCGGCGACAGGATCGCGGAGGTGAAGGCAGGATATTGGAAGAAGCTGATAGCCTCGGGCAAAGCGGCTGTTTCGGCTGCCATCGCTTGAGAAAATCCGAACACGGCAAAAGGCAGCACGGCGACCAGCGCGAGACGATACAAACGACGAATGAACATGAACATTCCTTGAACCGGTTACCTGATGGAAGTCGAAAGCATAACCGAATCACCGGGCTTGAATTTCCTTTAAGCAATTTTATTCAAACCTATCTACAATCGTGCGCTTGTCCCCTATCAGAATCGCCGCGCCCGCATTGGCACGACGCCCCCGCCATGAGCACTGTTGCAGCAAGCGCGATCCAGCCTCACCCTGCCCTGCCGTCCGCAGCTATCCTGTGCCTGTCGCTGGCGGCATTTGCAGCAGGTATTTCCATGCGAGTCACGGATGCCTTGCTGCCGCATCTGGCGACGGAATTTTCGATTTCATTGGGGAGCGCCTCGAACATCATCACCTGTTTCGCGATTGCCTATGGCGTGGCGCAATTATTCTTTGGCCCGCTCGGTGACCGTTTCGGCAAATATCTCGTGATTGCCTGGGCTTGCGCTGCTTGCGCCGTCACGGCGACGCTATGCGGACTGGCGCCGAATTTCCATACGCTGCTGGTGGCGCGACTGCTGGCCGGCAGTACAGCCGCTGCCATTATTCCGCTGTCGATGGCCTGGATCGGCGATGTGATCGACTACGAAAACCGGCAGTCGGTATTGGCGCGTTTCCTGATCGGGCAGATTCTCGGCCTGTCGACGGGCGTGCTGCTGGGTGGCTTTGCGGCTGACCATTTGAACTGGCGCATACCGTTTTTCGGCATCGGCGTTGGCTTTGCCATCATCAGTACGGTGCTGATGAGCGTCAATGGCCGCTTGCCTGCGCATGCACGCCTGCGGCGCAAACCCGAAGGACATGCGCTCAAGACCATGCTCACGGGATTTTCGCAGGTGCTGGCCAAGCCTTGGGCGCGGCGCGTTCTCGGTACCGTCTTCCTCGAAGGCGTATTTTTATATGGCGCGTTTGCCTTCATTGCCTCGCACCTGCATCAGGTCCACGGTGTCTCGCTGACCAAGGCCGGATCACTGGTGATGCTGTTTGGCTTTGGCGGCTTCCTGTTCGCGATGTTTTCAGGCCGGCTCGTGCGGCGGCTCGGTGAAGTCGGGCTCGCCTGGATCGGTGGCAGCACCATGGCAGCGTCCCTGCTGGCGATCGGTGCCGGGCCTTCATGGCTGTGGGCCATTCCCGGCTGCTTCATGGCCGGATTCGGCTTTTACATGTTTCATAACACGCTGCAAATCAATGCTACACAAATGGCGCCGGAGCGCCGCGGCGTGGCAGTGTCGGCGTTTGCGTCCTGCTTCTTCCTCGGGCAGTCGGTCGGCATCAGCATCGGCGGCATGCTGATCGAACACACCGGCACCAGCGCGCTCATCGTCGCGGGATCTGCGGGTGTCTTGATCGTTGCCTTGAATTTCAGCCGGATGCGTTCGAGATCGCTACGGGCTTGATCAGCCAAAATTGCCAGGTTTGAGCCGTATCTGCTATATTTACGGCTCATATTCTGATCCGTAAATTCATGAAGCCGGCTCAACTTTCCACATATATTTGGCAAACAGCAACTTGGCCAGCGCTGCAAATCGACCAGCCAGCACTGGCGCAGAAGCTGTCGTCTGCCAGAAGAGCACAAGGCATGGTGCTGGGTCAGGCGCGCGCCATCGGACTGGAGCAGCTCACGGGCATCCTTGACGCGATCTGGATCGATGAGGTCGTCGCCACGGCGGCTATTGAAGGTGAACGGCTCAATCTCGATGCGGTGCGTTCCTCGGTAGGCCGTATGCTCGGCTTAAGCGACAGCGGCGCCAGCTCACGCGAGATTGATGGCCTGGTCGATGTCATGCGTGACGCCAGTGAAAATTTCAATGCGCCGCTCGACAGCGATCGTCTCTGCCGCTGGCAAGCCGCGCTCTTCCCCACGGGTCACTCGGGCATGCAGCGCATTCAGGTAGGCCAGTTCCGCACCTTTACCGAACCCATGCAAATTGTCGGTGGGAGAATCGGACGCGAGGTGGTGCACTACGAAGCGCCACCGTCGCCACAGGTCCCCGCCGCAATGCAGGCCTTCCTCCAGTGGTTCGAACAGTCGTCACCCAAACAAGACGGCATCGTACGCGCCGCCGTGGCCCATCTTTGGTTTGAAACCGTCCACCCGTTTGAGGATGGCAATGGCCGCATCGGCCGAGCAATCGTCGATCTGGCATTGGCGCGCGACCTACAAGCATCCGGGCGGCTGTTCAGCATGTCGAAGCAACTGGAGACGAATCGCAAGGCATATTACGATGCCTTGAATGCGGCGCAAAAAGGTGGTCTCGATATCACCGCATGGGTAGTCTGGTTTCTCGAGCAATTTATCCGGGCATGCGAGCACACATCGCGCATCATTGACCGCGCCCTGGAAAAACAACGATTCTGGGCCAAGCATGCCGATGCCACTTTAAACGAGCGCCAACGCAAGGTTTTGCGCAAATTGCATGAAGTTGGCGCGGAAGGTTTCATTGGGGGCTTGTCTGCGGAGAAATACTGCGCCATGACCTCGACGTCCAAGGCGACTGCGACGCGTGACTTGGCAGCCCTCGTGCAGGGCGGCTTATTGATCTCGACGGGTCAGGGCAAAAGTACACGCTACCAATTGGCATAGCGCCATTTGGATTGCCGAGCGCCCATCGTGCTAAGTGTTGGCATGATCATGCCAACACTTAGCACCACATGCGATGCATTGCCAAAAAAAATGCCGCTCAGCGATAAACTGAACGGCATTTTTACGTCACATCTTTAGCGATTTTACTTCTTGCGCATCGGCGGCAAATCCGTACACACACCCTTGAACACTTCCGCCGCCATGCCGATCGATTCACCCAGCGTTGGATGCGGATGGATGGTCTTGCCGATATCGACAGCGTCCGCGCCCATCTCGATGGCCAGTGCGATTTCACCGATCATGTCACCGGCATGGGTACCGACAATGCCGCCGCCGACGATCAGATGCGTCTCTGCGTCGAACAGCAATTTCGTGAAGCCTTCGTCACGGCCATTCGCCACGGCGCGACCGCTGGCGGCCCACGGGAAATGCCCTTTTTCGAGCTTGATGCCCTTGGCCTTGGCTTCATCTTCGGTGATGCCGACCCATGCCACTTCCGGATCGGTGTAGGCCACCGATGGAATCACGCGGGCGTCGAAATAAGCCTTCTCGCCGGCAGCCGCTTCGGCAGCCACATGCGCTTCATGCACGGCTTTGTGCGCGAGCATGGGTTGACCGACCAGATCGCCAATGGCGAAGATGTGCGGTACGTTGGTGCGCATCTGGCTGTCGACATTGATGAAGCCGCGATCGGTAACTGCCACGCCAGCCTTGTCGGCGGCGATCTTCTTGCCGTTCGGGCTGCGACCGACGGCGACGAGCACCATGTCGTAAAGCTGTGGCTCGGGCGCGGCGACGCCGGCTTCGGCGCTCTCGAAGGTGACCTTGATGCCTTCTTTCAAGGCTTCGACAGCGACGGTCTTGGTCTTCAACATGATCTTGTCGAAGCGCTTCTCGTTGAACTTTTGCCAGACCTTGACCATGTCACGATCCGCGCCCTGCATCAGGCCATCGAGCATTTCGACGACGTCGATGCGCGCACCGAGGGTCGAATAGACCGTCGCCATTTCCAGACCGATGATGCCGCCGCCAATGACGAGCATGCGCTTCGGGACAGCGCGCAATTCCAGCGCGCCGGTCGAGTCGACGATGCGCGGATCTTGCGGCACGAACGGCAAATTCACAACGGACGAGCCAGCCGCGATGATGGCTTGCTTGAACTGCACGGTCTGCTTCGTACCATCGGCAGCAGTGACTTCCATGTGATAGGGGCTAACGAATTGACCGACGCCTTGCACGACATTGACCTTGCGTGCCTTCGCCATGCCAGCCAGGCCACCGGTCATCTTGCTGATGACTTTTTCCTTGTAGCCGCGCAGCTTGTCGATGTCGATTTCCGGCTTCGCAAACGTGACGCCATGCGCCGCCATCGCGGCTGTTTCATCGATCACCGCAGCGACGTGCAGCAGCGCTTTCGACGGGATGCAGCCGACGTTCAGGCACACGCCACCGAGCTCGGCGTAACGTTCAACGAGCACGGTCGCCATGCCAAGATCGGCAGAGCGGAAAGCCGCCGAATAACCGCCGGGACCGGCGCCGAGTACGAGCATGTCGCATTCGACATCGACCTTGCCGCCGAAATTACCGGCGACGGGTGCAGGCACCGCTGCCGCGATTGGTGCTGAGGCGACCGCTGCCGGCGCCGCTGGTGCAGCAGCTGCAGGAGCAGGCGCCGCATCGGAAGCTTCCAGCGTCAGCAGGATTGATCCTTCCGCGACCTTGTCACCGATCTTGATTTTCAATTCCTTGACCACGCCGGCGTGGCTGGCCGGGATTTCCATGCTGGCCTTGTCTGACTCGACCGTGATCAGCGACTGGTCGACCTTGATGGTGTCGCCCGGCTTGACCAGCAATTCGATTACTTCGACTTGCTTGAAATCGCCGATGTCCGGCACTTTCACTTCAATCAGGCTCATAAATTAACTCCGTATTTGCCCCACTGCCGATGCGGCAGTAGGGCCATGGATGGGGATGCTGCTTACAGCAAGACCTTGCGCATATCGGCCAGGACCTCAGCCAGATACACCGCAAAACGCGCACCGCTGGCGCCGTCAATGACGCGATGGTCATACGACAGCGACAAAGGCAGCAACAGGCGCGGCTGGAAAGCCTTGCCATCCCAGACTGGTTTGATGTCGCCCTTCGACAGGCCGAGGATCGCCACTTCCGGTGCATTGATGATCGGCGTGAAAGCCGTGCCACCAATACCGCCGAGCGACGAAATCGTGAAGGTCGCGCCCTGCATGTCGGCAGGTTTCAGTTTGCCTTCGCGCGCCTGGGCTGACAGCTCGCCCATTTCGATGGCAATTTGCGACAGCGTCTTCTGGTCGGCATTCTTGATCACCGGGACCACCAAGCCGTTCGGCGTATCGGCGGCAAAGCCGATGTTGTAGTACTGCTTGAGGATCAGGTTTTCGCCAGCCGCATCGAGGGAGGAATTAAAGGCCGGGAATTTTTTCAGTGCACTGACCGATGCCTTGATCACGAAGGCGAGCATGGTCAGCTTGACGGCGGACTTGGCCTTGGCCAGATCGGCATTGGCGCTCTTGCGGAATTCTTCGAGATCGGTCACGTCAGCATTTTCGAACTGCGTCACATGCGGAATCATGACCCAGTTACGATGCAGGTTAGGACCGCTGATTTTCTTGATGCGCGACAGCGGCAGCAATTCCGTCGGACCGAACTTCGAGAAGTCCAGCGATGGCCATGGCAAGAGATCGAGACCGACGCCCGTGCCTTTGCCGGCAGTCGGCGCACCAGCAGGTTTTGCACCGCCAGCGAGAACCGCTTTGACAAAGTTCTGCACGTCGAGTTGCGTGATGCGGCCTTTCGGACCGGTGCCGCCGAACTGCGTGAGATCGACGCCGAGTTCACGCGCGAACTTGCGTATCGATGGCGAGGCATGCGGCTTGACGCCGCCGGCTGCCGGTGCTGGTGCAGCTACCGGAGCAGGCGCTGCAACTGCAGCGGCGACTGGTGCGCTCACTGCTGCAGGCGCGCTGGCTGGCGCGGCCGGTGCTGCTGCAGCGACTGGTGCAGCAGCTGCGGCTTCACCCGATGCTTCGAGGATCAACAGCAGCGAACCTTCCGCGACCTTGTCGCCGACCTTGACCTTGATTTCCTTGACCACGCCGGCATGGCTGGACGGGATTTCCATACTGGCCTTGTCCGACTCGACCGTGATCAACGACTGATCGACCTTGATCGTATCGCCTGGTTTGACCATCAATTCGATTACTTCGACTTCCTTGAAATCGCCGATATCCGGGACTTTGACTTCCACAATACTCATAGCATTCACTCCATCAATTCCCCCTGCCTGCGCGGCCGGGGGTTAGGGTAATTGGACCAGATTAGACAGTAACCGGATTCGGTTTCTCGGGATTGATGCCGTACTTCGCGATCGCCTCAGCGACGACCTTGGCATCGATTACGCCTTCATCGGCCAGCGACTTCAAGGTAGCGATGACGACGAAGTAGCGGTTCACCTCGAAGAATTCGCGCAGCTTCTCGCGGCTGTCGGAACGGCCGAAGCCATCCGTGCCAAGGACTTTATAGCTGCGACCCTTCGGCATGAAGGCGCGTACCTGTTCCGCAAAGGTGCGCATGTAATCGGTAGCGACAACGATAGGGCCGGTCGTTCCAGCGAGACTGCTGGTGACGTGTGCGCTTTGCTGCGCGTCCGACGGATGCAGCATATTCCAGCGCTCGACAGCCTGGCCATCACGGGCCAGCAGTGTGAAGGATGGCGCCGACCAAACGTCCGCGTCGATACCCCAGTCGCTTTCGAGCAAGGCAGCGCCGGCGATGACTTCGCGCAGGATCGTGCCTGAGCCGAGCAATTGCGCGCGCAGTTTGTGCTTCTTGCCGCCTTCCTGCAGCAGGTAGAGACCCTTGAGGATGTTCTCTTCCTGGCCTGGTTTCAGACCCGGATGGCTGTAGTTTTCATTCATCAGGGTAATGTAATAGAACACATCTTCCTGCTGTTCGATCATGCGCTTCAAGCCGTCATGCATGATGACCGCGACTTCGTGGGCGAAGGTCGGATCGTAAGGAATGCAGTTCGGGATAGTCGACGCCAGCACATGGCTGTGGCCATCTTCGTGCTGCAAGCCTTCGCCATTGAGCGTGGTGCGTCCAGCTGTACCGCCGAGCAGGAAGCCGCGTGAACGCATGTCGCCCGCCGCCCATGCCAGATCACCGATACGCTGCAGGCCGAACATCGAATAGAAGGTATAGAACGGAATCATGACGCGGTTATTCGTCGAGTACGACGTCGCCGCCGCAATCCACGAACTCATCGCGCCGGCTTCATTGATGCCTTCTTGCAGAATCTGGCCAGCCTTGTCTTCGCGGTAGTAGCTGACCTGATCCTTGTCGACCGGCTCGTACAGCTGACCTTGCTGGTTGAAGATACCGATCTGGCGGAACAAGCCTTCCATACCGAAGGTACGGGCTTCGTCGACGAGGATCGGCACCACGCGCGGACCGAGGTTCGCGTCGCGCAGCAAGGTCGTGATGATGCGCACATAAGCTTGCGTGGTCGAGATTTCACGACCTGCCGCAGTCGCGTCGAGCACGCCCTGGAATGCCGACAATGGCGGCACCGGCAAGGTCTCTTCGGCCTTCTGGCGGCGCTGCGGCAGGTAGCCGCCGAGCGCGGCACGGCGCTCGTGCAGGTATTTCATTTCCGGCGAATCTTCGGATGGCTTGAAGAATGGCACGGCATGCAGCTGGTCGTCCGGAATCGGAATCGCAAAACGGTCGCGCATTTCGCGGATCGCTTCATCGTCGAGCTTCTTGGTCTGGTGCGCCGTGTTGCGCGCTTCGCCGGACTTGCCCATGCCGAAGCCCTTGACTGTCTTGACCAGCAAGACGGTCGGCTGGTCGGTGCTTTCCTGGGCAATCTTGAAGCCGGCGTAAATCTTGTGCGGATCGTGACCGCCGCGCGTCAGGCGCCAGATGTCGCCGTCGGTCATGTTGGCGACCATTTCCAGCAGCTTTGGATGCTTGCCGAAGAAATGCTTGCGCACGTAAGCGCCATCCTTGGCTTTGTAATTCTGGTATTCGCCGTCGACGGTTTCCATCATCACGCGTTGCAGGATGCCGTCCTTGTCCTTGGCCAGCAGCTCGTCCCAGCCCGGACCCCAGATGACCTTGACGACATTCCAGCCGGCGCCACGGAAATCGGCTTCGAGTTCCTGGATGATCTTGCCATTGCCACGTACCGGGCCATCGAGGCGTTGCAGATTGCAGTTCACCACCATGACGAGGTTATTCAATTTCTCACGGCCGGCCATGCCGATCGCGCCCATCGATTCCGGCTCATCCATCTCGCCATCGCCGCAGAAGACCCAGACCTTGCGGTTATCGGTCTTGGCGATTTCGCGGGCGTGCAAATACTTCAGGAAGCGTGCCTGATAAATCGCCATCAGCGGGCCGAGACCCATCGAAACCGTCGGAAATTGCCAGAAATCCGGCATCAGTTTCGGATGCGGATACGAAGACAGGCCCTTGCCATCGACTTCGCGACGGAAGTTCAGCAGCTGGTCTTCCGACAGGCGGCCTTCGAGGAAGGCGCGCGCATAAATGCCGGGCGATGAGTGACCCTGGATGTACAGCAGGTCGCCGCCATGGTCTTCAGTCGGCGCATGCCAGAAATGGTTGAACCCGATGCCGAGCATATTGGCCAGCGAAGCAAAGCTCGAGATATGACCACCCAAGTCGCCATCGGCGCGATTCGTCTTGACCACCATGGCCATCGCATTCCAGCGCATCCATGAGCGCAGGCGCTCTTCGAATTCGAGATTGCCGGGGCAATGCTCGCCGAGGTGGGCGGGAATCGTGTTCACATAAGCGGTATTGCTGGAAAACGGAATATGCGCACCACGACGGCGGGCCAGATCAACCATGCGCTCCATGAGGTAATGGGCACGCTCAGGTCCCTCGTTTTCAATCACGGACTCGAGGGCATCGAGCCATTCCTGGGTTTCCATTACATCGGGATCATTTGCGGCTTGCGTCAAAACTTGGTCGAGCTGTGCTGACATGGTGGGTCTCCTGTGATGGCTAATTCAACAGCGTGTTTTAACCGGAAAATTATTACTGGTAGTCACGCTTTTATTTAAATCGTAACTGGGCATTCTGGTACAAATTTGGTTGTCGTGCGCGAAATCGAAACAGATTTTACCAGTAGTTTTTCAATCTTCCAAATTGCGATATGCAATTTCATAATGCGAAAATATGCTGCAGAACAGCATGAGCATTGGACCGCCGAGGCACGCCGTTATCCTGCATAATCGCGTTTCGCGCCAGATTGGCCGACCATTCGCCTTGAAAGCCGCAGAAATAATGTCAAAAAAGCCAGCGTTGAAAATGTCGAGCGCCTCGATCGACGACAAGCAAGATCTCCTGACCCAGCAACTGTGCGACCTGGCACTGGAAGTCGCCGAGCAAGAAGACGAAGAGGATCAGGGATTTGCCGGTAAGCGCCTGGAATTGACGCGCCTGATCCGCAAGAACCTGCACGCCAGGGAAGACGACATCCTCTACGAAGCGATCGAGCGCGCGCGTGACACCGAGCTGGCCGCCTGCGAGCTGCTGAAACTGAATATCGAAGAAGCGGCCGAGACCGCCATCATCCGGCGTGGTCCCGGGCAAACCTGGGAAGCGCATGCGTTCGCGATCCCGCTGTTTGCGCGCACAACAGGCGGACTCATTGCTGAGCAAGATTTTCAGGATCAACCAGCTTTCGAGCTGCTGACCGCGAGCCTGAAGCAAGCCAAGCTGGAAAGCACGAAGGCGCGCGTGGTACTGATCAATCACGCCTACCATCTCGATGAAATCGACAGCATCACTTACAGTCACTTGAATGAAATGGTGCGCGAGTCGGCCGCTGCCATGACCGATAAAAAAGTCACGGCGACCCCTGCCATCGAGAAGAGTCTCTTTGGCTGGCCGGTCAGTGATTTTGCTGCAGATGACACGGCGCTGGAATTGCGCTTCCTGCTAGGTTTTGTGCTGGAGACGCCGGGCGATCCGTTTTACGAGGTACCGAAAGACGAAGCCGCCGCCGATGACTGGTTTGCCGCGCGCGCGCAGCGATTCCAGGCGTGGAGTGTGGACGCAGCGCCGCTGGTGCAGCGTTGCCTCGTCACCGATGGTCGCGCATGTGAGATCAGTTTTCTGTATCAGGATATGTTCCATGGCGCGAAGGCGGGCGGGATGGCGGAACTGGCTTTATTGCAAATGCTGGCGCAGCTGGATGCGAGTTTGCAGGAAGCAGGCATCACGGGCGCCAATGCGAGTGCCGTGGTCGGACCGGCGGAAAAGGATGGCAATAGCGTCTTGCGCGTCAATTTGCATACAGACGCTGCGACGGCAGCGTTCGCTTCGGCGGAGAAGCCGTTCGACATGCTGGGTGATCTTGAAATGGAGATTGACGATGTGTGCGATGCACTCGGCACGCTGGGGATCGCGACGCTTTCGATTGCTGCGAAGTTTGATGCGGATGGTGCCGGGCTTTACGTCAAGCGTTACGCAGCGTAGATACGCCGGCTCGTGAAGCCAAGCGCGTCCGGCGCCGTGTTCCGGATACGCCAAAGTCGCTGGACACACCAAGGCTTTTGGATGCACCAGCGCCAGTATCAAGCAGGCAGGGTCGGGCACAAGGTTGCCCACCAGTCAGGGTCCGGTCTATGGACCCGGTGGGCTGCCTTGTGCCCGGCCCTGACTGCGCATCCAAAAACGCAGACCTGCGAGCGCTCAGTAACGCAATGAGCAAGCCCTCAATATGTAGGAGCGCCCTCTAAATTCAAGCGCTCAAGGCCCGCATTTCCTCATACAGATTCGCCTTGCCCTCAAACCCGATACCGATCAAATCCGGCATCGTGATGTAGCCATTGTGGACCTTGACCCCATCCGGGAAGCCACCAAACGGCTGGAACAGATCCGGATACGATTCATTGCCGCCCAAGCCCAGGCCAGCAGCAATATTGAGCGACATCTGGTGACCGCCATGCGGGATGCAGCGCTTGGCTGACCAGCCATGCTCTTTCAACATGTCCAGCGTACGCAAATATTCCACGAGACCATAGCTCAGCGCGCAATCGAATTGCAGCCAGTCGCGGTCGGCGCGCATGCCGCCGTAACGGATCAGGTTACGCGCATCCTGCATCGAGAACAGGTTTTCGCCTGTCGCCATCGGGCCCGGATAGTAATTACGCAGGGTCGCCTGCAATTCGAAGTCGAGCGGATCACCCGCTTCTTCGTACCAGAACAGGTCGTATTGTTTCAATGCCTTCGCATAGGCGATCGAGGTATCGAGGTCGAAACGGCCGTTCGCATCGACGCACAGCTTTTGCCCGTCTTGCAAGACGCTCATGATGGCGTCAATACGGCGCAGATCTTCGTCGAGCGAGGCGCCGCCGATTTTCTTTTTAACGACCGTGTAGCCGCGATCAATGTAGCTGCGCATTTCGTCTTTCAGCGCTTCATAATTCTGGCCCGGATAGTAATAACCGCCGGCTGCATACACAAATATCTCCTTGTCCGGCACGCCATTGCCATAACGCTCAGCCAGCATCTGGTACAGCGGCTTTTGCTCGATCTTCGCGACCGCGTCCCACACTGCCATGTCGATGGTGCCGATGGCGACCGAGCGCTCACCGTGACCGCCCGGCTTTTCATTGGTGTACATGCAATTCCAGATCTTGTGCGGATCGAGATTGGTCGCATCGTCGTTCAACAGCGAATCCGCCGGCGCTTCGAGGATGCGCGGAATGAAGCGTTCGCGCATCAGCATCCCTTGCCCGTAGCGGCCATTCGAATTGAAACCATAGCCGACGACCGGCTTGCCGTCACGGATCACGTCCGTGATGATCGCCACCAGGCTCAGCGTCATCTTGCTGAAATCAATGTAGGCATTGCGGATGGGGGAACTAATCGGAATGGTCTTTTCGCGGATTTCGACGATTTTCATGGCGGCGGGTCTTTCAGGGATGTCTGGTGAAGACCGAAGCATACGCTCGCCGGGGCGTTTTATAATTCACCTGAATTAAATCCATTATTCACTTCAGGTGAAAAGACAGCGACTGAAACAATGAAAACTGACCCCACTTCCGAACTCGCCTTCTTCGTGCTGCTGGCGCAAAAAGCCAGCCTGTCAGCCACCGCTCGCGAAATAGGCATCACGCCGCCGGCAGTCACGAAACGCCTCGCGGTAATGGAACAGCGTCTCGGCGTTCGGCTGGTCAATCGCACCACGCGCACCGTCAGCCTGACCGGCGAAGGCGAAACCTACCTCGCACACGCCAAACAAATCCTCGCCGACATCCGCGCCATGGAAGAATCCATCGCCAGCCACCGCAGTGCGCCCAAAGGCCTGCTGCGCGTGAATGCCACGCTCGGCTTCGGCCGCACCGTGATCGCGCCGCTGATTTCGACATTTGCGCGCCGCTTTCCTGATGTCGAGGTGCAGCTGCAATTGACCGACAGTCCGATCAATCTGGTTGAGGATGCGTATGACCTCGGCATCCGCTTCGGCGAATTGCCCGATACCGGCCTGCGGGCACGCAAGATCCTGTCGAACCGGCGCTTCCTGTGCGCCTCGCCGGCTTACCTGAAAGCCTACGGCCAGCCGCAGTCCCCCGAAGAACTGACGCAGCACCTGTGCATCGTGCATCGGCAAAATGACGAAGCGCACAATGTCTGGCGCTTCAACAAGGGCCGCAAGCTCGAAACCGTGAAAGTCCATGGCGCGCTGGCCAGCAATGACGGCGATGTCGTACTCGGCTGGGCGCTCGATGGCCACGGCATCCTGATGCGCTCGGAATGGGATCTGGCGAAATACCTGCAAACCGGCCGCCTGCAAGTCGTCCTGCCCGGCCATACGCTGGCGCCGGCAGATTTGTATGTGTATTACCCAAGTCGCCAGCAGCTGTCGGCGAAGGTCAGGACGTTTATTGATTTTCTGGCGGAGAGTTTTCAGTCCTGACAGTACGAAGATATCCAAACCCCTGCCGCGCTGCTCACCGCAGTACCCGATTCGGTAGGGCGCAATGTATTGCGCCGCGCAAGTTCAATGACTAGGAACCTTCGTCAAGACATTCAAGGTTGGCGGCGCAATACATTGCGCCCTACTGTGATGGATTGAAATGGCGATAAAAATCGGCAACAAATACACTTTCTGCGATGTGCAATCACATTCAAGGGATCAGTTTGCCAATTTCACTGACGGCATAAGGGCCTCAGTGCTCGGGAAAATACAGCCAGCGCTTTATAATTACCCTTTTCTGCGCACAGATCCGGATAGCCATGTCAGCCCAACTCATCAGCGGTACCGCCCTCTCCCAACAAATTCGCACGGACATCGCCAGCCGCGCCGCCGTCCTCACCGCCGCCGGCAAAGCGCCAGGTCTCGCCGTGATCCTTGTCGGCGAAGACCCGGCCAGCCAAGTGTATGTGCGCAACAAGGTCAAGGCCTGCGCCGACACCGGCATTTATTCCGTGCTCGAAAAATATCCGGCCGAGCTGTCGGAAGCCGACCTGCTGCAGCATATCGACCGCCTCAACCGCGATCCGGCCATCCACGGCATTCTTGTGCAAATGCCTTTGCCTAAGCACATCAATCCGAACAAGGTCATCGAAGCGATCTCCACGCGCAAGGATGTCGATGGCTATTCCGTGCTCAGCGCCGGCGAACTGATGACTGGCATGCCGGGCTTTCGCCCCTGCACGCCGTATGGCTGCATGAAGCTCATTGAAAGCACAGGCTATGATTTACGCGGCAAACATGCGGTCGTCATCGGCCGCAGCAATACTGTCGGCAAACCGATGGCACTTTTGCTCTTGCAAGCCAACGCCACCGTCACCATCTGCCACAGTGGCACTACTGATCTCGCGTACCACACACGCCAGGCCGATGTCGTCGTCGCCGCAGTCGGCCGTCGCAATACCCTGACCGCCGACATGGTCAAGCCGGGCGCGATCGTCATCGACGTCGGCATGAACCGCGATGATGATGGCAAGCTCTGCGGCGACGTCGACTTTGCCGGCATCAGCGCAATCGCCAGCCATATCACCCCGGTGCCGGGCGGTGTCGGACCAATGACTATAACCATGCTGCTGATGAATACCATCGAAGCAGCGGAAAGAAACTGAAGCCATGACAATTACACAAAATCCCCTGCTTGATTTCTCTGACCTGCCGCGCTTTGACACATTCAAGCCGGAATTCGTCACGACCGCCATCGACGCCCTGCTCGAAAAAAATCGTAGCGTCGTGGCACAACTCGCCTCCGCCACAACGCCAGTGAGCTGGGCCGGCTTCGTCGAACCGCTCGAAGAAGCGACTGAACAGCTCGGTCGCGCCTGGGGCATCGTCGGCCATTTGAATTCCGTCGTCGACACGCCGGAACTGCGCGCTGTCTACAATGAGAATCAGCCGAAAGTCACTGAATTCTGGACCGAACTTTCGCAGAATATCGCGCTGTTTGAAAAATACAAATTACTCAAACATGGCAGCGAATACGCCGGCTACTCGGCGGCGCGCAAGAAGATCGTAGACAATGCCTTGCGCGATTTCCGCCTTGGTGGCGCAGAACTGACGGACGAAAAAAAGCAGCGCTTCGCTGAAATCCAGGAGCAGCATGCGGCGCTGTCGACCAAGTTCTCCGAGAACGTGCTCGACGCGACCAATGATTACGCCCTGTTCGTTGAATCCGAAGCTGAACTCGCCGGTGTGCCAGACGATGCCAAGCAGGCGGCCCATGCCGCAGCGGAAGCCGATGGCAAGACCGGCTATAAATTCACGCTGCATTTCCCGTCCTATTTCCCGCTGCTGCAGTTTGGCGATAACCGCGCCCTGCGCGAAACGATTTACCGCGCCAACGCGACCAAGGCGTCCGAACTCGGCGCGAAAGCTGACTGGGATAATTCCGCCAATATCGTCGAGATGCTGAAGCTGCGCGACGAAGAAGCGAAGCTGCTCGACTACAAGAATTTCGCTGAAGTCTCGCTGGTGGCGAAGATGGCCGAAACTCCGCAGCATGTGATCGACTTCCTCGAAGACCTGGCCAAACGCGCGCGCCCTTACGCTGAAAACGACCTCGCCGAATTGCGCGCCTTTGCTGCGACCGAACTCGGCATCAGCGACTTGCAAGCCTGGGATGTCGCCTATGCCTCGGAAAAATTGCGCGAGCAGCGTTATGCGTTCTCGGAGCAGGAAGTCAAACAGTACTTCCCCGAAGATAAGGTCATGGAAGGCTTGTTCCGGCAGATCGAGACGCTGTTCTCGGTGACGCTCAAGCCCGATACCGCGCCGGTATGGCACAAGGACGTGAAGTTCTTCCGCATCGAAAAAGACGGCCAGCTCGTCGGTCAGTTTTACCTCGACCTGTATGCACGTAAAGGCAAACGCGGCGGCGCCTGGATGAATGATGCGCGCGGTCGCCGCAGCAGCGCCCAAGGCGTACAAACCCCGGTCGCTTACCTCGTCTGCAATTTCACCGCACCTGCAGTCGTCGATGGCGTGGTCAAGCCAGCCCTGTTCACACATGATGAAGTCACCACGCTGTTCCATGAATTTGGCCACGGCCTGCACCACATGTTGACGCAAGTCGATGAACTGGGCGTGTCCGGCATTTCCGGCGTTGAATGGGATGCGGTTGAATTGCCGTCGCAATTCATGGAAAACTTTTGCTGGGAATGGCCAGTGTTGCAAAAAATGACAGCCCACGCGACGACTGGTGCGCCCTTGCCGCGTGAGTTGTTCGACAAGATGACGGCCGCGAAAAACTTCCAGTCCGGCCTGCAAACCCTGCGCCAGGTGGAGTTTTCGCTCTTCGACATGCACTTGCATTTCGACCACGATCCGCGCGGCAGCAAGACCGTGCAGCAAGTTATTCAGGAAGTTCGCGCGCAAGTGGCCGTCATCACGCCACCGGAATTCAACCGTTTCCAACATTCCTTCGGCCATATCTTTGCCGGCGGCTATGCGGCAGGCTACTATAGCTATAAATGGGCAGAGGTCTTGTCGGCCGATGCTTATGCGGCTTTCGAAGAGGCGGATACAGCGCTGGCACTGGCGGAAACCGGCAAGAAGTTCCAGGCCGAGATCCTCGCCATGGGCGGCTCGCGTCCGGCGCTCGATTCGTTCAAGGCCTTCCGCGGCCGCGAACCGAGCATCGATGCCTTGCTGCGTCATAGCGGCATGGCAGCCTGAACCCCGTAGCAACAATGCGGCCTGTGGGAGTGAACATGAAGACCAGACTGTTGTGCTGTAGCGTGTTCCTTACACTGGCCTGCGCCTGTGCCAGTGCCAGTGAATCGGCACAGATGTACAAATGGGTTGCTGCCGATGGCCGCATCAATTACAGCGACACGCCACCGCCGCCGGATGCGCGCAAGACGGAGCGCAAGTCGCTCAATGCGAACGGTGCAGCAGCAGGCGGCGAGCTGCCTTACGAGCTCGCGCAGCTGGCACAAACCCAGCCGGTCACGCTGTACACGATGCCCAATTGCGCGCCCTGCGATGAAGGCCGGGCGCTGCTGCAGGGACGTGGCATTCCATTTACTGAGAAGACCGTCGTCAGCGCCGACGATATCGCGGCATTGAAACAGGCTGGTGGCAGCAGCTCGCTACCCTTCCTGCAGATAGGCAGGGTGAAACAACAGGGCATCGACGCCGGCACCTGGCAGCAGCTGCTCAGTAACGCCGGCTATCCAGCAGACAGTCGATTACCAAAGTCCTACCAGCCCGCGGCAGCGCAGGCGGCAGCAGGCCCTAAGCCGCCAACCGAAGCTGGCATGGCGTATCGGGAAGGCCCGCCGGTGCGCGGACGCACTGAGCCGGACGCCTCATCTGGCGGTATGGGTGCAAATACTGCAACGCCCGCTTTCCGCTTTTAACCCGCCCAGCCCCGACCAGAAAAACAGTGTCACCATGACCCGTATCGACTTCCATAGCAACGTACCCGACAAAATCAATTATGCCTGCCGCCTCGTGCGCAAGGCTTACGCGGCAAACTGCCGCATCGTGCTGCTGGCCGCGCCGGACGACCTGATGACACTCGACGCCGCGCTCTGGGCGCTGGCCGATGATGCCTTCCTGCCGCATGTGCTGGCCGGCGACGCGCTCGCTGCGCAAACGCCGATCGTACTCACTGACAGCGATGCGGCCGAACTGCCGCATCATCATGTACTCATCAATCTGACTGCGGCCACGCCCGCCAATTTTGCGCGCTTCGAACGCATGTTCGAAGTGATTTCCTCGGACGACGCAGAAAAGGACGCCGGCCGTGAACGCTATCGTTTCTACAAGCAGCGCGGCTATGTGCTCAGCCACTTTGTCGCGGAGGCTGCATGATGCAGCATGAGCTCGATGCCGGCATTCCGGTACTGACGGAAATCGTCGCGCCGGGCAGTGTCTTTCCAGCCGTGCCTGCGATACAGGTAGCACCTGTCGCACAGCCGGAAGCGCGAATTGCGCTGAACGCGGACGACATCACGCACGAGGTGCTGCAACGGCTGCAGGGGAATATCCAGACCCTGCTCGAAACGCATATTCGTCATTGCATCGACGAAGCGCTGCTGGCTGTCAGCAGCAATCTGGCCGCCGACATCAGCGGCAGCGTGCAGCAGGCCGTCACCCAGCTCGTCAGGGAAACCGTGGCGCAGGAACTGGCAAAACACGATTTTCATAAAACAAAAAATACATGACTATTTTTGTTTTTTAAAACAAAAAATACCAGCCTGTATCAATAAATAAAATAAATCGCGCCCATTTTGAATACCTAAACAATCCAGAAAT
This sequence comes from Oxalobacteraceae bacterium, assembly GCA_947448025.1. Lineage (GTDB taxonomy): Bacteria > Pseudomonadota > Gammaproteobacteria > Burkholderiales > Burkholderiaceae_D > CANFLV01. The sequence continues at coordinate 20,580 of CANFLV010000002.1, read as the reverse complement.
TTCTACAATGCAGCTATCGGAATACGTCCAATAACGTCGGATAGCGGAGCGCATCATGAAAGTCATCGTTTTAGGTTCAGGCATCATCGGCACCTCGTCGGCATGGTTTCTCAACAAGGCCGGCCATGATGTCACCGTCATCGATCGCCAGCCCGCCGCCGCACAGGAAACCAGCTTCGCCAATGGCTGCCAGATTTCGGTCTCGCATGCCGAACCCTGGGCCAATCCTGCCGCACCCATGAAGGTGCTGAAATGGCTGGGGCAGGAAGATGCGCCGCTGCTGTTTCGCCTGCGCCCTGAGTTATTGCAATGGAAATGGGGCCTGCAGTTCCTGCGCGAATGCACGACCGGCCGCACCGCCGACAATATCCGCCAGATCGTCGCGATTGCCGAATACAGTCGCCAGACGCTGCAATCCCTGCGTGCGGAAACCGGCATCAAGTACGATTGCCTGACCGCCGGCATCCTGCATTTCTACACCGATCAAAAAGAATTCGACGACTCGCTGCCGGCCGCAAAGCTGATGCGCGAACTCGGCTGCCAGCGCGATTCGATTTCCGCCGACGAGGTCGTGAAAATCGAGCCGGCCCTGCACCGCATCCGCGACAAGATCGTCGGCGGCGATTTCACGGCGACCGATGAATCCGGTGACATTTACCAGTTCACCACGGGTCTCGCCGAAAAGGCCGCCGAAGCCGGCGTTGACTTCCAGTTCAACACCATGGTCACGCGCCTGATCACCAGCGGCACTGGCGCCGCAGCCAAGATCACCGGGGTTGAAATCATCGATGCGCACGGCCGCCACAAGGTCTTGCATGCGGATGCCTTCGTGATGGCGATGGGCAGTTTTTCACAGCCACTGCTGAAACCCCTGGGAATCGAATTGATGATCTATCCGGGCAAAGGCTATTCGGCGACCTACCAGATCACCAATCCCGATGCGGCGCCGACCGTGTCGCTCACCGATGACGGCTACAAGCTGGTCGTCTCGCGCCTGGGCGACCGTTTGCGCGTGGCCGGCACCTGTGAATTGAATGGCTATAACCGCGACTTGAATACGGCGCGCTGCGAAGCGATTACAAGGCGCACGATGGAATTGTTCCCGGATGCCTGCGACTACAGCGATCCGGCTTACTGGACAGGTTTGCGGCCATTGACGCCGTCGAACGTGCCCTACATTGGCAAATCGAAAATCAGTAATTTATTCTTGAATACCGGCCATGGCACGCTGGGCTGGACCATGGGCGCGGGCTCGGGCAAGGCGATCGCCGATATTGTCTCGGGTCGTCAGCCGGAGCTCAATTTTGCGTTCACTGGCATGCCACGGCGTGCACCGGGCGCGGCTTTGACAGGGCGCATCGCACAGGCTTGAGCCATCCACGCAGCGCCGATGAAACGCTCATCGGCGCTGGTTTCACTTCCCTCCCCGCACCTGCACCTCCGCCGCCTTCTCGTCAAACGTGACGCGCGTGGCGAACTTCGCGCGCTTCATCGGAAAGCGCGACTGAAAATGCCGCACATTGCCGGAGCCGGAAATCACGCGCCGCACGAACTGGTAATACGCCTCCATATCGATCACATGCACGACCAGAAAATAATCATAGTCACCAGAGACGAAATAGCATTGCATCACCTCGGCTTCCTTGTTCATGCGCGCCTCGAACGCGAGCATGTGCTCGTCGGATTGGTTCGACAGCGACACTTCAAGAAACGCCAGCATGCCATAGCCCAACGCAAACGGATCCACCAGCGCGACATCGGCGCTGATGATACCGGCCTCGCGCATGTCGCGGATGCGACGCAGGCATGTCGGCTGGGAAATGTGAGTTTTATCAGCTAGCGTGCGGGTCGAAATCTGGTTATCTTTTTGCAGCAGATTCAGCAGCTTGCGATCGACCTTGTCAAGGACATGAAGTTTAGGCATTTACAGAATGGAGATTGGATAAAAAAACGCAGAAAAATGCTTTGCGATCGTTTGTACTTGTTGTAACGTCTACTTGTTCAAATTTCAAAGGTAAGCTTGCCGACGGATGTTAGCTTACTTTTTTTCTATCCTCAGGAGGAAATATATGCAGCTCAAGAATAAATTGATCCCATTGGCAGGCGCCATCGCATTTGCGCTGGCAGGTGCTGCTTCCGCCCAGGAACAGGTCGTCAAAATTGGCCACGTCGGACCGATCTCCGGCCCGATTGCCCACCTCGGCAAGGATAACGAAAACGGCGCGAAAATGGCCATCGATGAATTGAATGCCAAGGGCGTCACCATCGGCGGCAAGAAAGTGAAATTCGAATTGCAGGCAGAAGATGATGCCAGTGACCCAAAACAAGGTACGGCTGCAGCGCAGAAGCTCGTCGATGCCAAGGTCAACGGCGTCATTGGTCACCTCAATTCCGGCACGACGATCCCGGCTTCGAAAATCTACAATGAAGCTGGCATCCCGCAAATCTCGCCTTCCGCGACCAATCCAACGTACACCAAGCAAGGCTTCAAGACCGCCTTCCGCGTGGTCGCCAATGACGGCCAGCTCGGCGGCACGCTCGGTCGTTATGCCTCGGGCACCTTGAAAGCCAAGAGCATTGCCGTCATTGATGACCGCACCGCCTACGGCCAGGGCGTCGCCGAAGAATTCATGAAAAGCGCGAAGAAAGATCCAGCCGTAAAAATCGTCGCCCAGGAATTCACGAACGACAAGGCGACTGACTTCAATGCCATCCTGACCAAGATCAAGGCCAAGAAACCCGACGTCATTTTCTTTGGCGGCATGGATGCCGTGGCCGGCCCGATGCTGCGCCAGATGAAGCAGCTCGGCATCAATGCAAAATTGATGGGCGGCGACGGCATCTGTACTGAAGCGCTCGTCACCCTGTCCGGCGGCGCCATCGCCGATGGCCAGGTCGTCTGCGCGGAAGCTGGCGGCGTGGAAGAGTCGCAACGTAAGAACATGGATGATTTCCGCGCTGCGTATAAAAAGCGCTTCGGTGTCGAAGTACAAATCTATGCGCCGTATGTCTACGACTCGGTCATGACCATGGTCGATGCAATGGTCAAGGCCGGCTCCGCAGAACCGGCGAAATACCTGCCGGTCCTGGCGAAGATCCAGCACAAGGGCGTGACCGGCAATATCGTCTTTGACGCAAAGGGCGATATCAAGGACGGCACGCTGACCTTGTACACCTACAAGGGTGGCAAGCGTGAATTGATGGCGGTCGTGAAATAATAAGATTGCATGTGCAATAAAAAGCGCCGCGATCCTGTTAGCAGGATCGCGGCGCTGTTGTTTCAGGCTGTGACTTTACATGCGAAATTTCAAGCGCGCCTTATTTTTGACTCAGTACCCATCTCACGAGTGTACGTGCTTCGGCTTCGGACACCTGCGGATTAGCCGGCATAGGCACCGCGCCCCAGACGCCACTACCGCCCTTGAGAACTTTCTGCGTCAACTTGTCTTCGACGTCATTTTGGCCGGCATATTTCGCCGCGACGTCCTTGTAGGCAGGCCCCATGATTTTGTTGGCGATGGCATGGCAGGACATGCAATTCTTGGACTTGGCCAAGTCCGCATTGGCCATCGCTGCATTCGACGACAATGCCGTCAAAGCGAACCACATCAACAAACGAGCTTTCATTTACGACTCCATGGGGCGGATGGCAACATTTTAGCGCAATTCCCTACTTGAACGATTCGGCGCCCTGCCAAGTTGACCGCGGCCGGCGTGTTCCGTGAAAAAGGAATCGAGTTCATAATTTGACTATAATTGAAGTATGGAATCTACTAATGTCATCAAAGCCTTGGCCGCGCTCGCGCAATCCTCACGACTGGCTATTTTTCGCGCCTTGATCGTCGCTGGCGAAGCCGGACTGACACCGGGCGCGCTCGCGGATACGCTTGCAGTCGCGCCGAATACCCTCTCGTTTCATTTGAAGGAATTGATGCATGCAGACCTGGTCAGCCAGGAGCGCATCGGCCGTAACCTGATTTACCGCGCTGAGTATGCGCAGATGAATGCCGTGCTCGCCTACCTGACGCAGAACTGCTGTCAGGGTGTAGGGTGCATGGACCCAGTCACGACAGTCTGTAAATAATGCATCTAATTAAGTCTTGGATAATACAGTGCCTGTCCAAAGTGACCCGCCCGCCTGTGAGCTCGGGAACGCCAAACACCGGCTGCGCATCCAGAAACGAAAAACCTGGACACGCAGCCAACAGGAATTACTTCCGCTTTAACTGCGACAAATCCCGCACTGCACCCCGGTCAGCCGAAGTCGCCAAGGCAGCATAAGCCTGCAAAGCCTGCGACACATAACGTTCACGCCCCACCGGCTGCCAGGCATCATCGCCCTTCGCTTCCATCGCCGCACGACGTTCGGCCAAGGTCGCATCGCTGACTTTGAGGTGCATGCGCCGCTCGGGAATATCGATCTCGATGATATCGCCCTCTTCGACCAGTCCGATCGCGCCGCCTTCTGCCGCTTCCGGTGAAGCATGACCGATCACGAGACCGGATGAACCGCCCGAAAAACGGCCATCGGTAAACAACGCGCAGGCTTTGCCCAGACCCTTGGACTTGATGTAGGACGTCGGATACAGCATTTCCTGCATGCCCGGTCCGCCTTTAGGTCCTTCATAGCGGATCACGACGACATCGCCTTCCTTGATATGGTCGCCCAGGATAGCCTCAACGGCTGCATCCTGGCTCTCGAACACGCGCGCAACACCGGTGAACTTGAGGATGCTTTCATCCACACCAGCCGTCTTGACGATGCAGCCCTTCTCAGCGAGGTTACCGTACAGGACAGCGAGGCCACCATCCTGCGAATACGCATGCGCGCGGTCGCGGATGCAGCCGTCGGCGCGGTCCATGTCGAGTTCATTGAAGCGTTTGTCCTGCGAGAACGCGACCTGCGTAGGCACGCCGCCCGGCGCCGCGAGGAACAGCTTATGCACGGCAGCATCCGTCGTTACCATGATGTCATTTTCTGCGATCGAATCCGCCAGTGTCTTCGCATGCACGGTCGGCAACGACGTATCGAGCAAACCGGCGCGGGCCAGCTCACCGAGAATGGCCACGATGCCACCGGCGCGATGCACGTCTTCGATATGGTAGTCCTGCGACGCTGGCGCGACCTTGCACAGGCAAGGCACCTTGCGTGAAATGCGATCGATGTCAGCCATCTTGAAATCAACGCCACCTTCTTGCGCCGCTGCCAGCAGATGCAAGACCGTATTGGTCGAGCCGCCCATCGACACATCCAGCGTCATGGCATTCTCAAATGCGGCGCGGGTGGCGATATTGCGCGGCAGTGCCGTGGCATCGTCCTGCTCGTAGTAGCGTTTTGCCAGATCCACGATCAGGCGACCGGCGCGCAGGAACAAGGCCTTGCGATCGGCGTGCGTTGCGAGGATGGTGCCATTGCCGGGCAAGGCCAGGCCCAGCGCTTCAGTGAGGCAGTTCATCGAATTCGCCGTGAACATGCCGGAGCAGGAACCGCAAGTCGGACAGGCCGAGCGCTCGACGCTGGCGACCTGCTCGTCGGAGATCGACGGATCACCGGCCTGGATCATGGCGTCGATCAGGTCGAGCTTTTGTACTTTCTTTTTCAGACCGGCGATGCTGATGGTCGCCGTCTCTGGTTTCGGATGCAGGGCTTCGATGACCTTGCCCGCTTCCATCGGCCCACCCGAGACGAACACGACCGGAATATTGAGGCGCATGGCAGCCATCAACATGCCCGGGGTGATCTTGTCGCAGTTCGAAATACACACCATCGCATCGGCGCAGTGGGCATTGACCATGTATTCAACCGAGTCGGCGATCAGTTCGCGCGAAGGGAGCGAGTACAGCATGCCGCCGTGACCCATCGCAATGCCGTCATCGACGGCGATGGTATTGAATTCCTTGGCCACGCCGCCGGCCGCTTCGATTTCGCGCGCGACCAGTTGACCGAGGTCTTTCAGGTGCACGTGGCCGGGAACAAATTGGGTGAATGAATTGACGACGGCGATGATAGGCTTATCGAAATCGCCATCCTTCATGCCTGTGGCGCGCCATAATGCGCGGGCGCCAGCCATGTTGCGGCCATGGGTGGTGGTACGGGAACGGTATTCAGGCATTTCACTCTCTCCGGTAAATTCAGCATGCACTCATTTCGCGCTCAGGGTGCCTTGCGCATGGCAGCGTGTCAAATATATGATGCGTCTGCAAATAAGCATCTATTTTCCCATACCAGCGCGCACCATGCCTGCATAAGGCTGCGACAATACGCGGACTCATTGCGAAAGAAACACCAGATGCTCATACATCCCCTGCCGGATCCGGTCGCGCTGGCCCTCGGGCCGCTCAAAATTCACTGGTACGGCATCATGTACCTGCTGGCGTTCGGCCAGTTCATTTTGCTCGGCATGCTGCGCGTACGCCTGCCGCACATGGCGCGCGCCGGCTGGACCCGCGCCGATCTCGAAGACATGCTGTTCTATGGTGTGCTCGGCGTGATTATCGGCGGGCGGCTCGGCGAAGTGCTGTTTTATAACCCGCTGTATTATTTTTCACATCCGCTGCAGATCCCCGCGGTCTGGAATGGCGGCATGTCCTTCCATGGCGGCTTTCTCGGCGTGCTGGTCGCGATGCAGTTCTGGGCGCGCAAGAATGGCCGCCGCCTCATGGACGTCATGGACCTGATCGCGCCGCTGGTGCCGCTCGGTTATGCGATGGGCCGCATCGGCAATTTCATCAATGCCGAACTCTGGGGCCGCGTCGCCGATCCCGCGCTACCGTGGGCCATGATCTGGCCGAATGTCGACAGCCTGCCGCGCCATCCCTCGCCGCTGTACCAGGCGCTCGTCGATGGCGTGCTGCTGTTTGTGATCCTCTGGCTGTATGCGCGGAAACCTCGTCCGCGCATGGCAGTCAGCGGCATGTTCTCGCTGCTGTATGGCTGCGCGCGCTTTTTTACTGAATACTTCCGCACGCCCGATTATGAAGTCAGCTTTGCCGGCATGACGATTTCCGCCGGACAGATGCTGTCGCTGCCGATGATCGCGCTCGGCCTGATCCTGTTATTAATTGCTTACCGACGCCCACAAGAAAAATGATCAACGCTAACCTGTACGCCCTGTTTGAATCGCGCTTCCCGGAAGATCGCAGTACCTGTTTCCTTGAAACGCCGGAAGGCTTGTATTACTCCTGGAGCGATCTCGAACGCGCCAGCGCAAAAATGGCAAATCTGTTCGCCAGCCTGAATCTGCCAGCCGGCGCGCGCATCGCCGTGCAAGTTGAAAAATCCGCCGAAGCGGTGATCCTGTATCTGGCCACGATACGCGCGGGTTATGTCTACCTGCCGCTCAATACCGCGTATCGTGCCGCCGAAATTGAATACTTTGTCGGCGACGCTGAACCCTCGGTCGTGGTCTGCGCGCCGGAAAATTTCGGCTGGATTTCCAAGATCGCCTTCAAGTCCGGGTGTGCACATGTGTACACGCTCGACGAGCATCGTCACGGTTCCTTGCTGGAACGCGCAACGCCGCAGCCCGATACTTTCGAGACAGTCAGCAAAACGGCCGATGAACTCGCGGCGATCCTCTATACCTCAGGCACGACCGGACGCAGCAAAGGCGCCATGCTCAGCCACGGTAATCTCGCCTCGAATGCGCTGGTACTGCAGGATTACTGGCACTGGCAAAACGGCGACGTGTTGCTGCATGCGCTGCCGCTATTTCATGTGCACGGCTTGTTCGTGGCCTTGCATGGCGCGCTGCTGAACGGCAGCCGTATCATTTTCTTGAACAAATTCGACGGTGCCGAAGTCTTGCGCCAGCTGCCGCGCGCGACCGTGTTCATGGGTGTGCCGACGTATTACGTGCGCCTGCTCAATGACCCGGCCTTCGATGCGAAGCTGTGTGGCAACATGCGCCTGTTCATTTCCGGCTCCGCGCCGCTGCTCACTGAAACCTTCAATGGCTTCATCGAGCGCACCGGCAAGACCATCCTCGAACGTTACGGCATGAGCGAGACGGCCATGCTGACCTCGAATCCCTATGAGGGTGTACGCAAAGGCGGCACAGTCGGCCTGCCGCTGCCGGGCGTGACGGTACGTCTGGCGAATCTGCGCGACGGCATCGGCGACATCGAAGTGCGCGGCCCGAACGTGTTCAAGGAGTACTGGCGCATGCCGGAGAAGACTGCAGAAGAATTTACAGCCGACGGATTTTTCCGTACCGGTGACGTCGGCACCTTCGACGCCGACGGCTATGTAGCCATCGTTGGCCGCAGCAAGGACCTGATCATTTCCGGCGGCTTCAATGTCTATCCCAAGGAAATCGAGACCATCATCGACGACATGGCCGGCGTTTTGGAATCCGCCGTGATCGGCGTGCCGCATGCCGACTTTGGCGAAGCAGTAACCGCCGTAGTGGTATTGAAGAACGGCGCGAGCCTCGATGAAGCGCAGGTAATGGCTGCACTGAAGTCGCAGATCGCGAACTTCAAGGTGCCCAAGCGCGTACACATCGTGACTGAATTGCCGCGCAATGCGATGGGCAAGGTGCAGAAGAATGTGCTGCGACAGGAATTTGCGTGAGCTGATGCAAGGAAGTCATGCGGCGCTGCATTACGCCAGGCCGCATGACTCTGCGCATTCCTGAGGTTCAAGCCCCTTGATAAGCCTTGTACAACATGTAGGCCGCCAGCGCATACAGCATCACCGCAAAGACCTTCTTCAATGACTTGACCGGCAAACGATGTGCTGTGCGCGCACCGAGCGGCGCGGTGCAGACGCTGGCCGCCGAAATCACGAGCAGCGCTGGCAGGTAAATGAAGCCGAGTGAGCCTTGCGGCAAACCCGGCATCTGCAAGCCGTAATACACATTCGACAGCGTCCCGGCCAGCGCGATCGGGAAACCGAGCGCGGCGCTGGTAGCGACTGCATTGTGGATCTTCACATTACACCAGCTCATGAACGGCACCGAAACGAAGCCACCGCCCGCGCCTACAAGGCCCGACAAAATACCGATCCCGCCGCCTGCGGCAAACATGCCGCCGGTGCCCGGCAGATCGCGCGCAGCCGAGGGCTTTTTATCAAGCAGCATCTGCGTAGCCGAACTCATCACGAAAATGCCGAAAAAAGTCGCCAGCATGGTCGAATTCATTTGTTTGCCTATCCACGGGCCGATCCAGGAACCGAGCAGGATCCCCGGCGCCAGCAGCTTGACGATATGCCAGCTCACCGCGCCGCGCTGGTGATGCGCGCGCACCGAGGAGATGGAGGTGAACATGATCGTCGCCAGCGAGGTCGCGATCGCCATGTGCACGATCAGCTCGGGATTAAAATGTTTTGCCGTCAGCAGCAAGGTAATGAAGGGAACCAATAACATGCCGCCGCCAATGCCCAGCAAACCTGCTGCAAATCCGACCGCCGCGCCCAAAACCAGAAACGCCACAATGAGCGTGAGATCCATGTATTGCCTCTTTTTTATTTTAGTTCTAATTTCTGCATGATACCTTGCCATTCATCCGGCGTGACCGGCGTAATCGACAGGCGACTGCCGCGCTGCAAAATCTGCAGGCTAGCCAATGCCGGGTCGGCACGCAATTCAGTCAGCGACAGCAAACGCGTCTTGCGCCTGGCGCGTACATCGACGAGCATCCAGCGCGGATTTTCCGGACTCGCTTTCGGGTCAAAATAATGGCTGTCACGCTCGAACTGGGTCGGATCGGGATAGGCTGTGCTGGCCACTTCGGCGAGTCCCGCAATACCCGGTTCGGCGCAGCTCGAATGATAAAACAGGACGCCATCGCCGATACGCATCTGGTCGCGCATGAAATTACGCGCTTGGTAATTACGTACGCCGGTCCATGCCACCGTGCTGTCTTTCGCAGCGAGCGCGTGATCGATGCTGACCTCTGCGGGTTCGGACTTCATCAGCCAGTATTGCATCGTGCGCCTCCCGAAAATGTGGGCGAAAAAAAACGGCTGCATCAGGCAGCCGTTTTACGAATCAAGTCCCGCCATTGCCGCTTTGCCGGCATCCCGAACCAAAAGGTTCAAGGTGGTCACAGTAAGTTCAATTTCGGGCTCATCGGACTAGCGACGAGCACACCCATCGTACAAAATCCCGCGACCGATGCGCATAAATGGTTCTAGGAATATATGGCAATCGCGAACACGGCAGGAGACTTAAGTGTACGCCAATCGACTTCTCTGTCAAACCATTTATCGAAAAAAACAGATAATTTAGAGAAAAAATTCGACGCGTTTAAAACAGATTTTCCTGCTGTGCCAGCGCCGCGTCGAGCCGCGTATGCATCGCAGAAATTTTGTGCTTCACTTCAGACTGCGTCATGTCGGCCAGCGGACCGCCGGTCGCCTTGGTCGAGAGGAATTCGGCTGCAATGCTGAGCGCCGCCATCACCGCGATCCGGTCGGTACCCTTGATCCTGCCGCTATCGCGGATCGACGACATTTTACCGTCGAGATAAGCGACTGCTTCACGCAGGGTCTGCTCTTCGCCTTCCTTGCAGGCGAGCTTATAAGGCAGGCCCATGATGTTCACATCAAGCTGGGTCATGCGGCTTGCTCCTCATTATTCTCATCAGTGGATTCAGGCTCAGGCGCTTCAGGCACAGGCAATTGCTCAAGCACGGCGATCACGCGCAGCTGTGCTTGCGCCATGCGAGCGGCCATGTCGGCCTTTTCTGCGGCCATGGCGATCATCGCCACGCGCAGTTCCGCGTTCTCGCGTCGTAGTGCCTGTGTCAGCGCAGCCAGTTCGTCGATTTTGTCGGAGAGGAGGTGGAAGTCGGAAATCATCCCGGTACTATAGTGGGCTTAGGGAATTCCAGTCAATAGATTCAGCGACCCGACAACGCTTTAAATGCAGGATTACCTTCTCGTCCGGCGACAGCCGGCAGCGCGCGACACAATTTCAAGTGACCGGCTCCCGCATTTGCGGTTAAATGATCGTGTTTTAATGAATTGACATCTTTTTTATGTACAGCGACGATCCGATCAAACCAGCAGTGGACCGAACATGAAATTTTCAACATTGAGCTTGGCGCGCATTTTCATTTTCATCCTGGCCCAGGCGTTCGCCTGCACCGCGGGCGCCAAAGATACCGGCACCGATACGTCCGTGACGATTGAAAAAGACCTCAGGACTTATGTCGTTCATGAGGATGGCAGCTTCACCATGAATTATGAGCTGACGATGCTGATCAATGAACAGCGCGCTGTCGCCGCCGCGGCTCAACGCAGCATCAGTTATAACCGCACGCTGGAAGACCTCCTCGTCATCGATGCCTATACGCAAAAGCCCGATGGCCGCCGCGTCAAAGTACAGCCGGATCAGATCAGGGACCAGCAGGAAGCGCGCTCGGCCGGCGCACCGATGTTCCAGGATACGCGCGTGACTGCCGTGATTTATCCGGAAGTCGCTGTCGGCGACCGGATCGTGCTGCATTTTCAAAAGACCCGCAGCACGGCCTTATTTCCCGGTCATTTCGAAGACATGCAAGTCCCCTCCTTTGCCGCGATCAAGCAGTTCAGCGTCATTTACGACATGCCCGACAGTCTGCCGCTGCATGCCGATGCGCGCGGCTTTCAGGGGAGCGTCACTAAGGCAGCGCCCGGCCGCATACGCTATCAGTGGGATTACCTGCCGGCCGAACGCCAGCGCATCGAGCGCGGCTCGGTCGCCTACACGGACTATGGCTTACGACTGGCGGTGTCGACCTTTGCCGACTTTGGCGCCTTCGCCAAGGCTTACGATGCGCGCGCCAGCGACAAGAGCCTGGTCACCGAGAAGATCCGCAGCCAGGCGCTGAAAATCACCGCCGGCATGATCGAGCCGCGCAACAAGGCGCTGGCGCTGTCGAACTGGGTACGCCGCAATATCCGCTATGTCGCGGTCTATGTCGGCGCTGGCGGCATCGTGCCGCATGCTGCCGATGCGATCCTCGACAATCTGTATGGTGACTGCAAGGACCATGTGGCCTTGCTCGAAGCAATGCTGGCCGCGATCGGCATCGACAGCTCACCGGCGCTGATCAATCTGGGTAACAGCTATCGCCTGCCCACAGTCGCAACGCTCGGCACGATGAACCATGTGATCACCTACATCCCCTTGTTGAACCTCTACCTCGACTCTACTGCCAGTCCGATCGCCGCCGGCTACCTGCCGATCCAGGCGCTCGACAAGCCAGTGCTACTGACGAAGACCGGGCAGCTCGCGCGCACCCCGGGCAATCAGCAAGGTCAGATCATCAATCGCGGCGAATACCGCATAAAGGCGAGCGGCGCAGCTGACTTCAACGTCAATTCGACGCTACGCGGATGGACAGCTGAAAATACGCGCTACATCATGCGCAGCATCAAGCCAGCCGATTACAGCCAGGCCGTCGAACGCATGTTGCAGCAGCGTGGGCAAAAAGGCACCGGCACGCTGGAGCTGGGCCGGCTCACCAGCCTCAGTGATGAATACAAGATGACCATCAAAGGCACCAGCGATAACCTGTTGAACCTCCCGGGCCCGGTCGGCATTTCGGCGAATGCAACATTCACCAACGATATCGGCCAATTTATCGCCGCGATCACCAGCGAAAATGAACGCACCCAGGATTTCATCTGCGTGGCGCGCCACTATGAAGAAGAAACCCAGTTCACGCTGCCGTCAGAAATCAGCATGCTGGCCATGCCCAAGACGATCTCGGTGCATGATACTAATATCGATTACACCGCCAGCTACACCCGACAGGACCAGCTCTTGGTGATGCGCCGCAGCTTCGAATTTCGCCATCAGGGCGCGGTCTGCACGCCGGCCGAACACCGCGCCATGTCGCCGGCGCTGGAGCAGATCGCCAGGGATTTGCGCAGCCAGATCATCGTCCAGGGGAGCTGACACCGGCTTGCGGAATATGTTTTAATCATGTCGCGCCGATACAGGCGTCCTTACAATAATAATCGGACCAGACATGAAGAAAAAATTCCTGCGCATCGCCTTGCTGGGCGCATTCAGCACCCTCGCCGTTAATGGCGCCTGCGCCGCCTCGCCAGACACGGCCTTGCTTGAAGCCGCAAACAATACCCAGCCTGCCGTCATCAGCTCATTGAAAGACATGGTCTTGATTGAATCCGGCAGTGGCGATGTCGCCGGCCTGGCACAGATGACGACTTACATGCAGCAGCGCCTGCAGGCTCTCGGCGCAAAAGTCGAACGCCGCAAAGGCAGCAAAGGACACGCCGAGATCCTCGTCGCGCGCTTCACTGGCACTGGCAGCAAACGCCTGATGCTGCTTGGTCACATGGATACCGTGTACGAGAAGGGTGTACTGGCCACCCAGCCAGTTAAACTTGAAAATGGCAGACTCTATGGTCCCGGCATCGCCGATGACAAGGGCGGACTCGCCGTCATCCTGCATGCCTTGAAGATCCTGCAGGACAGCGGCTGGCGCAATTATGCCGAACTGACCGTGCTGTTAAATGGCGACGAAGAAATCGGCTCCGGCGGTTCCGGCGAATTCATCGCGCAAATCGCTGCGCAGCAGGACTACGTCTTTTCATGCGAGCCTTCACCCGACAAACCGGAAGCCTTGTTACTCGGCGCCAGCGGCACTGGTACCGTGACGATGAGCGTCAAGGGTCGCGCCGCCCATTCCGGCGCCGCCCCCGAAGCGGGACGCAACGCGCTGCTGGAACTGTCGCATCAATTATTGCAAACGCGGGACGTCGCGCGCAGTGTGCCGGGCACGCAGCTGAACTGGACCATGTCAGAAGCCGGACGCGTACGAAATCAGATTCCGGAATCGGCTACGGCCTTTGGTGATTTACGCCTGACAGTGGGCGACGGCTTTGAAAAAATCGACGCCGCGCTGCGCGAGCAGACTGTCGCAAAATTAATCCCCGACACCGAAACCGCGATCAAAGTCGAGCGCGGCCGCCCACCCTTTATTGCCAATGCACAGTCAATAGCGCTGGCGCAAACGGCCAAGTCCATCTATGCCGAACTGGACCGCAAGCTGGTCCTGATCCCTACCACTGGCGGCGCAACGGATGCCGGGTTTGCGGGTAGTTCGGGCAAGGCGCTCGTGCTGGAAAGCTTCGGCCTGCCGGGCAATAACTACCATGCGCGTGATGAGTACATCGTACTCGATGCGATCGTGCCGCGGCTGTATCTGATGACACGCATGTTGCAGGAAGCCGGACAGTCAAAATAAGGCTGCCTGCAGCGGCGCAGCTGGCACCACCAGCTGCGCCAGGTCGACTAAGGAGCCATCGACGATGACCAGCGCGGCACGAATCTGCCGCCCCGGATAGACCGCCGCTGCGAGTAGCTGGTAAGCCGTCAGCTGCGCATGGTAATCGGCATGTTCGCTGGCCAGCAGGCGGCGCTTGTAATCGAGTACCCAGACGGCGTCATCAAACTCCACCAGGCGATCCAGGCGCGACAGTCCGGCCGCGCCGGAAATATCGAGTTCATTGAATGCCGCGCGATGCAGCGCCGGATTGAAAAATCGTTCCAGCGCCGGCGTCGCCAGAATCGTCGCGGCCTGTTCGCGCACCGTCGCTGCGAGCACCTGGTCGCAGGAAACCCAGCGCGCAATCATCGCCGCATCGGGTATCACAATAGGCCAGACACACAGATTCGTGAGCCGTTCAAGCAAGGCATGCAGCGCAATGCCTTCATCGATCGCCGCACTGGTAATAACAGCCTCCACTGTAACTGGCACGGGTAGTCGCGGCGGCGCGAAGATTGCGCAGTCAAAGCTGCTCACTTCAGTCAGCCGCGCCGATGCCTGCTCCTGTACAGCATCGAGCAGCGGCACCATTTGCAGGCGCGCATACCAGTTACTGGCGACCATGCCGTTTTCGTCGGCATTCTTGCTTGCGGCGACACCGCTGATGATCAGGCATTGCTTGGCGCGCGTGGCGGCAACATACAGCAGGTTCCAGTCTTCCTGGTCTTTCAAGGCTTCTTCCGCATTGAACAATGCATCGCGCATGACGCCCCGCTCTGCCTTGCGTCCAAAGGCGGAAAAATGCGTCGGTATCTGACTGTCCTGTGGCCAGGCGCAGAGTATGCCGAGATCGTCGCGCATGGCTTCACTATTGTTTGCGTCGAGCAGCACGACGATGCGCGCCTCGAGTCCCTTGGCGCTATGGATAGTCAAGATACGCACGGCATCAATGGCGGCATCGATATTGGCTTCATCAGGGGCGTCGTTTTGCGCGCCGCTTTTCAAGCTCGTCAGTACCGCTATAAATTTCGGCAGGCTCGGATAGCGACCACCATCAAGATCCAGCGCCAGCTCCGTGAAGGCTTCGAGATTGCCGATGATCTGGCTGCGCAAGAGCGGCGTGGCGGTCTGCGCATAGCGTGCAACGAGCGCGCCTTCATGCAGTATCCGGTCGAGCAGATCATGCACCGGCAGATGCAGCGACAAGCTCAGCCACTGTTCGAGCAGGCTGCGTGCACGCAGCAGAGGCGCCGAGGGATCGGGCAGCTGCTGCAAACGCGGCCACCACAATTTTTCAGGGCGCTGGGCGAGCGTGATCAGGTCATCATCCGAGGCGCCAAAAATCGGCGACTTGAGGATGTGCGCCAGCGCGCGATTGTCTGCAGGCGCGATGAGGAATTCGAGCAACGCGATCATGTCGGCGATTTCCAGCGAGGCCAGCAAGCCGCCACGCTTGTCCGACACGAACGGGATGCCAGCTTCGCGCAAGGCGCTTTCATAGGCGAGCAGATGGGTGCGCTTCTTCACCAATAACATCACTTCCGACCAGGCCGGCATGCCAACATCAGATTCCGCGAGCACACGGCGCGCATGCAGGATCGCTGCAGCGACGGCCCGGCCTTCATCGTGACGGCGTGCGTCATCCTGCTCGGTGCGCGGCGTGGTGAGCGGATCGCGTAGCGTGAAGCGCGCGTCCGTCACTGCTTCGGTTTTATCTGCTGCCTGCTGGATCAGCGGCAGACGCCAGGCGATGCCGCCCTCAGCCGCCAGCGTCGTTTGCGCATGGTAGAGCGGATTGCCGTGCATGCCGGCGTTGAGCACCTCAACAATAGCGGGGGCGTTACGGCGCGTCTGATTCGTACGCAGCATGTGCGCGCCCTGGGCTTGCAGCATGGCCGCCGCCGCAATGAAGACGCGCGGCTCAGCCCGACGAAAACGATAAATGGATTGCTTGGGATCGCCGACGATGAACACGCTGGGCTTGCTCTCGTCGTCGCCATAGGCATCAAGCCAGGCGCGCACGATGCTCCATTGCAGCGGGTTCGTATCCTGAAATTCATCCAGCAAAATATGCCGGTAACGCGCATCGAGCCGGCTATGCAGATAGGCCGCATGTTCCTCATTCGTCAGCAGCGAATAGGCATGCCATTCGAGGTCGGCGAAATCGAATACGCGCTGCTCGGCTTTGACTGACTGGTACAAGTCGAGGTAGGCGCTGCCGACCGTGAACAAGGCCGCATTCAGGCTCACCACAGTCGACTCGAAACTGCGCCGCTGCAGCAAATGCAGCTGCGCCGCGATCAGCTCGAACTCATCATTGAAGGCCTCGATGCCGCCAATGTCGGCATCCTTTTCCAGTGCCGCCACCAGCGACCTGACCTTGCCATTCTTGCGCGGCGTACCCTTGTCATCAAAAAATTCATGCGCGAGTCGCTCGAATGCAAGAACGCTGGCGCCATCAGTCATCGCCGTTTCGATCGCCGTCGCGCGCGCCTGATTGACCACGCCGCCCTGCCCCAGCATGACTGCGAGTTTGCTGATACGCGCCACCAGCGCGGCATCGTCCCACAGACCCAGACGCGGATCGGCTTCACCATCGGGTAGGCAGAATTCGCGCAGTCCCTGCAGCGCATCACCGCCGAGATTCAAGGCCCACCATTCAGCGCGCTTGTCCGCAAACGCGTCCAGCAGATTGCGCGCACTGAAGCCGCCGACCATTTCGTAGAGACGCACGAGCGCCTGCTTGACGTGCTCCTGCGTCGCATCATTCAAGCCCGTCATGAAGCGGCTGTAGGCATCGGCATGCAGCTCACCGGTCGACTCAGTCAAGGCATACCCATGCGGCACGCCCGAGGCCAGCGGCGCGATTTTCAAGAGGCGCGCGAACCAGCTGTGAAAGGTATCAATCGACAAGGCTTGCGGACTCGCCAGCACGCGCTGGTAAAGCCCACGCGCCAGCGGCAGCAGGGCTTGCGCATCGCCGGCATCGACGCCGCGTTCACATAGCAGCGCGCGCACCTTGTCATCCGTTTCGAGCGCCAGCTGTTCGAGCAACTCCAGCAGGCGTTCGCGCATTTCCTGTGCGGCCTTGCGGGTAAAGGTAATGGCCAGCAGTTCTGAAGGCTCAGTTCCTGATAACAGCAGTCGCAGCATGCGCGCCACCAGTAGCCAGGTCTTGCCGCTGCCGGCACAGGCTTCCACGAGCACCGAATGCGTCGGGTCGCAGGCGGCGCGCGTGAACTGTTCGGCGCTCACGGCGCGCTGATTGATTTCGTAAGCGCGCGCGCCTTGATGTTCGCTTTGGTTCAAGTCATCCATTACCACGCTCCCTTACGGCACAAACCGCGCATGTCGCAATACGCGCAGCTGCTGGCAATGCCGGATGCGCGCAAAGGCGCACCCTGTTCAATCGCATCGAAGTTACCGGTAATTTGCGCACGCAATGCAAGCTGCCATTCGGCGTAGCGCTCGGCTGGCACATCGCCGGTCTTTTCGCGCGTGGCTTCCAGCGCCACATAATGCGCATGGCTGACGGGCTGTTCCGACAGCAAACCATAGAAAGCCAGCTGCTGATCTTCACCCTCGGCCAGACGTCGTTTTAAGGTCGGCATTTCGGTCGTCTTGTAGTCGAGCACGGCGCGTTCGCCATCGGCATTTTCATCAATGCGATCAATGCGGCCATGCAGCGTGATGGCCTTGTCGCCCCAGACGAGCGGGCGTTCCAGCGACAGTTCGCCAAAGGCAAATGTCCAGCCCTGCGCCTCACGCGCATTGGCCCAGTCGAGGTAAGCCGGTGCGGTCTTTTTCCAGCGTACGAAGTAGCCGAGTGCCGCAGCATTCTTGGCCAGCTCGGGCGCAAAAATGTCATCCGATACGCGCATCAACAAAGCCAGCCGCTCCGATATGGGCGTGCCCTGTGCACGCAAGGCTTGGTGATACTGATCGAGAATGCGATGCAGCCAGTCGCCGTAATCGCGCTTTTCAGGCAGCTCGGATAGTTCATCAATCGCGGACAGGCGCAGCATGCGCGTGGCGAAAAACTGGTAGGGACAGGCGACCAGGGTGTTATAGCCACTGGCCGATAATTTCAAGGGCAATAGCGAACCGGCCGAGGGCATGGGTGCGCTGGTGAGCTGCTGTGACAAACGCTGCAGCGGCAATGGCGCACGATGCAGCGGCAGTGACGCCGCACCGGCACGCTGCAAATGCAGCTGCAGGCGCGCCAGCCATGGACTGACCGGATTGGCTTCACCATGCTTGTGCGACTGCCAGCTCAAGACGACTTCCGGATTGGACTGCAGCATCTCGACGAAATCGCGCAATTGCTGGCGCTGCCGCGTCTCGCGCGTGGCCAGTCCGAGTTCACGTCGGACGGCATTGGCAAAGAACAGCGTTTCCTGCGGCTTAGAGGGTAAATGTTCGGCATCGGCGCCGACCATCAGGACCGCGTCGAAGCTGCGCAAACGCGCACCGTTCAGCGGCAGCATCACGACGCGCCGATCCCGTACGCTACTAAGGAAAGGCTGCGCCTCCATGCGCAGATTCATGAAGGCGCGCCATTCGGCAAATGAATAAGCATGGCCGAGCGCGACACAATCCTGCGCCAGCATGCGCAGCATTTCGAGTAACTGCGCTCCGGCTTCGTCCGCTGCGAACGCGGCGCGCATCTGCAGCGCATCGAGCATCTGTTCAGTAACGATGGTCCATTCAGAGAGCGTACGCCGCCCCTTGAACTCAGACGCCTGCTGCGCGAGCTTCAGCAGTAACTGCTGCGCCTCAGACGCGCTCTCCAGCGCCGACTCTGCGGCCTTCCAGCCGCCGCTGACATTGGCTCGGCGTAGCGCCTGTTCGATCGTCATGACGAGTACGCCTTTGTCGGTCTCATCTGCCAGCATAAAAGGTGATTTCAGCAAATCGAGCAAGGCAACTGTATCGGCGCGACCGGTGACGACATCGAACCATGCCGCCAGCGCAGCGGCGGCGCGCGTGGTAGACAGTTTCCAGCCGGTTTCATCATTGACGAAGACTTGCGCACGTTCGAGCAAGGCGCGGATGCGGCGCGCGACGACGCGGTCTTGCGCGATGATGGCGATGTTCGTTTTACCGGCCTGCAGCCACGCTATGATGGTTTGCGCCGCAGTCAGTGCTTCGTCTTCAAGACTGGATGTGGGCGACAGCGACAGACCGGCCGGCATAGCTGCTGGCGCAAACGACGCAGGCGGCACATCAAACAGTTCCGGCCATGCCGCCGCATACGCGGCGTCGACCAGCTGCGCCTGCCATGCGGGCTGTATCGTCAGCACCGGGATGCGCGCGGCGTAACGCGCAAGGAAAGCCGTATCGAAGGCATCCGACTCCAAGGGCATGATCCACACCAGCGCGGCATCGGCACGGCCAGCCAGCGCTAGCATCGCCGCCAGTCGAGCGCCCCCGGCATCGTGGCTGTCGAGCTGGGTCTTCCATACCGACCAGACCAGCTGCGACTCCTGCGACAGCAGATCGCGCGCACCCGGCGACAGCTGCGCCAGCGCGGCTTCCCAGCGCGCGTCTGCGCCATCGCTGACGCCATCGAGCGAGGGTAGCAAGGCCTCACTTAATTCATCGCACAAGGTCAGCAGCGTTTGCGCCAAAGGCAGCAGATCGGTATTGCTGCGCGCAGTGAATAACTTTTTCAGCCAGGCGTGCTGGCGCAGTTCGGCGTACAGGCCCATCAGGCGTTCGCTGTCAGATGCGATGCGACTTCCGGGCGCCTGCAAGGCGAGCCAGGAGGGCATGGTGCAAATGCGTGGCGGAATGAATGCGCGGCCGATTTTTTGTGCCAGCACCTTCTGTAATTGATGCACATGCGCGACGGTGGGCACGACCACGCGGATGTGGGAATAATTGGTAGTACCGCCAGTGGCTGCGGCAAACAGATCACTGTCCAGTAGCGCCTGCGCGGCAGACCCCCAGAAATCAGCCGAGGGCGGTAGATAAAGCGGTGGCTGCAGCATGGGCAAGGACTCCGGAAGGCGAGGATAAGCAGGTGGACAAGATTGCCTGTTGTAAGCATGATCTTGCGCACATTTTATGCGAGTCATCGGCTAATTTAAGTGGGCAGGCCACACATTCCGAAAAAATGGGTTATGATTTCCGAAATTCCCCGCCTAGCAGTACTCCAGCTCACCTTCCTTGATCGTTTCCGGCAGCGTTGAAATTTGTGGAGTCGCAGGCACCCAATAAAACACCAGGTCATCAAAATACGGATTGGCCACTTTTTCCCCTCTTATCGAGGACACCATGAGCGAAAACATTAAATATATTTCTGACGCATCCTTTGAATCCGACGTTTTGAAGTCCGACAAGCCTGTCCTG
>CANFLV010000001.1 GCA_947448025.1 Oxalobacteraceae bacterium | reverse complement strand
CGCATCGGCGCCCTCTGTGGATCGATACTGACCCTTGGCGACGTCAAACACATACACCGCGGCCGCACCATCCTGATCGGTGCGCGTGAAGCTGCTGCCAGCCTGGTTCAGCGTGCCGCTCAGATCGACGCGTTTGCGCAGAAAAGCAGTCGACCAGTTATCCAGATTGTCGCTCGAAAACTGCGCCTGACTGTTGTAAGTACGCAGCGAAAGCGCCGCGCCGCCATGCCCCACCAGCCGGTCATCGACATCCTGTAGCAGCAGATTTCCGCTGGCAATGTTGACGTAAGTCCGCTCGCCACTCTGCCCCAGTGCCGCCTTTCCCTGCGACACGGACTGCCCCAGGGTCGCTAGAGAACTCAGGTTCAAACCCAGACTATTGCCACTGACGATCGCTACCATGTTTCGCCTTAGTAGTTTTGGAGCTAAGAGTGACGCGATGTCGCTGGGCAAGGCAGGTGCACTTTGCACAAAAACGACGCGGCTGATAACAAGTTATCCAAAGCTGGGCGAAAGAATTAAGAGCAAAATATTAATATATTTTTTACAACAGATTGAGTGGTTGAAGTGGTGTTTGATGCGTTATTTTTTGCGACTTGAATTGGTCGATCGCAATGACTGGAAGCGCCGTTTGATAGTCATGTCGAAGGAGCAAAGATGCGATCGAGTGAAAGTTTGCGCGACAAGGCCTCCCCGATAAAAGCTGAGCCCTTGGTAAGTAGAACGATTACCAGGCAAATTTTAATGATCCGTAACCACAAGGTCTTATTGGACAATGAATTGGCTGAACTTTATGGCGTGCCCACCAAGGTGCTGGTACAAGCAGTCAAACGCAATGCGGAACGATTTCATGTTCCAGCTGGATAACAAAGAGTGGACTTCTCTGAGGTCACAAAGTGTGACCTCAAACGCAGGACGAGGCGGCCGCCGCTATGCACCGTTTGCATTCACTGAACAAGGCGTGGCAATATTGTCGTCGGTACTCGGCAGCGCACAGGCGATCGCCGTCAATATTGAGATCATGCGTGCCTTCGTACGCCTGCGCGAAGTAATTGCATCCAACAAGGAACTGGCGCTGCGCCTGAAAGAACTAGAAAAAAAGGCTGATCTGCTGGCCGTTACGCACGATACCTTTAAACACAATACCCGCGTCCATTTAAAGCAGGTCTTCGATGCGATCCGTGAATTGATGCCGCCGCCGGACACTAGCAAGAAACGCCCAATCGGCTTTGTCACGCCAGACGATAGGCCGAGTAAACCGACAGTAGCCAAGGGAGCGAAGAAAAAGAATAAAGCCGCACCCTGAACCCACGCCCAGCAGTAGCGCGACACTCGGCAAGGTATCGGCAATCATCGGCAGTTGCGGCTATTGACGATACTCGAATCGATTTTTTCGAGGTTCTGTGCATGAGGCAGGATTGGCATTTGCAAGGTGTAGCGCAAGAAGTGCAATGTGGGCGAACAGCCTTTACTCAATCCCCTGCAACAGCACCACCGCCTCCGCCGCAATCCCCTCTTCACGCCCAAGGTAGCCCAGCTTCTCATTCGTCTTGGCCTTGATATTGACCTGACCGATGGTCACGCCGAGATCGGCAGCCACATTGGCCACCATCTGCGCAATATGCGGCGCCATCTTCGGGCGCTGCGCTATGATGGTCGCGTCGATGTTCCCAACGACATAGCCGGCAGCGGCCACACGTTTGACTGCTTCACGCAGCAGCACGCGCGAATCGGCGCCCTTGAATTCCACCGCCGTGTCCGGAAAATGCCGGCCGATATCGCCCAGCCCGGCCGCGCCAAACAAGGCGTCCGTCATCGCATGCAGCAGCACATCCGCATCGGAATGCCCGAGCAATCCCGTCGGATGCGGAATCGTCACGCCGCCAATAATCAGCAAACGTCCTTCCACCAAGGCGTGACAGTCATATCCCTGACCTATGCGAAGAGCCTGCGTCATGCGAATCCTTTCAAATACAGTTCTGCCAGCGCGATATCGTGCGGCACGGTGACTTTCAAATTGCGCGGACTGCCTTCGACCAGCTTGGGCTGCAGGCCTAGCACTTCGATCGCGCTGGCTTCATCGGTCACTTCGACCGCCTGCTCCAGCGCGCGCCGCAGTAAGCCATAGCGAAACATCTGCGGCGTCTGCGCCGCCCACATCGCCGCGCGCGGCACGGTTTCGAGCACGCGGCCATCGTCGCTTGCGCGCTTGAGCGTGTCGACCAATGGCAAGGCCAGCAAGCCGCCGACCGCATCGTCGCGCAAGGCGGCGATCAAGTGCTCGATCAACGCCCCAGTCAAGCCGGGTCGCGCCGCATCATGCACGAGTACCCAGTCGGTGTCGGCCACCTGCGAACGCATCGCCAGCAAACCGTTCAGCACCGAAGCATGCCGCGTCGCGCCGCCATTGCGCACGATGATGCAGGCCAGCAGGTCACCGCTTAGCGAATCTATGTAGCCATCCTCGGCACTGACGACAACAAAAGTCTGGCTGATGATGGCGCTCGCCGCAAAGGTCTCCAGCACATGCCGCAGCATGGGCTTGCCGGCCAGCGGCAGGTATTGCTTCGGTATCGCTGCGCCCGAACGCGCGCCGACGCCGGCGGCAGGAATCAGGGCAAAAAAACGGGATGCAGTCATGGGCATGCGCGGCAGGCGCCGCAAAAATAAAATAGCAGCCGAGTAGCTGCGCTGGGCAAGATGATACCGCACACCATCGCGCCGCCGATATCATCGCGGGGCTTCGTTTATAATCCTGCCATCCCGATTCCCTGCAAAATCGGGCCACGCACTGCGCCCGGTCGTGTCGTTTGCCGCTCTCCTTACCCCGTGAATCAATGTCTTTCGATCCAAAAAAACTGTTACCCAAACCAGGTACGCGCTTCGCCTTACCCGCCGTTCATGGTTCTGCCGATGCCTGGGTACTCGCCACTGCCGCGCTGGCA
Organism: Oxalobacteraceae bacterium; assembly: GCA_947448025.1. Taxonomy (GTDB): domain Bacteria; phylum Pseudomonadota; class Gammaproteobacteria; order Burkholderiales; family Burkholderiaceae_D; genus CANFLV01. Next base: position 195,406 of record CANFLV010000001.1, on the reverse strand, counting down.
CTGAAAGCGCAGCACAGAATGCTGACCGTCGTCGTTGCCAATGCCAGCGATGCGCAGCGCCTGCTGGCGGAAATACCGTGGTTCGGTGGCGCGGAATTGCGCTGCCATCTGCTGCCGGACTGGGAAACGCTGCCTTACGATGCCTTCTCTCCGCATCAGGATCTGGTCTCGGAACGTCTGGCGACGCTGCATGAAGTCGGCAATGGCCAGTGCGACGTACTACTCGTGCCGGCCACGACGGCGCTGGTGCGCATGGCACCGCCGTCCTTTCTCGCGGCTTATACTTTCTTCTTCAAGCAGGGCGAAACGCTCAACGAAGCCAATCTGCGCGCGCAATTGACGCTGGCGGGCTATACCCATGTCACGCAAGTCATGTCGCCCGGCGAATACTCGGTGCGTGGCGGGCTGATCGATCTGTTCCCGATGGGCTCGGTGCTGCCTTACCGGATCGACCTGTTCGGTGACAGCATTGAAACCATCCGCACCTTCGACGCCGACACGCAGCGCTCGCTGTATCCGGTGCGCGAAGTACGGCTCTTGCCGGGCCGCGAATTCCCGATGGACGAAAAAGCGCGCACAGCTTTCCGCAGCCGCTGGCGCGAACAGTTCGAAGGCGATCCGTCACGCTCGGTGGTTTACAAGGATATCGGCAGCGGTATCGCCTCGGCCGGTATTGAATACTATTTGCCGCTGTTCTTCGACGGCACCGCAACGCTGTTCGATTACCTGCCGCCCGAGGGCATGTTCGCCCTCTCCGGCAATATCGATGATGCGATCCAACGCTTCTGGACCGATACCCAGTCGCGTTACAAATTTCTCAAGGTCGACCGCGAACGGCCTTTGCTCGCGCCTGAAACCCTGTTTCTGCGCAATGAAGATTTCTTCACGCTCTTGAAGCCGTTTGGGCGGATTGTGCTCGAGCAGTCTGATGCGGCATCGGAAATCTCCGCGCCACTGCCTAATATCGCCGTCAATCGCCGCGTCGACGACCCGATAGTGAACCTGCGTAGCTTCCTGCTGCAGAGTGACCAGCGCGTGATGATCTGCGCCGAATCGAACGGCCGCCGCGAAACGCTGCAGCAGTATTTCAATGAATACAGCCTGACGCTCACCCCTGTCGACGGCTACACAGATTTCGCCACCTCAAGCGCGAAGCTGATGCTGGGCGTGGCACCCCTGCATGCCGGCTTCGCGCTCGATACAGCCGACGGCAAGATCACCTTCATCACCGAAACCGAGCTCTACGCCGGCACCGGTAGACGCATCGGCAAGAAAAAACAGGAAGGCGTCACACAGGTCGAGTCGATGGTGCGCGACCTGTCGGAACTGAAGATCGGCGACCCGGTCGTACACGTCAATCATGGTATCGGCCGCTACATGGGCTTGATCAGCATGGACCTCGGCGAAGGCGAGACCGAGTTCCTGCATCTCGAATACGCGAAAGACACGAAGCTCTATGTACCGGTATCACAGTTACATGTGATTTCGCGCTATTCCGGCGCCTCGCCCGAAGACGCCCCGCTGCATGCGCTGGGCAGCGGCCAGTGGGAAAAAGCCCGCCGCAAAGCCGCCCAGCAGGTACGCGACACCGCCGCGGAATTGCTGAACCTGTATGCCCGCCGCGCGCTGCGCCAGGGTCATTCCTTCGAATTTTCCGCGCATGATTACGCGACCTTTGCCGACAGCTTCGGCTTTGAAGAAACGCCGGACCAGGCCGCTGCGATCAGCGCAGTAATCGGCGACATGACCGGTGGCAAACCGATGGATCGTCTGATTTGCGGCGATGTCGGTTTCGGCAAAACCGAAGTCGCCTTGCGCGCGGCCTTTGTCGCCGTCCTCGGTGGCAAACAGGTCGCCATTCTTGCGCCGACCACGCTGCTGGCGGAACAGCATGCGCAAACCTTCGCTGATCGTTTCGCCGACTGGCCGGTCAAGATCGCCGAGCTGTCACGTTTCAGGACTGGCAAGGAAATCACGCAGGCGATCAAGGGCATGGCCGACGGCACGCTCGACATCGTGATCGGTACGCACAAGCTGCTCTCGCCGGATGTGAAATTCACGCGCCTGGGTCTGGTCATCATCGACGAGGAACATCGTTTTGGTGTGCGCCAGAAAGAAGCGCTGAAATCCCTGCGCGCCGAAGTCGATGTACTGACGCTGACAGCCACGCCAATTCCGCGAACCCTCGGCATGGCACTGGAAGGCTTGCGCGATTTCTCCATCATCGCGACCGCACCGCAAAAGCGCCTCGCCATCAAGACCTTCGTGCGCAGTGAAGACGATTCCGTGATCCGCGAAGCCTGCCTGCGCGAACTCAAGCGCGGCGGCCAGGTCTATTTCCTGCACAATGAAGTCGAGACCATCCAGAACCGCAAAGCCATGCTCGAGGAGCTCATCCCCGAGGCACGCGTGTCGGTCGCGCACGGCCAGATGCACGAGCGCGAACTCGAAAAAGTCATGCGTGACTTCGTCGCCCAGCGCTCTAACATCCTGCTGTGCACGACTATTATCGAGACCGGCATTGACGTGCCGACGGCGAACACGATCATCATGCACCGTGCCGATAAATTCGGTCTCGCGCAATTACACCAGCTGCGCGGGCGCGTCGGTCGCTCGCATCATCAGGCTTACGCTTACCTGCTCGTCAATGATGTGCAGGGCTTGAGCAAGCTGGCGCAGCGCCGGCTTGACGCGATTCAGCAGATGGAAGAACTCGGCAGTGGCTTTTATCTCGCCATGCATGACCTCGAAATCCGCGGCGCCGGCGAAGTGCTCGGTGATAACCAGTCCGGCGAAATGCACGAGATCGGCTTCCAGATGTATTCCGACATGCTCAGTGAAGCCGTGCGCGCACTTAAAAACGGACAGGAGCCGGATCTTGCCGCGCCTCTCGCCACTACGACCGAAATCAATCTGCATGTACCGGCGCTGCTGCCTGCCGAATTCTGCGGCGATGTGCATGAACGCCTGTCGCTGTACAAGCGTCTGGCCAATTGCAAGACCGCTGAAGGCATCGATGAATTGCAGGAAGAATTGATTGACCGTTTCGGCAAATTGCCCGATCCGGCCAAGGCGCTCGTAGAAACCCATCGACTGCGCATTGCCGCGAAACCGGTCGGCATCGTCAAGATCGACGCCCATGCCGAATCGGCTTTGCTGCAATTCCAGCCGAATCCGCCAGTGGACGCGATGCGCATCATAGAACTGATCCAGAAGAACCGGCATATCCGGCTCAATGGTCAAGACAAATTACGCATCACGGTCAATATGCCCGACCTCGCCGCACGCGTGACGCAGATACGCGCGACGATACGGGCGCTGCTGGGCTGAGGATGGTTTTAACATGACTTACTTTTATACTGAATCTCCATGAACCTGATCCTGCAAGGCTTGACTCTTGAACAAGGCGCAGTCGCTGCAATTGCGTCGCTGGCCGGTGCGCGTAGCATCGAAAGCATCCATGCCAACGCGGTGCGCTGCGTCGATATTGACGAGTCACCCGCGCTACGCTCTGCCATCGAGAGCGCCTGTTTCAATGTCCAGCTCGACTGCTGCTTCCTTGCCTCGCCAAAGAGGCTCAGCGATTACAAGCTCGTCGCCATGGACATGGATTCAACGTTGATCACGATCGAATGCATCGACGAAATCGCCGACATGCAGGGCTTGAAGCCACAGGTCGCGGAAATTACCGAAGCCGCGATGCGCGGCGAAATCGAATTCCGCGAGAGCCTCACGCGCCGCGTTTCGCTGCTGAAGGGTCTCGATGCCGACGCCTTGCAGCGCGTTTATGACGAACGCCTGCAACTCTCGCTCGGCGCGGAAAACATGCTGCGTGCCGTGCAAGCTGCGGGCATGAAAACGCTGCTGGTCTCGGGCGGCTTCACCTTCTTCACCGAGCGCATGCAGCAGCGACTCAATCTGGATTTCACGCACGCGAACCAGCTTGAAGTCCTCGACGGCAAACTGACCGGCCGCGTCATCGGCACCATCGTCGACGCAGCTGAAAAACGCGCGACGGTGGAACGTATCTGCGCCGACCTCGGCATCAGCCCGAACCAAGCCATCGTCATGGGCGATGGCGCCAATGATCTGCAAATGATGGCGGTGGCCGGCATGTCAGTGGCCTTCCGTGCCAAGCCCGTCGTGCGCGCGCAAGCCAGTGTGGCGCTCAATTTTGTCGGGCTCGACGGGATATTGGCGCTGCTTGAATAAGCATTAAGTATCTGCCTTATCTTTGCGAAATTGATTTGGATCAACGATTTTGTTGACCCAGCCCGATATAAGTAAGGTCGCCCCGTAATGACGAAGGGCGGCCAGACTCCGGGAGCGCATGTTGGCACTAATTGATTTAACTGAAAAATTGCGCGGGCATCGCATCTTGATTGCCGGCTCGCTGCTGGTGCTGGCGGGCGCGCTCTCTTTTTTTGGCAAGGACATGCTCGGCCAGCAGGTCGACAGCGTCGTCATCCGCCGCAGCGACATCCTGCAAACCGTTGTCGCCAGCGGCCGCGTCGAAACACCGCTGCGCATCGACATCGGCAGTCAAGTCACCGGCACGGTCGCCGCGATTCCTGTCACTGAAGGCCAGGCAGTGCAGGCCGGCCTGCTCCTCATCGAACTCGAAAACAGCGAAGCCAAAGCAGCAGTCGCACAGGCGCGCGCCACCGCCTCACAGGCACAGGCCCGACTGCGACAATTGCGCGAAGTCAGCCTGCCGACCGCCCAGCAAAACATGCAGCAGGCGCAAATCAATCTGCAAAATGTGCAGCGCCAATACGAGCGCACGAAAGAACTACGGCGCAAGGAATTCGTCGGCCAGGCAGCGCTCGACGATGCACAGCAAAAGCTCGATCTGGCGCAAAGCCAGCTGCGCAGCACGCAAGTACAAGCCGCCACCAATGCGCCGGAAGGCAGCGACACCCAAATTGCCCAAGTAGCGCTGGAACAGGCACAAGCTGGCCTGCAAATGGCGCAGGCACGGCTCTCGTACACGCGCATCGCGGCGCCCATCGCCGGCACCCTAATCGCCCGCAACGTCGAACGCGGCGACGTGGTCCAGCCCGGCAAGATGCTGATGGTGCTCTCGCCTGCCGGACAGACGCAGCTCGTGCTGCAGATCGATGAAAAAAATCTCGCCAGTCTGCAGCTCGGACAAACCGCGCTGGCCTCGGCCGATGCCTATCCCGAGCAGCGCTTTGGCGCGCAAGTCGCCTATATCAATCCGGCCGTCGACCCGCAACGCGGCTCGGTAGAAATCAAACTCAACGTCGCCCAGCCACCGGCTTACCTGCGTCAGGACATGACGGTCTCGGTCGACATCGAAGTCGCGCGCCGCACCAAGACGCTGGTCGCACCGATCGGCGTGGTGCATGACAGTGCCGGCAATGCGCCCTGGGTCATGCGCGTCAAGGAAGGCCGTGCGCAGCGCCAGCCAGTCAAGCTTGGTGTGCGCGGCGGCGGTCTCGTTGAAATAACGAGCGGCGTGCAGGAAGGCGACCAGGTACTCGCCACTGGCAGCCTACATGTGGCCGAAGGTCAGCGTGTGCGCACCCATCCATTGCCGCCTGCAAGCAAACCAGGCGCATGAACGAGCTGCTGCCCTTCGAATGGATCGCTGCCCTGCGCTTCCTGCGCGAAGGTCGGCTGCAGTCACTGTTCATCATCTGCGGCGCCGCCATTGGTGTCGCCGTGATCGTGTTCATGTCGGCCCTGCTCGACGGCATGCAATCGAATCTGTTCAAGCGCGTCCTGAGCTCGCAGCCGCATATCGTGCTCGAACGGCCGAAACAGGTAGCGCGTCCCTTGCGTGCGCCGCAGCCGGGACAGTCTCAGCTTGCGACGATACAAAAGCCGTCCCAACGCGTCAGCTCCATCGACCAGTGGCAAAGCGTGCGCGACGCCATGCATGCGCGCCCCGATGTGCTGGCTGTCTCACCGACCGTCTCCGGGCCCGCCTTTGCCGTGCGCGGCGATGCCAGCCAGGCCGTCTCGCTGATGGGCATCGATCCGGAGCAATACATCAAGATCGTCCCGCTGGACGACAAGATCGTCGAAGGCAGCTTTCGGCTGACGAATACCGATATCCTGATCGGCACCCAGCTCGCCGAAGACCTTGGCCTGAAACTTGGCGACAAATTACGACTGGCCACTGCAGCTGGTGGCAATCTTTCACTGACCATTGCCGGCATTTTTGACTTGGGTAGCCGCGGCGCAAATCAACGCAGTGCCTATGTGCTGCTGTCGACCGCGCAAAACCTGCTGAACCTGATCGGCGGCGTGTCGACCATCGACCTGACGGTGCGCGATCCCTTCGCTGCAGAAGACATCGCGCAATCGGTGGCGGATGAGACTGGCCTCAATGCGCTGAGCTGGATCAAGACGAATAATCAATTCTTTCTCGGCTTGAATGCGCAAAAATTTACCAGCGAAATGATCCGCCTCTTCGTCGGCCTGTCGGTCGCCGCTGGCATTGCCAGCGTGCTGGTGGTGTCGGTCGTGCAGCGCTCCAAGGAAATTGGCATCCTGCGTGCCATGGGTGGTTCGCGCGGACAGATCATGCGGATTTTTTTGATCCAGGGCGCCGTAGTAGGACTGCTAGGCTCCCTGCTCGGTTCGGCCATCGCCGCCGGCCTGATCCAGCTGTGGCTATCCTTTGCCAAGAATCCCGACGGCACACCGATGTTCGCGCTCGCGGTCGGCGCTTCGTTGTTCGTTTGGGCGGCGCTGATCGCCAGCCTCACCGGACTGGTCGCCGCGGTTACGCCGGCACTGCGCGCAGCACGACTCGAACCTGTGGAGGCAATCCGTGGCTAATGCCGTCCTGCAGCTCGAAGCCCTCCGCAAATCCTTCGGCATCGGCAAGCCTGCCGAGACCGAAGTCCTGCACGGCATAGCCCTGACACTGAAGCATGGCGAATTTTGCGCACTGATCGGCCCGTCCGGTTCGGGCAAGAGCACGCTGCTCAATATCATCGGCCTGCTCGACCGGCCGACTTCCGGCAAGCTTTACCTTGACGGCACCGACACGACGCAGCTTGACGATGCGCAGCTGACCAAGCTGCGCGGTCACAGTATCGGCTTCGTGTTCCAGTACCATCACCTGATTTCCGCCTTCACCGCGCTGGAAAACGTGATGATGCCGATGCTGCTCGAACAGGGCCGGCCAAACGCGGCCATGCGCGAGTCTGCACGGGCGCTATTGGCACAAGTCGGACTGACACAATGGGAAAACAATTTAGCCAGCAATATGTCCGGTGGCCAGCAGCAACGCGTCGCCATCGCGCGCGCCCTGGCCATGCGCCCCAGCCTGATCCTGGCGGATGAACCGACCGGTAATCTCGATACGAAATCGGCGGACATGGTGTTCGAATTGATGCGCAAAATTTCCATCGCCAATGGCACAACGTTTTTGCTCGTGACCCACAATATGGACCTGGCCAGCCGCTGCGACCGCACGGTCGAACTCGTGGATGGCATGATCAAGCCGTCTGCCTGAAATCCCCGGCGTAAAACGTTTACACCGCATTTACAGTCCCCCTCCCCCTCTTTATAAAACGTTTATTCGTTTCGTCCTATCGTCCTTACCGTACCTGCAATTTTTCATCGTTGCCAAAACGGAGGTCGTATGGATATGTCTAATCCCGAAACACGCACCAGCATGGGAGAGCGCTCATGAACAGCTTTTATATTCTGGGCGGCTTGACTGCGGCAGGCCTATTTGTCTACCTCTTGATCGCCCTGATCAAAGCGGAGGATCTGTGATGAACACGCACGCAATCATGTTGTTGAGTCTGTTTCTGCTTGCCCTGCTGGCACTGTCCTACCCACTCGGACAGTATCTGGCACTGGTCGGAGATGCGGCGCCGATACGCGGCCTGGCGTGGCTCGCGCATGTGGAGCGACTGCTCTATCGTTGCGCAGGTAAAGCGGCGACTTCGGCCATGAGCTGGAAAAATTATGCACTGGCGCTGCTGGCCCTCAATACCCTCGGCGCCCTGTTCGTCTATGCCGTGCAAAGCTTGCAATTTTTCTTGCCGCTCAATCCGCAGGCGCTGGCCAATGTCAGTGCCGACTCGGCCTTCAATACTGCCATCAGCTTTGTCAGCAACACGAACTGGCAAGGCTATAGCGGCGAATCGACCATGAGTTATCTGACGCAGATGCTGGCGCTGACCGGTCAGAACTTCTTTTCTGCGGCGACCGGCATGGCGGTGGCCTATGCCCTGATCCGTGGCTTCGCGCAAAAGTCGTCGGCGTCGATCGGCAATTTCTGGGTCGACCTGACGCGCTCGACGCTGTACGTGCTGCTGCCGCTATCGGTCCTGTTCAGCGTGTTCCTGATGAGCCAGGGCGTGATCCAGAATTTTTCGGCATACAAGGATGTCACGCTGCTGGAGCCCATCACGTATTCGCAACAAAAGGTCGGCGCTGATGGCCAGCCGCTGAAAGATGCCGCCGGTCAGCCGGTGATGGAAACACTGACCACAAAAACCCAGACCCTGGCCATGGGTCCGGTCGCGTCGCAGGAAGCGATCAAGATGCTGGGCACGAATGGCGGCGGCTTCTTCAATGCGAATTCAGCCCATCCCTATGAGAACCCGACTGCGCTATCGAATTTCATGCAGATGCTGTCGATTTTTCTGATCCCTGCCGGATTATGTTTTGCGTTCGGGCGCATGGTCGGCGATCTGCGGCAAGGCTGGGCCGTGCTGGCGGCGATGAGCCTCATCTTTGTCGCTCTGACCTGTGTCGTACTCGTGGCCGAGCAGCAGGCGCATCCGGGCCTGAGTGCGCTCGGCATCGACCAGGCCGCCAGCGCATGGCAATCCGGCGGCAATATGGAAGGCAAGGAGACGCGCTTCGGCATCAACGCCTCCGCCTTGTTCGCGGCGATCACGACAGCTGCTTCCTGTGGCGCCGTGAACGCCATGCATGATTCATTTACGGCGCTCGGCGGCATGGTGCCGCTGGTCTTCATTCAACTCGGCGAAGTGGTCTTTGGCGGTGTCGGCAGCGGCCTGTACGGCATGCTGATTTTTGCCATCCTGGCGGTGTTCATCGCCGGCCTGATGATAGGCCGCACGCCTGAATATCTCGGAAAAAAAATCCAGGCCTATGAAATGAAAATGACCTCCGTCGCGATTCTCGTCACGCCTTTGCTGGTGCTGGCGGGGACAGCCATCGCCGTCATGCTCGACGCGGGCAAAGCCGGCATAGCGAACCCCGGCGCACATGGCTTTTCTGAAATCCTGTATGCCTTCAGTTCCGCCGCCAATAACAATGGCAGCGCCTTCGCGGGTCTGTCCGCCAACACGCCGTTTTATAACATCGCTTTGGCCATCGTAATGTTCTTCGGTCGCTTTGGCGTGATCGTGCCCGTGCTGGCCATCGCCGGATCGCTCGCGCGCAAACAGCGCCTTGCCGTCAATCCCGGCACCATGCCGACCCATGGGCCGATGTTTGTGGGCCTGCTGATCGGCACGGTGCTGCTGGTCGGGGTGCTCAATTACGTACCGGCCCTGGCGCTGGGCCCCGTGATTGAACACTTGCAAATATTTGCCGCGAAATGAAACGGGAGACCATCATGAATGAGCATAAAAATTCCAGGCAATTCCAACTTTTCGACCCGGCCCTGATCGGCCCCGCCGTCATCGACGCCTTCCGCAAGCTTGATCCGCGCGTGCAGTGGCGCAGCCCTGTGATGTTTGTCGTCTATGTTGGCAGCCTCATCACGAGCCTGCTGTTTGTTCAGGCGCTTACCGGCCATGGCGAAGCAGCGACCGGCTTCATTTTTGCGATGGCGCTGTGGCTCTGGTTCACGGTCCTGTTTGCCAATTTCGCCGAAGCGCTGGCCGAAGGTCGCAGCAAAGCGCAGGCCGCTTCCTTGCGTGCGCTCAAACAAACGGTGATGGCAAAGCGCCTGGACACGCCCAAACGCGATGGCGCACAAACACGCTGTTCTGCCACCGAGCTGCGCAAAGGCATGTGGATCATCGTTGAAGCCGGCGACATCATTCCCGCCGACGCCGAAGTCATCGAAGGCGTCGCCTCGGTCGATGAGAGCGCCATCACCGGCGAATCGGCACCTGTCATCCGCGAATCGGGCGGTGATTTTTCTGCCGTTACCGGCGGCACACGCATCCTGTCGGACTGGCTGGTCTTGCGCATCGCCGTCAATCCCGGCGAAGCCTTCATCGACCGCATGATCGCCATGGTCGAAGGCGCGAAACGTCAAAAGACGCCGAATGAAATCGCCCTGACGATTTTGCTCGTGGCGCTGACGATCGTGTTCCTCGTCGTGACTGTGACGCTGCTGCCCTTCTCGCTGTTTTCAGTCGAGGCCGCCAAGGCCGGCACGCCTGTCACGATCACAGTCCTCATCGCTCTGCTGGTCTGCCTGATCCCGACCACCATCGGCGGCCTGCTCTCAGCCATTGGCGTGGCCGGCATGAGCCGGATGATGCAGGCGAACGTGATCGCCACTTCAGGACGTGCCGTCGAAGCGGCCGGTGATGTCGATGTGCTCTTGCTCGACAAGACCGGCACGATCACGCTCGGTAACCGGCAAGCATCGGCATTCATTGCCGCCCCCGGCGTAACGGAGCAGGAACTCGCGGATGCGGCGCAATTGGCCTCGCTCGCAGACGAAACACCGGAAGGACGCAGCATCGTGATCCTTGCCAAACAGCGCTTCAACATCCGCGAACGCGAAATGGCCGGCCTGCAGGCGAGCTTCGTCAGCTTCACGGCGCAAACCCGCATGAGCGGCATTGATATCGGTCCCCGCGCGATCCGCAAGGGCGCTGCCGATTCGGTCAAAAAATTCGTGCTCTCACTCGGGCGTCAATGGCCGGCAGAAGTCAGTCTGGCCGTCGACGATGTCGCACGTCATGGCAGCACGCCCTTGGTCGTGGTCGACGATGGTCGCGTCATGGGCGTGGTCGAATTGAAGGACATCGTCAAGGGCGGCATCAAAGAACGTTTTGCCGAACTGCGGCAAATGGGCATCAAGACCATCATGATCACCGGTGACAATAAACTGACCGCAGCCGCCATCGCCGCTGAGGCAGGCGTCGATGATTTTCTGGCTGAAGCCACGCCCGAAGACAAGCTCAAGCTGATCCGCAGCTACCAAGCCGATGGCCGGCTGGTGGCCATGACCGGCGACGGCACCAACGATGCCCCGGCGCTGGCGCAAGCCGACGTGGCCGTGGCCATGAACTCCGGTACACAGGCGGCCAAGGAAGCCGGCAACATGGTCGATCTCGATTCGAATCCGACTAAATTATTGGAAATCGTCGAGATCGGTAAACAGATGCTGATGACGCGCGGTTCCCTGACGACCTTCTCGATTGCCAATGATGTCGCCAAATATTTCGCCATCATTCCGGCCGCATTTGTGGGCACCTATCCGCAATTGAAGGCGCTCGACATCATGCATCTGGCCAGTCCCTCGTCGGCCATCATGTCGGCAGTGATTTTCAATGCCTTGATTATCGTCGCGCTCATCCCGCTGGCCTTGCAAGGCGTGAAATTTCGCGCGATCGGTGCGACCTTGTTATTGCGCCGTAACCTGCTGGTCTATGGCGTGGGCGGCATTGCCCTGCCATTTGCCGGCATTAAATTGATCGACCTGCTGCTCGCAACGACCGGTTTGATTTAACTTCTGGAGGAAGCATGAACACCATTATTCGTCCCGCAGTCGTTCTGTTTGCCGCGCTGACGCTCATGTGCGGCCTGCTGTATCCCTTCGCGATTACTGGCCTGGGCCAGATCGCATTTCCGAGCGAAGTCGCCGGCAGTCTCGTGTTGCGCGACGGCCAGCCAGTCGGCTCGCAGTTGATCGGCCAGGCGTTTTCATCGCCCGGCTATTTCTGGAGCCGGCCATCCGCGACCAGCCCGATGGCCAATAATGCCGCCAGCTCCAGCGGTTCCAATTTAGGCCCGAGCAATCCGGCTCAAATCGATGCCGTCAATGGCAGGATCGCCGCATTGCAGGCCGCCGATCCGGGGAACCATGACGCCATTCCCGTGGATCTGGTGACGGCATCGGCCAGCGGTCTCGATCCCGACATCAGTCTCGCCGCGGCCTATTATCAGGCACCACGGATTGCCCGCGAACGCAAGCTGCCGATGGAGACCGTGCGCGCCCTGATCGAGCGCAATGGCGTCGCGCCGCAATTTGGTTTTTTTGGCGAAGCACGCATCAATGTACTGGCCTTAAACCTGGCTCTCGATCAAACTCACTGACATGCAACGTCCCGATCCCGACACCCTGCTGGCGCAAGTCAACGCCGCCGACCTGCATGCCGCGCGCGGCAAGCTGCGGATTTATTTTGGCGCCTCCGCAGGCGTGGGCAAGACCTATGCAATGTTGCGCGCGGCCTGCGCGCTGCAGGCGGATGGCCAGGCCGTGCTGGTAGGCGTGGTTGAAACCCACGGCCGCAGCGAAACGGCGGCGCTGCTGGAACACCTGCCCAGTCTCGCGCAAAAACGCATCGCCTATCGCGACAAAATCCTCAGCGAATTCGATCTCGATGCTGCGCTAGAACGCAAGCCACCGCTGATCCTGATCGATGAACTGGCGCACTCCAACGCGCCCGGTTCACGGCATCCGAAACGTTGGCAAGACGTGACCGAGCTGCTCGATGCCGGCATCGATGTCTACACCACCGTCAATGTGCAGCATCTGGAAAGCCTCAATGATGTCGTCGGCGGCATCACCGGCGTACGCGTGGCCGAGACTTTGCCCGACACGGTCTTCGACGAGGCCGACGAGGTCGTGCTGGTGGATGTGCCGGCCGATGAATTACTGACGCGCCTGAAGGAAGGCAAAATTTATCTGGGGCCGCAGGCCGAACGCGCGGCGAAGAATTTTTTCCGCAAAGGTAATCTGATGGCCTTGCGCGAACTGGCCCTGCGTCGCACAGCCGATCGCGTCGACGACGATCTGCAAGCCTATCGCATCGAAAAATCGATCCACAAAGTCTGGAAGACCGGCACGAGCCTGCTCGCCTGCCTCGGTCCACACGACGCTGCGGAGCATGTGGTACGCAGTGCCGCGCGGCTGGCCGGGCAGCTCAATGCGGAATGGCATGCGATTTATATCGAAACGCCGCATTTACGGCGTTTGCCGCCTGCGCAGCGCGAGCGCATTTTAAAGACGCTCAAGCTCGCGCAAAGTCTCGGCGCGACGACTGCGATCGTGGCCGACAGCCATATTGCGCAGGCCATTAGCGGCTATGCGCGCCAGCATAATTTTGCCAAAATCATCCTCGGCCGCGCGCAGACTCGCTGGCCCTGGCGCACAACAACGCACAAACGGCTGGCCCGACTGGCGCCGGACATCGACTTGATTGAAATCGGCCGCTCGCCACATCTGCCTGCCGATACGAACAGTCGCCCAGCTGTTTCCGTGTCCGACAGCCCGGAGCAAAGCCTGCCTTGGAAGCGCTATTGCCTGGCAGCTGGCGCCAGTCTCGCGACAGCACTAGCGGCGACGCCATTGACCGGCGTACTTGACCTGGCCAATATCGTCATGCTGTTCCTGCTCACCGTCGTACTGGTGGCAGTGCGACTCGGACGGGGTTCAGCGGCGGTCGCCAGCGTGGTCGGCGTGGCGGCATTCGACTTCTTTTTTGTGACGCCGCGCTTTTCCTTTGCGGTCAGCGATGTGCAGTATCTGCTCACATTTGCGGTCATGCTCAGCGTCGGCTTGATCACCGGTCACCTCACGGCTGACCTGCGCTTTCAGGCACGGGTTGCTGCGAGGCGCGAGGCCCGTTCGCGAGCCTTGTATGAATTTGCGCGGGAACTCTCGGGAGTGCTGCAGACCGAACAAATTTTCGACATCACGCGCCGCTATGTCGAGCGCGGCTTTCCCTCCCGCGCGACCCTGCTGCTGCCGGATACGCATGGCCGGCTGCAGGCAACGCTGCCCCTGATGGACGCCGCTTCCGACGAGGCAGCGGCCGGCGACATGGCGACGGCGGCGATCGACATGGGCATTGCACAGTGGGCTTTCGACCATGCGCAGGCCGCCGGCATCAGTACCGATACGCTGCCAGCGAATGCCTATTTTTATCTACCGCTGGTAGCACCCATGCAAACGCGCGGCTTACTCGCCATTGCGCCGGAAAACAAACGCTGGCTCCTGATCCCGGAACAACGCCAGCATCTCGATACCTTTGCCGCACTGGCCGCGATTGCGCTCGAGCGCGTGCATTACATCGAAGTGGCGCAGGGAGCACTGTTGCGCATGGAGTCCGAGCGACTGCGTAATTCACTGCTGGCGGCGCTGTCGCATGATTTGCGCACACCGCTCACATCCTTGGTCGGCATTTCCGAATCCCTGACCCTGTCACAGCCACCACTGGCGCCGCATCAGCAAGAGCTGGCGCAGGTATTGCATGCCGAGTCCTTGCGCATGAGCGCGCTGGTGACGAACCTGCTCGACATGGCGCGCATCCAAAGCGGCGACGTACAGCTTAATTTGCAATGGCAGCCGCTCGAAGAAGTCGTCGGCAGCGCCTTGCACGCCAGTGCCGCAGCACTGGCCGGCCACCGAGTGGACACGAACCTGAAGCCCGATCTGCCCTTGCTGCACTACGACGCAGTACTGATTGAACGCGTCCTGTGTAACCTGCTCGAAAACGCCGCCAAGCACACGCCACAAAATAGCCGCATCGTCATCGCCGCCGAACCACATGGCGACTTCATCGCCGTGACCGTGTATGACGATGGCCCCGGCTTACCAGCCGGACGCGAAGAAGCGATCTTTGAAAAATTCACCCGCGGCGAACGCGAATCGGCGGTGTCCGGCGTCGGCCTCGGACTGGCGATTTGCCGCGCATTGATTGAGGCGCATGACGGTACGATCGCCGCTGGTATCTCACCGCTGGGCGGCGCGGCGGTTGTCTTTACGCTACCACTGGGAACGCCGCCAGCACCGCCTGCGGAAGAGACACCATTCACCGAAGGATTGCCAACATGAGCGAATCATTGCCCGTAGTGCTGCTGGTCGAAGATGAACCGCAAATCCGGCGCTTCGTGCGCGCCGCATTGGAACAGGAAAGCTGGCACGTGTATGAAGCCGGCACCTTGCAACGGGGCTTGATCGAATGCGGCACGCGCAAACCTGATCTGGTCATACTCGACCTGGGCTTGCCTGACGGTGACGGCATCGATTTTTTGCGTGATGTGCGCAAATGGTCACCGGTGCCGATCATCGTCTTGTCAGCGCGCAGTGCCGAACAAGAAAAAATCAAGGCGCTCGACGCCGGTGCCGACGATTACCTCACCAAACCCTTTGGCGTCGGCGAGTTACTGGCGCGCGTACGCTCGACCTTGCGTCGCGCGCGCCAGCCTGAAGGGCACACCGACAGCACGCTGCGCTTTGGCGATATTGCGATTGATTTGAAGGCGCGTCTGGTCACGCGTGCGAATCAGATGGTGCATCTGACGGCGACAGAATATCGCCTGCTGTCCGTGCTGGCGACCAATGCCGGGCGCGTCGTCAGCAATCCCCAGCTGCTGCGCGAAGTATGGGGCCCAGCCCATGCCGAAAACGGCCATTACCTGCGTATCTACATGAGTCATTTACGCCAGAAACTCGAAGACAATCCGGCCCAGCCGCAGTACCTGCTGACCGAAACCGCGGTCGGTTACCGACTGCTGGTGCCTTGATATGGCCCTCCTGCCAAGACAGGTGCAGACAAATCCTTGATGCCGCGCATGCGTGCAGAAGTTGAAAAAGGCTATGTAAAGTTGACAGGCGACGTTTAGACTGCCATCGTCGGACACATTACCGACTTGATGGAGGCAGCATGTCCCAAGAACTATTACTCGACATGGATCTCGAATCACAGAAGAATTTCGCACGGTGGCTGTATATCGCTCATGCCGCCAGCTTCCTGTTCACGCTAGGCATGATTTCCTTCATTCCGCTGATCCTGAATTACATCAAGCGCGGTGAAACCTCGGGCACCTTTTTACACAGTCATCACAGCTGGATGATCCGTTCTTTCTGGTGGTATCTGGTATGGATGAGCATAGGCGTGGTGCTGGTACTCACCATCATCGGTATCGTCTTTGCGTGGATCGTGTTTGCCGGGGCATGGTTATGGAAAGCCTACCGGCTGATTAAGGGCTTCATGGATCTCAATGCGAACCTGGCGATGTCGTACTGACGACGGCATCGCCACAAATTAGTCGAGCCGGGCCAATGCCTGCTCAATATCGGCGATCAAGTCTTGCGGTGCTTCGAGGCCAATATAAAACCGCACCAGCGTGCCCTTGTGTGGCCAAGCCTGGCGCATGTGCTGCATGCGATAAGGCAGGCACAGGCTGTGCGCCCCGCCCCAGCTGTAACCGATCTTGAATAGTTTCAGGCTGTCGACAAACTGGTCCGTCTGCGCTTCCGAATAACGCGCATCGAAAACCACCGAGAACAATCCGCCGGCGCCAGTAAAATCACGCTTCCAGGTGTCATGTCCCGGGCAGCTGGGAAAAGCCGGATGCAGCATGGTAGCGATTTCCGCACGCTGGTTCAGCCAGCGCGCGACTGTCAGTGCCGCAGCATCATGCGTATCAAAGCGCAGCTTCATTGTCGCCAGACCGCGCAGCACCAGATACACATCATCCATGCCGACATTGAAACCAAGACGCATGTGCGCCAGCTGCAGTCGCTGATTCAGCGCAGCGTCACGCGTGATGACCGCGCCCATCAGTACATCCGAGCCGCCCGACTGGTATTTCGTCAAGGCCTGCATGACTATATCGACGCCTTGATCGAAGGCGCGGAAGGCAATGCCGGCCGACGCGGTATTGTCGAGCGCGACGAGAACGCCATGCGCATGTGCAGCCGCGCAAATCGCGGCGATGTCAGGCACTTCCATCGACACCGAACCGGGCGCTTCCGCCCAGATCAGCTTCGTATTCGGCTGGATCAGTTCGGCGATACCGTGGCCGATCAGTGGATCGTAATAACGCGCGGTGATGCCGAAATCGCTCTCGAGCCAATGACCGAGTTCACGGTTCGGGTTGTAGGCATTGTCGGGAATGAGGACATCGTCGCCCGTCTTCAGAAAAGCGAAGTCGACCATCGTAATCGCCGCCAGACCACTCGGCGCTAACAGGCAATGCGTGCCACCTTCAATTTCGGCCAGACGCGCGTCGAGAATGTAGGTAGTGGGTGTACCGTGCAAGCCATAGGTGTAACCGCTCTTGTCCTGCCATTTACGCGAGCGCATGGCCGCGACGTTTTCAAACAAGACCGTCGAGGCATGATGGATAGGCACCGGAAACGCCGCAAAACCCTCTGGCGGCGTGTAGTCCGTATGGGCCAGCAAAGTTTGCAGCGATTTCGGATTGGTCATGTCGATCCTCGGATTAAGCCTTGGCCCACAGGTCATGCGCGTCCGACGCGATGACGTCGACATCATAGAATTCGCCAACGACGAGTTTTTTGTGCGGCTCGTACGGCGGCTTCACGTAGACGACGCCATCGATTTCGGGCGCATCCGCAGCCGAGCGGCCCACACCGCCGTCGCGATTAACTTCATCGATCAGCACGCGTATGGTCTTGCCGACCTTGGCTTGCAGGCGCTGCTTGGAAATTTCTTCCTGCAGCTGCATGACACGGCCGCGACGCTCTTCGCGCAATTCTTCCGGCACTGGATTGTCGAGCAGGTTCGCGGTCGCACCTTCTACTGGCGAATAGGCAAAGCAGCCGAGGCGGTCGATTTGCGCTTCTTTCAAGAAGTCGAGAAGGTATTCAAATTCGGCTTCGGTCTCACCGGGGAAGCCGGCAATGAAGGTCGAACGGATCGTCAAATCCGGGCACATCGCGCGCCAGGCCTGAATGCGCTCGATATTCTTTTCGCCGCTGGCCGGACGCTTCATGCGCTTCAAGACATCGGGATGCGCATGCTGCAAAGGCACGTCGAGATACGGCAGCACGAAACCTTCGGCCATGGTCGGGATGATCTGGTCGACATGCGGATACGGATAGACGTAATGCAGGCGCACCCAGGCGCCGTATTGTTTCGCCAGTTCGCCCAGCGCTTCAACCAGCTGCGTCATGTGCGTCTTGACCGGCTTGCCGTTCCAGAAACCCATGCGGAATTTGACGTCGACGCCGTAAGCGCTGGTGTCCTGAGAAATCACCAGCAATTCCTTCACGCCGGCCTTGAACAGATTCTCTGCTTCGAGCATCACGTCGGCGATCGGCCGCGAGACGAGGTCACCGCGCATCGATGGGATGATGCAGAAGCTGCAACGATGGTTACAGCCTTCGGAAATTTTTAGGTAAGCGAAATGCTTGGGTGTGAGCTTGATGCCTTGCGCCGGCACGAGATCGAAAAACGGCGCATGCGGCTTGGGCAGATATTTATGCACCGCCGTCATCACTTCCGGCATCGCATGCGGACCGGTCACGGCCAGCACTTTCGGATGGATACTCGTGATCATGTCATTGCCCGCAGCATCCTTCTTCGCGCCGAGGCAGCCGGTGACGATGACCTTGCCGTTTTCAGCGAGGGCTTCACCGATGGCGTCGAGCGACTCCTGCACAGCCGCGTCAATGAAGCCGCAGGTATTGACGATGACGAGATCCGCGCCTTCATAGGACTTGGCGGTCTCGTAACCTTCGGCGCGCAATTGCGTGAGGATCTGTTCGGAATCGACCAGCGCCTTCGGGCAACCGAGGGACACGAAACCGACTTTGGGTGCTGCAGGATGAGGTGCGTTGGACATGGAAAAGGGCACAAAAACGGGAAGCCGCTATTGTACCCTCTTGTACTCTGTTCACCCGTCACACCTGCCTGCTGGCGGCAAATAGGCCTGGCTTTATTCAAGACGGGCCTGATTTACGTCCGGCTTTATTTGGTTGACTGATCCGTGCCCGGGAAGGGGAAAGTCGTGAAGATGTTCTTCGTCTGCGACTGCATCTGCTCCTGCATCTGCACGAACAGGCTCTTGCTCTGGTCGATGTAATTACTCATCATCCCCTGCATCATGGGTCCCTGCACATTCATGAACTGGGTCCACATTTCAGGACTGAAGGGCTTGCCTTCATACATACCCTTGGAATTTTCCGTCAGCTTGTTCTGAATGTCGATGAAGGCCTGGATATTCTTTTCGAGGTAATTGCCCATCATGCCCTGCATCGCATGGCCGTAGTAGCGGATGATCTGCGCCAGTGCGCCGCTGGAAAACATGGGCGAACCATTCGACTCTTCTTCGAGAATGATCTGCAAGAGTATGCTGCGCGTGAGGTCTTCGTCGGTCTTGGCATCGATGACGCGAAAGACTTCATTATCAAGCACCAGCTGTTTGACGTCGGTGAGCGTAATGTAGGAACTGGTCTGGGTATCGTAAAGACGGCGGTTCGGGTATTTCTTGATCAAACGCTCGGTAGTCTTTTTCGCACTAGTCATTGAAGTCTCATGTTCGCGCTTTAGCGCATGTCTGTTTATTTATGGAAAGCCCGAAAGTGACGGGCTCGTGTTTTTATTATAGTTCGAAAAAACAAACATTTAAGGTGCCGGCGCGCCAAACCGGACTGATGCGACGTTTATTCTGCCTTCTGCTTGACATAGCGACCCGGCGCTGCCTCGATGACTTTATGCGCTTTGTTACCATAGCCACGCGGTGCAGCGACCTGTTTGCCACCATGCTGCGCCAGAAACGCCGCCCACTCCGGCCACCAGCTGCCGGCATGTTCCGTCGCGCCTTCAAACCAGCTTGCCGCATCGGCGGCTGCCGTGTCATTGGTCCAGTAACTGCGCTTTTTCTTGGCAGGCGGATTAATCACGCCGGCGATATGGCCAGAGGCGCCGAGCACGAAACGATTCTGCTTCGACTTCTTCGGATTGAGCAAAGTCGTCGACGTAAAAGCCGAGGCCCAGGGAACAATGTGGTCTTCGCGCGACGCATACAGAAAGGTCGGCGCGGAAATTTTGCCGAAATCGACTTTTTCGCCGCAGACAGTCATCTTGCCGGGTACGCGTAAATTATTTTCGAGATAGGTATTGCGCAGGTACCAGCAAAACATCGGCCCCGGCAAATTCGTGCTGTCGGCATTCCAGTACAGCAGATCGAAGGCTGTCGGGTCTTCACCCTTCAAGTAATTGGACCCGACATAATTCCAGATCAAATCGTTCGGACGCAGGCTGGAGAACGCCGAGGCGAAATCCTTGCCCGGCATGAGGCCGCCCTTGCCGATCGATTTCTCGCGCATCTCGACCATCATTTCATCGATATAAACATCAATGACGCCGACATCCGTAAAGTCCAGAAACGAGGTCAGCAGCGTCAGGCTAGCCACCGGGTTTTCACCACGCGCCGCCAGCACCGCCAGCGCCGTCGCGATGAGCGTGCCGCCAACACAGAAGCCCAGCGCATTGATCTGTTCCTGGCCGCTGATTTCCTGGGCCAGATGCAGCGCCTGGATCACGCCTTCTTCGATATAGTCATCCCAGGTCGTATGCTCGATGGAGGCATCGGCATTACGCCATGAAACGAGGAACACTGTATTGCCCTGTTCAACCGCATAACGCACCAGCGAATTTTCGGGCTGCAAATCGAGGATGTAATATTTATTGATACAGGGTGGTACCAGCAGTAATGGGCGCTGCGCCACAGTCTTGGTCAGCGGCTTGTACTGGATCAGCTGGAACAAGGCGTTTTCGAACACGACGGCACCTTCGGAAGTGGCGACATTCGTGCCGACCTCGAATGCGGTTTCATCGGTTTGGGAAATATGCCCCTTCTTCATGTCGGCCAGCATATTGTGCAGGCCATGCATGAGGCTTTCGCCCTTGGTCTCGATGAGCTTTTGCTGCGCTTCCGGATTCGTCGCCAGGAAATTCGCCGGCGACATCGCATCGACCATCTGCTGCACGGCGAAGCGGACTTTTTCCTTCGCTTTCGGCGAGGCTTGCATCGCGTCCGCCATCGCATTCAGGAATTTCGCATTCAGTAAATAGGCCGAGGTATTGAAGGCCGACAGGGGATTGGCTTGCCATGCGGGCGCGGCGAAGCGCTTATCGCTAACCTTGGGCAAATTTTGATTCAACATGCCCTGCCACAGCTCACTGTACTGCTGCATGTAGTCGGCTTGCAGCTTGCTCAGTGCTTCGGGGTCGATGCCGTGACCCAGTTCCTGCATACCGGTCTTGATCGACTCAAGCTGCTTCGGCGCCTGCTGCAGCATCTCTTGCCACGCTTGCGGATCGCCAAATTGCTGCAGCCATTCCGGCACTGGCGGCATTGCCGCGGCGGAGGGATTAGCGGAGGTCTGGCTGCTGGAAGAAGGTTTGCTCATGCTGGGATCTCTTTTTTAGCGTATCGTGACAGGCTGACATGGGGCTAGCATCCGGCAGCCGATCAATATTTAATTACTCAAATAGTCAAATATTCAAATATAGCGAAGCATTCACATGAACATTATCGCCACAGGATGGATCTACGTAATACTGATGATGTCGATTACAGAGGAAACGGTCGTCGCCGGTATTGCTACTTTTTTACTGTATGGCGTATTTCCGCTTTCCATCATTCTATACGTAATGCGCTCGCCACAGCGCAGGCAGAAACGTAAAGAAGCAGAAAAAATTTTACGCGAACAAAACGCTGCGAAGCCAGAGCCAGACTCGACTCTGGACAATATCGCCAGCGTAAAACAAGACAGTTAAATGGGGAACTGGCAAGCCTGTGATCAGCCTATCCAGACCATGGAAGCCATACGGCCGGTGATCTTGTCACGCCGATAGGAGTAGAAACGGGTCACATCAGTTACCGTGCAATAGTGACCGCCGAAGCAGCGTATGCCACCCTGGCCCTGCAGACGCAGTCGCGCCAACGAATAGATATCGGCAAGGTATTTGCCGGGATTTGCCGCGACCGGAATGAACGCGGTATCGGTCAGCGCATCGCGCTCGAAGAAGGCTTGCCGGACTTCAGCGCCGACTTCGAATTGCAGCGGACCGATGGCCGGACCGAGCCAGGCGAGGATGTCGCCGGCACCCGCGCCGCGCATGGCGGCGACGGTGTGTTCGAGTACGCCATTGAGCAAGCCGCGCCAGCCCGCATGCGCTGCGCCCACGACGCGTCCCTCCGCATCGCAGAACAGTACCGGCAAGCAGTCGGCGGTTTGCACGATGCACACGACACCGGGCTGACTGGTGAAGCTGGCGTCAGCGTCGACGATGCCTTCCACTTTGGCAGCATCGACCACATTGATGCCGTGGACCTGCGACAGCCAGACGGGCGGCGCCGGCAGCAATGCGGCCAAACGCGCTCTATTTGTTTCGACCGCGGCCGGATCATCCCCGACATTGCGCCCGAAGTTCAGCCCGCCCTGCCCTTCTGCGCCACCAAACGGACCAGCACTGACACCGCCGGTGCGTAGCGTCGCCAGCGCACCGATGTTCGTCGATGCGGCCAGCCAGTCAGGACGAATGAAGTCAGCCACGGCGAGCGATCACAAAGGCGCTTCGATACCCGAACGCGCGAGCAGTTCGGCGAAGTCTTCCGGCAAAGCCGCTGTCCAAGCACAATCTTCACCAGACTCCGGATGGATCAAGCCGAGCTTGAACGCATGCAGGGCCTGACGTCGGAACACGGATACCAGATGCGCTTTTCCGTACATCGCATCACCGACCAGCGCAAAGCCGATCGAATGCATGTGCACGCGAATCTGATGCGTGCGGCCGGTCTCCAGCTGACAGAGCATCAAGCTGACCGGACGGCCATCGAGCAAACCAGTGGCGAGGCGATGGAAATGCGTCAGCGCTGGTTTGGCGGTCAGGTTTTCCGACACGGCCATCTTGATGCGGTCACGCGGATGACGGCCGATCGACGTCTCGACTTTACCGTTCAGCAGTGGCTGGCCCCAGACCAGCGCAAGGTATTCGCGCCGCACGGTGCGGGCTTGCAGCTGACGTACGAGGTCGGTCTGTGCTTCGAGCGTCTTGGCCACGACCATCAGGCCACTAGTTTCCTTGTCGAGCCGGTGCACGATACCGGCGCGCGGCACGCCGCCCAATGCCGGCAGGCGATGCAGCAAACCATTGAGCAAGGTACCGGACCAGTTCCCGGCGCCCGGATGCACGACGAGACCGGCAGGCTTGTCGATGACGAGAATGGTGTCGTCTTCATACACGACGGGGAAGTCAATTGCTTCTGGCGAGTAAGCATGTTCATCGGGCGCGGCCTGCGGCGCGATGACGACAACTTCGTCGCCAAGCACTGTGGATTTACCGCGCGCAGGCAAACCATCGACGGTGACGTGGCCGCCTTCTATCCATTGCTGAATACGGCTGCGTGAATATTGTGGCACCATGCGCGACAAAACCTTGTCGAGACGTTCGCCGCAGTCATCTTCTGAGAGTATCAATTCGATCGGTGCAGCCTCGAAAGCAAAGGCCTCGACTTCATCAATCTCGTCGATCTCGCTTTCCGGCAGGGTTTCATTGATAATCGGGTGTTCTGTGGACATCAGGGCAAGTCCCATCGGATATAATCAGTCATTGTTAAGGTGCATTCTTGCAAAGTCATGCGAAAAAATTTCATTAAATTAGCGGGTCTGGCCCTCGTCCTGGCAATGTCCGGATGCGGACTGCTGAACGACAAAATCGACGAAACCAAAACCTGGTCAGCGGCCAAATTATACTCGGAGGCCCGCGACGAGATGGACAACGGTAACTGGGAACGTGCTGTTCCTTTGTTCGAGCGTCTCGAGTCACGTTACCCTTTCGGTAACTATGCCCTGCAAGCCCAGATGGAAGTCGCCTACGCGCACTATCGCGCAGCAGACCAGCCACAGGCGCTGGCCGCTGCCGAGCGTTTCATCAAGCTGCATCCGAATCATCCGAACGTCGACTACATGTATTACCTGCGTGGCCTGATCAACTTCAACGACCGCTCTGGTTTGTTCGATTTCATCTCGCAGCAAGACATGACCGAGCGCGACCCGAAGGCCACGCGCGAAGCCTTTGATTCCTTCAAATTACTCGTCGAGCGTTTCCCGAACAGTGCTTATACGCCAGACGCGATCGCCCGTCTCAAATATCTTGTCAACGCAATGGCGCAATATGAAGTCCACGTCGCCAATTATTACTTCCGTCGTGGCGCCTATGTCGCCGCCGCCAATCGCGCGCAGCTGGCAGTCAAGGAATATCGCGACGCGCCTGCGGTCGAAGAAGCGCTGTTCCTGATGGTGCGATCCTACGATGCGCTGGGAATGAATGATTTGCGTGATGATGCGAACCGCGTCTTCAAGACGAATTATCCGGACAGTGTTTTCCTGCGCGGTGGCCGTGAGAAGCGGGATGCGTGGTGGAAGCTTTGGTAAGCTAAACGCTGTTTTAAAATGACCTCGCTCAATGCGAGGTTTTTTTTAGCCGGCGCCGACGTCATCAGACATCCACACCACGCCGCCGAAAGCGCCAAATCCGCTCATCCGACAATGAAGGCTCAAACACATAGCCTTCAACATTAAACTTTTTCAATTTATTCGGCGCGGTAATGCGCTTCTCCACCGCATAACGCGCCATCAGCCCGCGCGCGCGTTTGGCAAAGAACGAAATGATTTTGTATTTACCGTTCTTCCATTCCTCGAACACCGGCGTAATCACCGGCACATCGAGCAGCTTCGGCCGCACGACCTTGAAATACTCTTCCGAGGCGAGATTGATCAGCGCTGTCGACTTTTTCTCTGCCAGCTCAGCATTCAGGGCTTGCGTGACCCTGTCACCCCAAAATGCGTACAAATCCTTGCCATGCGGATTAGCCAGCCGCGTCCCCATCTCGAGTCGATAAGCCTGCATCAAATCCAGCGGTCGCAGAATACCGTACAGGCCGGATAAAATGCGTACACGATCTTGCGTGAATTCGAGCTGGCGTTTCGTCATCGAGACGGCATCGAGGCCGCCATAAACATCACCATTGAAGGCCAGTACCGCCTGTTTCGCCGGACCCGGCTGAAATTTATCCGGCGACCAGTCGGCGAAACGCTGCGTATTCAACTCCGCCAGCGTCTCGGAAATCGACATCATGCTACCGATCTCGTCGCGGGAAAAGGCACGCAAGGTCGAGATCAATTCAGTCGAGCTGGGAATAAATGCCGGCAAAGTATGCGTCGCAGTGACCGGCGCTGTGGTGTAATCAAGGCTTTTTGCAGGCGAGAGAATAATCAGCATGGTCGATTCAACAGAAAATTTTTGCCTATGATACCGAAGCTGATGCCGCGCGTGGTTCTTGATACCAATGTCTGCCTCGATTTGTTCGTTTTCCACGATCCGCGCTGGGCGCTGCTGCTGCAGGCATTGGAAGACCGCAGCATCGATGCCGTCACGCGCGAAGACTGCCGCCGCGAATGGCAAATCGTTTTGACCTATCCGCACCTGCCGCTCGACGCCGAATCGCGCCTCACGAGCGCCGCGCAATTCGATGCGCTGATTCGCTGTGTGCCATTGGCCGAGTATGTGCCGCCAGGGCTGCAGCTGCCGGTCTGCAAAGACACCGATGACCAGAAATTCGTCGAGACCGCGTTTCAAATTCAGGCAACAGCACTGATCACGAAAGACAAAGCCCTGCTCAAGCTCGCCCGGCGCTGCGCCAAGCTTGGTCTGACCACGATCTTGCGACCGGAAGAATGGGTCGCACAACAAAACGCTAAAATAAGCATCCAACCAGCCTGAGCCATTTCACATGCCTACCCCAGCCATCATTTCCAAATTACCCGCCGTCGGCACCACCGTCTTCACCGTCATGTCCGCGCTCGCAGCTGAAAAGAACGCCGTGAACCTCGGCCAGGGCTTCCCGGATTTTCCTTGTGACCCTGCCCTGCCGGGACTCGTCTCCGAGGCGATGCAAGCCGGCTTCAATCAATACCCGCCGATGACGGGCGTGCCATTGCTGCGCGACGCGATCGCCGCCAAAGTCGCGGCCATTTACGGCCATCGCTATGACGCCGCCAGCGAACTGACGGTCACAGCCGGCGCGACGCAGGCGATCTTGACGGTGCTGCTGTGCTGTGTGCATGCGGGCGACGAAGTGATCGTGATTGAACCGGCTTACGACAGCTATGTGCCGGCGATTGAATTGGCAGGAGGTGTGCCAGTGTTCGTGCAAATGGTCGTCACGCCAGACGGTTATGCGATTCCCTGGGACCGGGTCGCCGCTGCAGTGACGCCGAAGACGCGCCTGATCATGATCAATTCACCGCATAATCCGACCGGCTCCATCATGCGCCCTTCTGACATCGCCGCCCTGCGTGAGATCGTCGCAGGCACGGATATCTTGATCCTGTCGGACGAGGTGTATGAACACATGGTTTTCGACGGCCAGCAGCATGAATCGATTTGCCGTTATGCGGATTTGCGCGAACGCGCGTTTGTGATTTCAAGCTTTGGCAAGACTTACCATGTCACCGGCTGGAAGGTCGGCTACGTCGCCGCCCCGGCTGCGCTCACGGCCGAATTTCGCAAGGTCCACCAGTTCAATGTCTTCACAGTGAACACGCCAATGCAGCATGCGCTGGCCAATTACATGCGCAGTCCTGCGCCCTATATCGAGCTGCCCGCCTTCTACCAGCGCAAGCGCGACCTGTTTCGCGCCGGACTGGAAGATTCGCGCTTCCGGCTGCTGCCATCGGACGGCACTTACTTCCAGTGCGTCGACTACTCGGCCATTTCCGACATGCCGGAAGCAGACTTCGCCAAATGGCTGACGACCGAAATCGGCGTGGCGGCGATTCCGGTGTCGGCGTTTTACCAGCATGCCAAGGAGTCGGGCATCGTGCGCTTCTGCTTTGCGAAGAAGGACGAAACCCTGCAGGCGGCGCTGGCAAAACTCAGCCGCGCCTGAGGTTTTATTTGGCGGCGAGCGTCTTCATCAATTCCTGATTCGCCTTGCGGTCGGCATTGACCTTCTGCACGGTGGCGCGCTCGCCCATCATCCTGGTGTAATCGCGCACAGGCAAATCGGCCAGCACATCTTCGCCGTAGATGATCTTGCTGACCATCGACACCAGCGGCAAATGCGCCAGCGCGACGCAGTCGGCCATGGTGAACTCGGCGCCAGCAACAAACGGCCCGAACTTGATCAACTTAGCGAGCGACTTCGCATTGCGCGTGAGCTGCTTTTTCGTGCGCTCCTTGACCTCGTCGCTGACTTTGCCGCCAAAGAAAGCTTCCGCATACAACTCGCGCGCGACCAGCTCAAGATGCAGCTCCATGAAGGTAATCAGTTCGCGCACCTTGGCAGCGGCAAACGGATCGGCCGGCAAGAGCGGTACCTGTGGATAGGCAGTCTCGATATACTCAAGCATGACCTGCGATTCACAGACAGCGCCCTGCTCGGTCTCGAGGTAAGGCACTTTGCCCAGCGGTGACTTTGACAGCAAGGCCTCGGAGCGATCAATCCAGACCAGCTCTTCTTCAAAGGCGACGCCCTTTTCGAGCAAGGCCAGTTTGACCTTATTGTAGTAATTACTGGTCGCGAATCCACATAGTTTCAGCATGCCGTTCTCCATTGAATTTTATTGTTGAAGCCGCAGCGCGGCATTCGAGCGGCTTATTCTATTCGACTATGCGGCTGGCTGCACAGCCACGCACTACGACTAATGGCGAAAGCAACATCTGGCGATTTTGGGCAATAATGTCAGATACACCCTTTTCAATTCAAGAATTAATTCCATGTTTGCAGAGCTCAAAGCCGCGCGTCGCGATGCGACGCTGATCCTCACTATAAGTAATCCCGGCGCGAAAAATGCGCTGCATCCTGATATGTATGCCGCCGCGATCGAAAGCTTTGCCAACGCCGAGCGGGATGATTCCGTGCGCGTGATCGTGTTGACCGGCGCCGATGGCTTCTTTTGTGCCGGTGGTAACCTGAACCGCCTGCTGGAAAATCGCCATCGCGACATGGAAGTACAAGCCGCTGCCATCGATAACCTGCAAGGCTGGATCGAGGCCATCCGTAATTGCCCCAAGCCCGTGATCGCTGCCGTCGAGGGCGCGGCAGCCGGCGCCGGCTTCGCGCTCGCGCTCGCCTGCGACATGATCATCGCCGGCATGGCGACCAAATTCATGATGTCGTATGTCAAAGTCGGCCTGACCCCGGATGGCGGTGCGTCGTGGTTCCTCGGGCAAGCCTTGCCGCGCCAGCTGGCCGGCGAAATTATGTTCGAAGGTAAAGCGGTTTTGGCCGGACGCCTGCAGCAGCTCGGGCTCGTCAATCGCATCGTCGCCGATGGCCGCGTGCTCGACGCCGCGCTGGGATGGGCCGATGAGCTCGCCGCACTCTCGCCGAACTCGCTCAATCGCATCAAGATGCTCATCGATGCCGCGCCCGGCAATTCACTGGTGCAGCAATGTGAGTTCGAGAAGCGGCATTTCATCCAAAGCATGCAGCATCGCGATTCACTGGAAGGCATCACGGCCTTTCTTGAAAAAAGAAAGCCACAGTACAAATAAGCGAAATAAGTCCCTCCAGAATAGTACGGCCGTGCGATTCGATGCGGTAGAATGAATGGATAAGTAAATCCATTCAGGAGACACGATGTTCGAAGAGTTCATGGGTACCAAGCCGGTATCCGAACGCCAGCAATTTAATGTCGGCGCCTTGCAGGACTATATGCGTGAGCATGTCGACGGTTTTTCAGGCACGCTCGCCATCGAACAGTTCAAGGGCGGCCAGTCCAACCCCACCTTCAAGCTCACCGCCGATGGCCGCAGCTATGTGCTGCGCACCAAGCCTGGTCCTGCCGCAAAGTTACTGCCCTCAGCGCATGCGATCGACCGCGAATACCGCGTCATGGATGCCTTGAGCAAGGCGGGCTTCCCAGCCGCGCACCAGTACGCGCTGTGCATTGATGAAGACGTGATCGGCCGTGCGTTTTATCTGATGGAATATGTCGAAGGCCGCGTGCTGTGGGACCAGTCCATGCCCGGCATGAGCAATGCCGAGCGCGCGCTCTACTACGATGAAATGAACCGCGTCATCGCGCAATTACACACAGTCGACTATGCCGCGATTGGTCTGGCCGAATACGGCAAGCCCGGCAATTATTTCGGTCGCCAGATCGACCGCTGGACGCGCCAGTACAAGGCGTCCGAGACAGAATCGATTCCGGCCATGGACCATCTCATCGAATGGCTGCCGCAAAATATCCCGCCCGGCGAAGACACCAGCATCGTGCATGGCGACTTCCGCCTCGATAACATGATGTTCCATCCGACCGAGCCTCGCATCCTCGCCATCCTCGACTGGGAATTGTCCACGCTAGGCCATCCGCTGGCGGATTTTTCCTATCACTGCATGAGCTGGCATATCCCGCCCGGTCAATTCCGCGGCATCGGCGGCCTCGACCACAAGGCGCTCGGCATTCCGACCGAAGAAGAATACATCG
This sequence comes from Oxalobacteraceae bacterium, assembly GCA_947448025.1. Taxonomy (GTDB): domain Bacteria; phylum Pseudomonadota; class Gammaproteobacteria; order Burkholderiales; family Burkholderiaceae_D; genus CANFLV01. Next base: position 165,990 of record CANFLV010000001.1, on the reverse strand, counting down.
CGAAATATTGCGAGCGTACCGGCAAGACCATCCGCCGCGAAGACTTCAGCTTCTACCTCGCCTATAACATGTTCCGCATGGCCGGCATTTTGCAGGGCATCATGAAGCGTTACGTCGATGGCACCGCTGCCAGCGAACAGGCGAAGAAGGCCGGCATGGCGGCACGGCCGATGGCCGAAATGGGCTGGCAATACGCCAGCGGCAAAAAAGCATAATCACACCAAGTAAAGTACATTCACACAGGAGACCACATGGAATTCGAATACTCGGACCGTTGCAAGGAACTGCAGGCAAAGCTGCTGACGTTCATGGATGAACATATTTATCCGAATGAGAAAGCCTACAAGCAGGAAGTCGACCGCAATGGCGTCGAAAAAGGTAATCGCTGGATCGCCACTACTATCATCGAAGAACTGAAGGTCAAGGCGCGCGCCGCTGGCCTGTGGAATTTGTTCCTGCCAAAGTCAACCCGCGCACCGGAAGGCTTGTCTAATCTCGACTATGCGCCGCTGTGTGAAATCATGGGTCGCGTGGGCTGGGCGCCGGAAGTTTTCAATTGCGCAGCACCCGACACGGGCAACATGGAAACCATCGAGCGCTACGGTTCGGAAGATCACAAGAAGGAATGGCTGGAGCCTTTGCTGCGCGGTGAAATCCGCTCCGCCTTCGCCATGACCGAGCCAGCAGTAGCCTCCTCGGACGCGACCAATATCGAAACCCGCATCGAGCGCGATGGCGACGAGTATGTCATCAACGGTCACAAATGGTGGATTTCCGGTGCGGGCGACCCGCGCTGCAAGATCTTTATCTTGATGGGCAAAACCGATCCGGAGGCAGCGCGTCATTCGCAGCAGTCGATGATCCTCGTGCCGGTCGATACCAAGGGCGTGACGATCGTGCGGCCGCTGCCCGTGTTCGGCTATGACGACGCACCACACGGCCATTGTGAAATCCGCTTTGAAAACGTGCGCGTGCCGGTCTCGAACATTCTGCTCGGCGAAGGCCGTGGCTTTGAAATCGCCCAGGGTCGTCTCGGACCTGGTCGTATCCATCACTGCATGCGCGCCATCGGCGTGGCTGAACGCGGCCTCGAGTACATGTGCAAACGCCTCAGTGCGCGCGTCGCTTTCGGCAAAAAGGTTTCGGACCAGAGCGTCTGGCATGAGCGCATCGCCGAAGCGCGCATCATGATCGACACGACGCGTCTGTTGACGCTGAAAGCCGCTTACATGATGGACACGGTCGGGAACAAGCATGCCAAGGCCGAGATCGCCATGATCAAGGTATTGGCGCCGAACGTGACGCAGCAGGTGCTCGACTGGGCCATCCAGGCGCATGGCGCCGGCGGCGTCTCGGACGACTTCCCATTGGCGTCGATGTGGGCCGGTAACCGGACCCTGCGCATCGCCGACGGCCCGGATGAAGTCCACCGCAGCGCCGTGGCGAAGCTTGAGCTGGCGAAGTACATGACCTTGCCTAAGGTCGAACTGGAATTGCCGATCACGCGTTCGTAGCTTGATGCACTTGTAACAATCGCTGTCGGTCGCGCTTGCGGCCGGCAGTTTTTATTTTGGAGAGCCAGAAATGATCGACGTCTATTCCACCGCCACGCCGAATGGCCATAAAGTCCATATCATGCTTGAGGAATGCGGCCTGCCTTACCGCGTTCACCATATCAATATCGGTGAGGGCGACCAGTTCAAACCAGACTTCCTGGCGATTTCACCGAACAATAAAATCCCCGCCATCGTCGATGCCGACGGACCGGACGGCAAGCCGATCTCGCTATTCGAATCTGGCGCGATCCTGGTCTACCTTGCCGGCAAGGCGAACAAATTCCTCGGCACGACCGATCGCGAAAAATTTACGGTCCTGCAATGGCTGATGTTCCAGATGGGTGGTGTTGGTCCGATGCTGGGACAAGCCCACCATTTCCGCATCTACGCGCCGGAGAAAATTGAGTACGCTGTCAATCGCTATACGAATGAGGCCAAACGCCTGTATGGCGTGATCGACCAGCAGCTGGCGAAGACACCCTACATCGCCGGCAGCGACTACACGATTGCCGATATCGCGACTTATCCGTGGCTGCGCTCTTGGGCTAACCAGGGCATAGACTGGGCCGATTATCCGAACGCGAAACGCTGGTTCGATTTGATCGGCGAGCGCGCAGCCGTGCAGCGCGGCGTGACCGTGCTGGCTGACTTGCGCAAGCCTCTCACGGATGACAAATCCCGCGAAGTCTTGTTTGGCGCAAGCCAGTATGTGAAGCGATGATCAGTTAGGAATAACGACGGAAGACCGGCTCTGCAACGCAGACCGGCTTCTCACTTCCTTCGCGCATCACCGTCACCTGCCAGATCAGCTGCGCACCACCCTCGATGTCCTCCACCGACAGCAATTTCATATGCGCGCGCACACGGCTACCCACTGGCACCGGCGCTGGAAAACGCACCTTGTTCAAGCCATAGTTCACGCCCATTTTGACGTCCGCCATGTGGATCGCGCTCTCCATCATTGCCGGCAGCAGCGACAAGGTCAAAAAGCCATGCGCGATGGTGCCGCCAAAGGGCGACTCCTTCTTTGCGCGTTCAACATCGAGGTGTATCCACTGATGGTCACCGGTCGCTTCGGCGAACTGATTGACGCGTTCCTGGCTGATCGTGAGCCAGTCCGATACCGCGACTTCCTGGCCGACCAGCTGTTTCAATTCTGCGAGTGTAGCGATTTCACGCATGTGATGCCTTTTCATGTATAGGTATGCTTAAGCACATGCTCAAGCAGGACGACGGCCGAACATGCCCATGCCCTTGATCGTGGTGACCAATTCGTCATGCTGGTTACGTGCTTCCCACTGGTAGACCACGACGCCGCGATCTGGTTTGCTTTTTGAGGGCCGCATCTCCAGCACGGTGCTCGAGACCTTGAGCGTATCACCACCCCGTACCGGCTTCAGCCAGCGCACTTCATCCACGCCGGGCGAACCCATGCTGGACGACTCACCGAGTGAGCCATCCACCATCATGCGCATGATCATGCTGCAGGTATGCCAACCGCTGGCGATGATGCCGCCATAATAGGACTGCTCCGCAGCTTCGCGGTCGATATGAAAAGGCTGGGGATCAAACTCCCTGGCAAAGGCGATGATTTCTTCTTCCGACACGGTGCGGCTGCCGCTTTGATACGTCTTACCGACTTCAAAATCCTCGAAATACCAGGTCATTTTTTCTCCATGAATTCGGCAGCGGTTCAGGCTGCCTGTTTAAACGTAGGCTGGGCGACGAAGCGTGCCAGATGATGATCCGTGTCACCCAGCGTAAGTTCAATGATGCTCAGTCGTTTAAAGTGATGCGCGGCCGGCAGTTCATTGGTCACACCCATACCGCCATGTAATTGCACGGCCTGTTGACCAACATATTTCAAGGCCTGGCCGACGCGCGCCTTCGCAGCGGACACAGTGCGACGACGTTCAACCGGATCAGTCGATGCCATCTTGACTGCGGCGAGCGTGGTGATCGAGCGCGCCTGTTCGAATTGCATGAACATTTCAGCCATGCGATGCTGCAGCGCCTGAAATTTACCGATCGGCACACCGAACTGCTGACGCGTTTTCATGTACTCGAGCGTAGCCGCGTTCAATGCTTCCATGGCGCCGACCGCTTCTGCACACAGCAGCGTCGCGCCGTAGTCGGCGGCCGCGTCGAGCAAGTCCCAGCCCGCGCCTGCCTGTGTCAGCATGGCCGAGGCAGGCACCTGCACATTGGTGAAATTGATATCGGCCGCATGCTGGCAATCGATGGTGCGATAATCGCGAATGGCCACGCCAGCCGCATCGCTGGCAATGACGAACAGGGAAATGCCATCGGTGTCGCGCTGTGCGCCCGATGAGCGCGCTGACACGATCAACATGCCGGCTTGAGCACCATGCAGCACGACGGTCTTGGTGCCGTTGAGGACGAAGCCCTCGGCATTGGCCGTGGCCGTAGTGGCGATATCAAACAGGTCATGGCGCGACTGGCGCTCACCGAGTGCGCAGGCCAGCTTCAACTCACCTGCGGCGACCTGCTCCAGTAAATGATCGTGACCACCGGCGCGCTTCAAGAACTCAAGCCCGAGCACCGTCGCAAAATACGGCTCGATCACCAGACCGCGACCGAACTCCTGCATTACGACCATCATGTCGATGGCCGAACCGTCAAAGCCACCCTGCGCTTCCGGCACTGGCAGGGCCAGCATGCCGAGCTCGGCGAGATCCGCCCAAGCCTTGTCCGAGACGCCCTCTTTCGAAGCGACGATAGCCTTGCGCTGCTCAAAGCCATAGTCCTTGTCGATCCATCGGCGCACTGCGTCGGAAAATTGTTGCTGCTCTTCTGACAAACTGAAATCCATCTTCGTCTCCTGTTTTCCGTAGCGTCTGGCTCAAAGGCCGAGGATCATCTGGGTAATGATATTTTTTTGAATCTCGTTCGAACCGCCATAGATCGAGGTCTTGCGATAATTGAAGTAGTAGCCGGCTAATGGTGCGGCATCATCGTCACCGGCAGCGCTATGCTCGTGGCCTCCATGCAGGTAATCAGGATCGAACGGCAGGCCATACGGACCGACCGCTTCGACCATCAATTCAGTCAGCCATTGCTGGATTTCCGTGCCTTTCACTTTCAGCATCGACGCTTCCGGTCCCGGACCGCGCTTGGCGCTATCCATGGAAATCACGCGCAGCACCGTCATCTCCAGTGCCATCAATTCGATTTCGAGGCTGGCGACTTTAGATGCAAAAACTGGGTCATCAATCAAGGGCGCGCCATTCTTGTGCTGCTCTGCTGCGACGCGCTTCAAGAAACTGAGTTCGCGTTTGGCGCGGCCGACGGCGGCGATGTTGGTGCGCTCGTGGCCGAGCAGATATTTGGCGTAAGTCCAGCCTTTGTTTTCTTCACCGATCAGGTTCTCGACGGGGACTTTGACGTTATCGAAAAAGACTTCATTCACTTCATGGTCTTCATCGAGCATGATGATTGGCCGCACGGTGATACCAGGCGTGTGCATGTCAATCAACAGGAAGGAAATACCTTCCTGTTTGCGTACACCTGTATCGGTGCGCACGAGGCAGAAAATCATGTCAGCATGCTGACCTAGCGTAGTCCAGGTCTTCTGGCCATTGACGATGTAATGATCGCCTTCGCGCTCGGCGCGAGTTTTCAGGGACGCGAGGTCGGATCCGGAACCTGGCTCGGAATAACCCTGGCACCACCAGTCTTCGCAGCTGAGGATGCGCGGCAGGTAATGGCGCTTTTGCGCTTCGTTGCCGAAGGCCATAATGACCGGCGCGACCATGTTCACACCGAATGGCAAGATGGGCGGCGTGCCGGCACTGGCGCATTCTTCTTCCCATATGTGACGCTGTACTGCCGACCAGCCGGTGCCACCGTATTCGACAGGCCAGCCAGTGCCGACCCAGCCCTGCTGCGCGACGATCTTGTGCCAGCGCACGAGGTCCTCGCGGCTCAGGCGTTTGTGATTGAGGACCTTGTGCTGCAAGTCCTTCGGCAGGTTCGCCTCCAGGTAAGTGCGCACCGTGTCGCGAAATTCCAGATCTTGCGCCGTATAGTTCAAATCCATGCTGTCTCCTCGTTATTGAGTCGCCACTGTGTCAAAAAGCACGACCGTTCTGAAAAGATTATACCCGGTATTAAAAACAATAGTGCTCGAAATCAATCAGCTTCTCTGAGGGCGAATTTACCGGATATGAGCGTGCTAATCGAATGCGGTATGCTGTCGCCATGACGAATTTGAAATTCGCCGGCAGCCAGGATAATTTGAAAAGGAATGGGAATGAGATCGACCAGGGCAACCGCAGCAGTAGCGCGCTTGAAAACGCGCAGTGGCAGCGAGAATTATTCCATGGTACGAATGACCAATGGCTTGTTTTACCTGACCACGATGAAGGAGGATGGCACAAGTGAAAAACTCAATGCGCCGTTGGAAATGGATGAGTTCGTCACCTTCGTCAATGGCTATGGTCCGCAAACGCCGAAGCGGATCAGCAAACTTGATGTCGCCTTCGAGAAGCAGCTATTGAAGAAAACTTGAAAGAAAAGCCCTGCTAAAGTCTTGGTGCTTTAGTCAGGGCATCAATGGATTACGATGAAACTGGCAATGATCTGCAAGGCTGAAAAATGTCCGGCACATTTTTCAAACCTGATCACTAACAATGCAGATCATGCCTTTAAATCGGCAAAACCGTATCAGGAATGCTGAGTCGTCTCTGCGACGGCTTCCGTCTTGACGATATTAAAGCGCAGCCAGTCCGGCGATACATCCAGCCATTTGGCAATCGTCAGCAGTTTCTCTTCTGTTGGAAATGTTTCTGCAGCCAGCCATTTACGTGCGGCCTCACTCGAAATTGGAGGACCTGCAAAGCGCGAATTGAATTGTCGCGCCAGTTGCGACGGGCTATTTGGTGAATAGTTTGCATTTTGCAATGATTGTTTCAAGCGCTCGCTGAAGCATTTTTTTTCAATTGTTGAACGGGCCATTTTAGTAATCTCCAATAATTATGTCGTTATAGAAATACGCTGTTTTTATTGCCTGACTGCACCGCTAAATTCTTCAGAATGCAAGTCGACTCAGGAATGCTGCGTCGTCTCGACGCCGGCTTCCGGCTTGACGATATTGAAGCGCAGCCAATCGGGCGATACATCCAGCCATTTGGCAATCGTCAGTAATTTTTCTTCTGTTGGAAAGGTTTCGGCGGCGAGCCATTTACGTGCGGCCTCGCTCGAAATTGGGGGACCGGCAAAACGCGAATTGAATTGGCGCGCGAGTTGCGATGGGCTGTTTGGCGAATAGTTTGCGTTTTGCAAAGATTGCTTTAAGCGCTCGCTGAAGCATTTTTTTTCAATTGTTGAACGGGCCATTTTAGTATCTCCAAAAAGTGATGACATTGTCGAAATTTCTTTAATTCGATCATTGTCAAAAAATTTTTCTTCCCTCAAGTGATCACGATTTCCGTCCCACATGCCAGGCCACTACACCAGTCCCACTGTGCTAGGAGCGATCGAGATCGGCTTTTACTACCTCCCTCACCACCTTCATTCAACGACCCACTGCAATATCTACTGGCGCTTAAGGATGCATTTTTGTTGTCATTTCAGAAGGGTTGCCGGCCACTTCTTGCATCGCTCTTTACGCTTTCGGCATTTCAGGTGTCGTCAAATTGAGTAAAAGCGTAACGCTGGGGAACATACAAATTACATACGTATGACTCACAAGAAATTGTGCTCGAAAAAACTGCCTGCCCAAGGCCGTGTTGCGTGCAGGGCCACTTGACAAGTCCAGTTGTTATACCGTGGCAAAAACGGCAACTTGCGCAATTGTTGAGCGTCGCTGCGGTGCTTGCTCATTTTTAACAATGACAGAGGGGAAATGGTTGCGGGAATCGATCAGCACAACATCGCGTGAAACCCTGCATATGCGCGCAAACCACAGACTTGGCTTCGGCTTTTTACCTAAAAAGTGTCGCAGAGGAACTAACTTTCATAGCTGAATACCTGTTTCGTTTCAAAAATGTCACATGCAATTTAAATATTTTATCGTTCCGACAGCAGGTACTGACAGGTCATAAGCTTCAGCGATATTTTCAATTACATATCGTATACAGCGAGTTTCACTGAAAATATGGGCAATCTTGGTGCTTTTTAAGCGACCCGGCAAAGGCTCGGGCTTAATTATTGCCATGCATAAATGTTTTCAAAAAGTTGAACATTACACAAATCACACTTACCATTAGTAACAGCGAAATTGCATGACCTTATTTAACAAACACTCCTTGATCAGGCCCATCAACAGTGAAACTTGCCAAACTGTCGCCACCGCGAACGCGCGATGCCTTTCTGCGCCAGCGCCTGTTCGCGCTGCTCGATAGCCGCTGCAGAGAGCATCAAGTCGTGTGGATATGTTCGCCGCCGGGCGCGGGCAAGACGACGCTGGCAGCGACTTATCTGCTCGAGCACCAAGCGCCGGCGCTCTGGTATCAGGTCGATCAGGCCGACTCTTTACCGCAAACCCTGTTCCATTTCTTGACGCAAATGCTTGAAGGTGGCGCTGAAGATTTGCCGCCATTCACGTCGGCCTATGCCAGTGATATTGGCCGTTATGCGCGAGCATTTTTCCGTGAATTTTTTTCGCGCTTGCCAGCAAATTCCATTCTGGTATTCGACAATATTCAAGTACTGGACTGGCAAGAGGCAGGCGAAATTTTCGAAATCGCCTTCAGTGAAGTTCCCGATGACATGCATATCCTTGCGCTGAGCCGCGCGCTCCCGCCCGCGCGCCTGTCGCGCCTGATATTGAGCGGCCAAGTGAATGCCATCACTTGGGATGCACTGAAATTCACGCATGAGGAAGCACGCGAGTTTGCAGGCATTGCTGAGGATGCCGATCCTGACAGCCTTGCCTGGCTGGAAAAATCCGCTGGTTGGGCCATCGGACTGCAACTATTGCGGCATCAACTAAAAAACCTGAAAGCGCACAATGACACGGCAGCACCGCTGGATGAACACGAGATCCTGTTCCGTTATTTTTCCGGTGAAATCCTTGATCGCCTGGCCAAAGAAGAACAGCACAGCTTGCTGATGCTCGCCCATCTGCCCGGTGTATCCGCCGCAGATGCGGGCCAATTGACAGCTAATTCCCAGGCTTCGCACCTGCTGCGGCGGCTCAATCAGGATCGTTATTTTGTGGAGCGCACTGGCGGCAGCGAGCCGCTCTATCACTTCCATCCATTTTTTCGCGAATTCCTGATTGACGAAGCACGCCAGCGCTTGAGCGGCGCGGAGCGGGTCGCCCTGTTTCAGCGTGCCGCAGGGGTACTTGAACATCAGGGCAATCTCGACCTCGCGGTTCAATTGCTCAGGGACGCCGGCGATTTTCCTGCGCTTGCCGGTCTGCTGCTGCGCAATGCCGAGCACATGCAGGCACTGGGACGCGGACAAGCATGGAGGGACTGGCTGGGCTGCCTGCCAGCAGCCTTGATCGCCGACGATCCATGGCTCGCTTACTGGCACGGCAGATTGCTTATCGAGCTCGATCCTGCCGCTGCACGCAAGGCACTGCAACGCGCAGAACAATCTTTTCTAACGCAGGGAGATGTTCTCGCGCAACTGTTGACGATCGCTGCGCTGATCGACAGCTATTACTTTGGCCTCGGTGACTTTAGCGAATTAGTGCCCTGGATAGAAGCGATCAATCGCGGCCTGGCGCAATGTGACGTCGACGCACTTGAGCCAGACGCGGACCTACGCATACATGCGAGTTTGACGATTGCGCTGATGCTGGCCACGCCGTCATCGCCCGCCTTGCCTGCCGCAGTACAAAAGACCGTCAGCGCGCTGGCACATGCGACCGGGCCGGCCACGCGACTGAGCGCTGGCGCCATTCTGCTACATTGCATGGACTGGCTGGAAGTCGATACAACGCGCTGGGTAATCACCGAGCTCAATTGGCTCGTTGAGGATACCTCGATCAGCGTGTTCACACGCGGCTGGTGGTGCATGCGTGCCGTGCTTTGGCATATCTACCTTGACGGCGACTTGCACAACGCCGAACACATGAATGAACTCGGCCTGGCGCTGATCAAGGAACAGCCAGATCAGAATATCGAACGCCTGCAGTTCCAGCTCAAGTACACCAAGGCGCTGCTGCTGCTGATCGCGCATCAGGCTGACAGCGCTCTGGCTTTAATGAACGAGCTCAAGCCGACAATTGCACCGTCAAGGAAGCTCGATGTCGCGCGCTTTCTGACGCTGGAGGCCAATTACTTTCTTCTCATCGGCGACATCGACAAGGGCATACGAACTGGCCTGGAAGCGATCTCCCTGGCCAACGAAACCGGTTTGCCGGCTTCATACAGTCCGTATTTCGACCGCTTCATGGCGGCCTGTTATGGCCAGGCGCAAGACTTCGCGCTGGCGGATCAATGGTGCACCAGCGCCATCGAACATGGTGGCGACAGAATTGCTGAAAGCATAGAAATGCGCGAGCTGATTCGCGCCCTGTCACTGGCCCGCCAGGGCGAACAACATGCCGCTATCGCCCTCTTGCAGTGGGCGCTGTCGAGTCATCGGCAGCGCGGCCATTTCGCTTTTTTTGTGCGCTTTCCGCAATTGGCCGCGGTGATCGCCGCATTGGCGCTCGACCTTGATATTGAAAAGGATCACGTCCGCAGCATCATCCGACGCCAGCGCCTGGCCGCACCGGATGCGTTCTCGGCTAACTGGCCCTGGCCCGTCGCCGTGCGCACACTTGGCAGCCTGACCCTGTCGCTCAATGGCGACTTGCTGGCCTTCTCGGGCAAGGCGCAGCAGCGCCCTTTGGTGCTGCTGAAGGCCCTGCTGCTGGCGCCCGAAAGCGGCCAGACCCAGCAAGTCATTGCCGACCATCTGTGGCCCGATGTCGCCGATGCGCGCGCCTCTTTGAATGTCACGATACACCGCCTGCGCAAATTGCTCGGCAATGACGATGCCGTCATCGTCACCGGTGGCAAATTGTCGATCAACCGCCAGCTGATCTGGTCAGACGTCGATGCCCTCACCTACCTTTGCGACAAGATCCAGGCATTGCCGCCGCAAAGCCCGTTGCATGAGCTGAACCACGCGGCGATGACACTATTAAGCCTGTATCGCGGCCCTTTTTCGGATGGCGATGATGACAGCTGGCTGCTGCCGGGACGCAATCGCTGGCGTAACCGCTTCCTCGATGCGACCAGTACGCTGGGCATGCATCTCGAACGCCTCAATGCGCTGGCGATGGCCAACACACTCTACCTGCGCGCCCTCGAAGTCGAACCGCTCGCCGAGACCATGTACCGAAATCTGATGCGCTGCGCCCATGCGCAAAATGATCCGTCAGCGGCCTTCAGCGCCTATCGCCGCTGCCGCGAAACCCTGTCGGTCATTCTCGGCAAACGGCCATCGGCCGAAACTGAAAAACTGGCGATCTCGATCGGCCTGATTCAGGCCTTGCCATAAAAAAACCGCCAACGATCGAAGGATCAGATGGCGGTTTCCCGGTGTTAACCGGCTTTTACCGATGTAGCAATTGCGCGATGCTAAGGAGTTCCTCGCGCATGGCGAATAAATCTGGACCCGGCGGCGCTTCGACCTGCTCGACGAGTTCGGCAGAATCGAACAGGCGACTGTCGAGGCGATTGCGTGCGCCGCTGATGGTGAAGCCTTGCTCGTAGAGCAGCTCACGTATGCGCCGGATCAGCAGCACTTCGTGATGCTGGTAATAGCGGCGATTACCACGCCGCTTGACTGGTTTGAGCTGGGTAAATTCTTGCTCCCAGTAACGCAGCACATGCGGCTTGACGCCGCACAGGTCGCTGACTTCACCAATGGTGAAATAGCGTTTCGCCGGAATCGGCGGCAATGCAATCAACTCGGGTTTGACGGGACGTTCGTTCATGAATGGCCAGGATTAAGTAAGGTTGAATCAGGCGGGATTCGCCACCGCAGACAGGCTCGCCGTTTCCACCATGCCCTTGAGTTTCTGGCTGGCGTGAAAGGTCACTACGCGTCGTGCGGTAATCGGGATTTCTTCGCCTGTTTTCGGATTGCGACCAGGGCGCTGTGGCTTGTCGCGCAGCTGAAAATTGCCGAAGCCGGACAGCTTCACCGATTCGCCACGCTCGAGCGCATCACGGATTTCATCGAAAAACGTTTCGACCATGTCCTTGGCTTCGCGCTTGTTCAAGCCAACCTGCTCGAACAGCAGCTCGGCCAGTTCTGCCTTGGTTAACGTCGGCAAGCCTTTTTCCGCTTGCGAGCGCACCTGCGCCTCAATCATTGCGCGATTGAGGTCTGCGGCCAGAACAGATTGAAATTCGGCTGAGTTCACGTCGTTCATAGGTTTCATTGCCTGCATTTATGCACGCAGGTTTGCGCCATTTTTATTGTTCGCTGCCGCCACTAATGCGTTGATCGCAGCGTCCACGGCCTCGTCTTGAAGGGTAGCCTGAGTATCTTGCAAGGTGCACCGGAAAGCAAGACTTTTTTCGCCTTCGCCCAGTCCCTTGCCACGATATTCGTCAAACAAAACAATAGCTTGCACGATACGGCAGGCTGGATTAGCGCGCCTCTCAACAGCGAAGGTATCCAGCAAATCCTGGGCATTGAGCGCCTGTACAACTACCAGAGCCAAGTCACGCGTTACCGCAGGAAATTTCGAAATCTCCTGATACGCCGGCAATGCGCGTTCCTGCAGGGCAGCCGCGTCAACTTCGAACATCACCGGTGCAAGCGGCAGGTCATACTTCTGCTGCCAGCGCGGATGCAATTCACCGACGAAACCGATGGCTTTACCATCCAGCTCGATGGCGGCTGAACGTCCCGGATGCAAGGCCGGATGTTCAGCTTTGACGAAGCGCAGGCTGCGAGGCGCGAACAGCGCTTCGAGATCGGCCTTGATGTCGAAGTAATCGACATTGCGCGCAGTCTGACCCCACTGCTCGTCGGCGACCGGACCGTAAGCGAGGGCCGCGACACGCTTTGGCTGATGATAGCCGGCCACCGACAGCGGACCATCGGCCACTGACGCATCACGCAAATACACACCGGCGATTTCAAACACGCGGGCCCGACTCAATTTGCGGTTCAGGTTATAGCGTACATTGGCGATCAGGCTGCCGAACAGCGTTGAGCGCATCACGCTCATCTGGCTGGCGATAGGATTCAATAATTTGATCGGTGTCGTGTTCGCGGCGAAGTCGGCTTCCCAGGCTTCGTCAACAAAGCTGTAGTTCACGACTTCCTGATAATCGAGGTCGGCGATCTGGCGGCGGATCGTGAATAGCGAACGCCGATCTTCCGGTGGAATGTGCATGGCGCTGGCAGCCACCGGCGGCAAAGCCGGGATATTTTCAAAACCATAGACGCGAACGATTTCTTCGATTAGGTCTTCCTCGATTTCGATATCGAAGCGGAATGATGGTGGCGTCACCTTGAACAGGCCCGGCTCCTGCGTGAACTGCAGGCCGAGTCGCGTAAAGATGTCGGCAATTAGCGCGTCTGTCAGCGGTACGCCGATGATCTTCACGGCACGCGCAGTACGCACGCTGACAGGCAGACGTTGTGGCAGATTGACGCTCTGGTCGTCGACAGGACCGACTTTTGTGTCAGCAGTGCCGCAGATGTCAATCAGCAGCGATGTGATGCGCTCGAGGTGCTCCACTGTCGTGGCAAAATCAACGCCACGCTCGAAGCGATGCGCCGCATCCGTCGAAAAATTGAAGCGACGCGCGCGCCCCTGGATCGCCGAAGGCCACCAGAACGCCGCTTCCAAATAAATGTCTTGGGTATCGAGCGATACGGCAGTCGAGTCGCCGCCCATGATTCCGGCCAGCGATTCGATTTCATGCTCGTCGGCGATCACGCCTATCCACTCGTCGACGGCGACAGTATTGCCGTTCAAGAGCTTCAGCGTCTCGCCCTTTTTACCCCAGCGTACATCGAGGCCGCCATGGATCTTGGCCAGGTCGAACACATGCGAGGGACGTCCGAGTTCGAGCATGACGTAATTCGAAATATCGACCAGCGCCGAAATTGGTCGCTGACCGCTTCGCTCGAGGCGCTGCGTCATCCAGTCCGGCGTCGCCGCGCGCGCATTCAAGCCGCGAATGATACGACCTGAGAAACGGCCGCATAAATCCGGCGCAGAAATCTTCACTGGCAGTCTGTCGTCGCTGTTGACAGTGACTGTCGTGAAGGACGGCATTGTCAGCGGCGTGCCGGTCAAGGCCGATACCTCCCGCGCTACGCCAAGCACTGACAAACAGTCAGCCTTGTTGGGCGTGAGCTTGATCGTGAATTTCAGATCATCGAGCAAAAAGTAATCACGAATATCCTGGCCGACAGGCGCATCCGCCGGCAAGTCGATCAGGCCGGCATGGTCTTCCGAGAGCTTCAATTCACGCGCTGAACACAGCATGCCTTGCGACTCCACGCCGCGCAACAGACCGACCTTGATTTCAAACGGTTTGCCATCGTCACCCGGCGGCAAAATCGCGCCAGCCAGGGCACAGACGACCTTCATGCCAGTGCGTACGTTCGGTGCGCCGCAGACGATGGTCAGGTTCGCCCCGCTACCGACATCGACCTGGCAGACGTTGAGACGATCGGCGTTCGGATGCTTTGCCAGTTCGAGCACATGGCCGACGACGACTTTTGAAAATGGCGGCGCGACCGGCTCGACTTCTTCGACCTCGAGGCCGGACATGGTGAGCAAATGCGACAGGTCAGCCGACGACATCGTCGGATTGACCATGGTGCGAAGCCAGTTTTCGGAGAATTGCATGATGAGTCCTTCAGCGACTAAGTATGCCGGGAATGCCGCGCGTGCCGATGCGCCGGACCATTCCCGCGGCCATTATTTAATTGAATTGTTTGAGGAAGCGCAGATCGCCTTCGTAAAACAGGCGCAGGTCGTTAATCCCGTAGCGCAGCATCGTCAGGCGTTCGAGGCCGGAGCCGAACGCAAAGCCGATGTACTTTTCAGGATCGAGACCCATATTGCGCACCACAGTCGGATGCACCTGGCCGGCGCCGGAGACTTCGAGCCAGCGGCCCTTCAATGGTCCGCTGCCGAAGGCGATATCGATTTCCGCCGATGGTTCTGTGAACGGGAAATACGAAGGACGGAAGCGCACTTGCAAATCATCCGTCTCGAAGAAAGCACGTACGAAATTGAGATACACGCCCTTGAGGTCGGCGAAGCTGATGTCTTCAGCGATCCACAAGCCTTCGACCTGATGGAACATCGGCGAATGCGTGGCATCGCTGTCAACGCGGTAGGTGCGACCCGGCGCGATGACCTTGATCGGCGGCTGGTTCATGCGCGCATAACGGACCTGCATTGGGCTGGTGTGCGTACGCAGCAGCAGCGGCTTGCCTTCGCTATCGTTGCCTTCGACATAAAACGTATCCTGCATTGAACGCGCCGGATGATTCTCGGGGCTGTTCAAGGCGGTGAAATTGGTCCAGTCCGTTTCGATCTCGGGGCCGTCGGCCACATCGAAACCGATCGAAGCAAAAATCTCTTCGACCCGCTGCCAGGTGCGCATGACCGGATGGATACCACCCATGCCACGACCACGTCCGGGCAAGGTGACGTCGATCGCTTCGGCGTTGAGGCGCTCCTGCATCTGTGCATCGGCCAGCGCATCACGGCGCGCGTAGAGCGCGGCTTCGATCTGCTCTTTGGCGGCATTGATGACAGCGCCCTGCACTTTGCGCTCATCCGGCGCGAGTTTGCCGAGACCCTTCATCTGCTCGGTGATCTGGCCGGTCTTGCCGAGATAACGCGCCTTGGCGTTTTCGAGCGCAGCAGCGTCTGGGGCGGCAGAAAAATCGGTCTGGGCTTGGCTTACGAGTTGTTCTAGGGAATTCATGCGCTTTTTTTCCCGCTCCGGTAGAAGGGGCGTCGAAAAATGAAAATGGGGAAAATAAAACGGGGCACAGGTGATTGACCTCTGCCCCGTCGGGAATACTTCAGCGACGCGCGAACACGTCACAGGCTACTTACGCAGCGATGGTGGCCTTCACCTGATTGACAATCGCGGCAAACGCCGGTTTGTCCATCACTGCCATATCGGCCAGGACTTTACGGTCCAGTTCGATCATGGCACGCTTCAAGCCATTCATGAATACGCTGTAAGTCAGACCATGCGAACGCGAAGCCGCGTTGATACGGGTGATCCACAGTGCGCGGAATACGCGCTTCTTGTTACGACGATCGCGATATGCATATTGACCAGCGCGCATGACTGCTTGCTTGGCAATACGATAAACGGTACTGCGACGACCACGATAGCCTTTGGCTTGATCGAGGACTTTCTTATGACGGGCCCGTGCTGTAACCCCGCGTTTTACTCTAGGCATAGTAACTCCTTAAAAGTTGAGTGTGAGGTTAGGCAGTCGGCATCATTGCGCGTACAGAGACCATGTTTGAATCATGGACACCTGTCGAACCACGCAATTGACGTTTGGTTTTGGTCGTTTTTTTGGTCAGGATGTGACGTTTGAACGCTTGACCGCGTTTAACAGTTCCACCCGGGCGGACGCGAAAGCGCTTCTTTGCGCCGCTCTTAGTTTTCATCTTAGGCATGACACTATCTGTCCTTTGGGACAGCTCCATTTTTAATATGATCGCAGGTGACAACAATTTCGTTGTACTTGTATGCCTGTTCACACTTGTTTTACAGTGGAATCGAGTCCACTGTTTTTGCCGGTTAAACTAACCCCGCTAAACCATCTTGACTTAGAACGGGAGGGGCGGATTTAACCTTCCTGTCTAGTCAGTTGAGGACAGAGTAACTAGTCGCGCTGCGGCGACTCATAAACTCTGTCCCCAATAATTATTTCTTCTTCTTCGGCGACAAGACCATAATCATCTGTCGGCCTTCCATCTTCGGAAACTGCTCAACCTGACCATACGGCTCAAGGTCTTGCTTCAAACGTTCCAGCATACGGACACCAATATCCTGATGCGCCATTTCGCGACCACGGAAACGCAGCGTAATCTTCGTCTTGTCACCCTCATCGAGGAACTTGATCAAATTGCGCAGCTTGATGTTGTAATCACCATCATCAGTACCCGGACGGAATTTAACTTCCTTGACCAGGATGATCTTCTGCTTCAATTTTGCTTCATGCGCCTTCTTCTGCTCCTGATACTTGAATTTGCCGTAGTCCATAAGACGGGCAACAGGAGGCTGGGCAGTCGGTGCGATTTCCACCAGATCTACGTTGGCTTCTTCCGCCAGGCGGAAGGCTTCAGCTAAAGTAACGATGCCGAGGGCTTCGTTCTCGACACCGCTCAGACGCAGTTCGGGGGCAGTGATTTCGCCATTGATGCGATGGGACTTATCCGTAGCTATTGTAATTTCCTTTAAAAATCAAATAATTAAGCCGTGCTCCAGCGCTTTGGGTCTCCCCGTTCAGGCCTTGGTCTCGAGCTCATGTTTCAGACGCCCGACCAAATCATCGATCGACATCACGCCGAGATCGACATTGCCCCGCGCACGCACGGCCACTGTATTCGCGTCCCGTTCCTTGTCACCCAAAACAATGATGTAAGGAAGCTTCTGAACCGAATGCTCGCGTATTTTATAGGTTATTTTTTCATTACGCAAATCCGTTGTTACCCTAAATCCTTGTTTCTTCAGGATTTCCGCAATTCCCTTGGCATAGTCTGCCTGCGCGTCCGAGATGTTCAGGATAGACACCTGTACCGGCGCCAGCCACAGCGGCATCGCGCCAGCATGGTTTTCGATCAGGATGCCGACGAATCGTTCCATCGATCCGACGATGGCCCGATGCAGCATGACCGGAATCTTGCGCGAGTTATCGTCCGAGACATATTCCGCCTCGAGACGCTCAGGCATGAAGAAGTCGACCTGCATCGTGCCGACCTGCCATGGACGGCCGAGCGAATCCTTCAGGTGGTATTCGATCTTCGGACCATAGAAGGCGCCCTCGCCCGGCAATTCGGTCCAGGTCACGCCGCACTCGCGCAAGGCGGTGCGCAGCGTTTCTTCGGCGCGATCCCAGGTCTCTTCGGTGCCGATGCGATTGTCCGGACGCAGCGCAAGCTTGATCGAAATATTGTCGAACGCGAAATCCTTGTACACGCCCATGGCTTGCTGATGGAAAGCCGTGACTTCGGCCTGGATCTGCTCTTCGGTACAAAAAATATGGCCGTCATCCTGCGTAAAGCCGCGCACGCGCATGATGCCGTGCAAGGCACCGGACGGCTCATTGCGATGGCACTGGCCGAATTCGCCGTAGCGCATCGGCAGGTCACGGTAGCTGCGCATGTTCGAATTAAAGATCTGTACATGGCCCGGGCAATTCATTGGCTTCAAGGCGTAATGGCGGTTCTCGGATTCGGTCACGAACATGTTCTCGCGATAGTTTTCCCAGTGGCCGGTACGCTCCCATAAATTACGATCGAGGATTTGCGGCGCCTTGACTTCCTGATAGCCGTAGTCCTGATACACGCGGCGCATGTATTGTTCGACCTGCTGCCAGATCGTCCAGCCCTTCGGATGCCAGAAGATCAGGCCCGGCGCTTCATCTTGAAAGTGGAACAGATCGAGCTGGCGGCCAAGCTTGCGGTGATCGCGCTTCTCGGCTTCTTCGAGCATGTGAAGGTATTGTTCCTGATCTTCCTTCTTGGCCCAGGCGGTGCCGTAGACCCGCTGCAGCATTTCATTCTTGGAGTCGCCGCGCCAGTAAGCCCCGGCCAGCTTCATGAGCTTAAATACTTTCAGCTTGCCGGTCGACGGCACATGCGGGCCGCGGCACAGGTCGGTGAAGCTGCCTTCGGTGTACAGCGAGACATCCTGGTCAGCCGGAATCGAGGAAATGATTTCAGCCTTGTAGGCTTCACCAATGGAAGTGAAATAAGCGACGGCTTCATCGCGCGGCAAGACCTTGCGCGTGACCGGCTCATCTTTCTTGACCAACTCGGCCATTTTCTTTTCAATCGCCGTCAGATCTTCGGGCGTAAACGGGCGCTTGTAGGAAAAGTCGTAGTAGAAGCCGTTTTCAATGACCGGCCCGATCGTCACCTGCGCATCAGGGAACAGTTCCTTCACCGCATACGCCAGCAAATGTGCGGTCGAATGACGAATCACCTCGAGGCCATCGGCATCCTTGTCCGTCACGATCGCCAGATCGGCATCGTGCTCGATGAGGAAGGACGTATCGACGACCTTGCCATCGACCTTGCCGGCCAAAGCGGCCTTGGCCAGGCCGGCGCCAATATTGGCGGCGACTTGCGCCACCGTGACGGGCGCATCGAACTGACGCTGTGAACCATCGGGAAGTCGGACTGTAACCATTTTGCGCTCCAGGGCAGCGGCTAGCCGTTGCCAGAAAAAGTGTTGACTGAAAATACGGACGAAAAAAAACGCGGACTAGCCGCGCTTTTTCAAATACTAATGACGAAAAAGGCCCTCGACTAGCGTCGCTTCCAAGACAGTGTGTTGGTAGTTCGCGGTGTCATAACCAGGGTGCCTTTCTCGCTCTTACATAAATTATTGCATTGCGCCGCCTGTGCTGCGCGGTCAAAAATTCAGGCGCAATCATACCAGACAAAAGCGGCTTCTATAAAGTCATCGCGCAATGGTGCAGCAGCACCGAGCCGAGCACCTCGATTCCTGCCTGTCTCAGTCGCGCGCCGGTCAATGCGACGTCATGACAGCGCGTTTGATCCATGCGGGCACTGATAACGGCGCCGTCGATCTGGCGCGCAAGGGCCAAGGCCTCACCCTGCGCACCGAAGCCGCAGCTGTCGATGAAGACAAGATCGAATCGCTGCAGCAGCGCCACATGTAGTTGCCTGAACACGCCGCGCCCGAGCAACTCGGCGGGATTCGGCGCGAGCGTGCCGGCGACGAGCAGGGACAGGCCGGGCAAGTCCGCCATCTCAATGAGCGCGTCGATGCCCGCGCGCCCGGCGAGTACATCCGCAAGACCGTAACCGCGCGGGACATTAAAAATTACCTGCTGCCGCTCGCTGCGCAAATTCGCATCGATGAGCACGATTTTTTTATTCAGCTGGGAAAACATGATCGCCAGATTAGCCGCCAGCAGGCTGTTACCACGCTCGTCATCGACGCCCACGATAGCGAGCGTCTTGCGCTGGTCGGCAAGGCCCTGCACCAGCAATTGACTGCGTATGCCCCGCAGAATATCCGCGGCGGCGCCATGAGGATCAAAGGCGGCGACGAGCTCCGGCAAGGAGCCGCCCTGCCCCAACGGCAGCTTGGGGCTATTGAATTGTTGCGCCAGCACCTGTTCGACATCATCCGCCGTCAACAAGCCAAGATGCTGAGCGGCGACGCCAAAGCGCACTGGCTGCGCTTTTTGCAGGCGCAAAATCTGTTCGATATTTTCCCTGGTCAGATAGCCCTGTTCAAGCAGGATGCTGCCGATATTGGCGACATTGCTTGCGCGCTGGGGACTGACAGGCTCATCCAAAAAAGGCGGCGTATCGAGCATCGTCAAGGTCTCCATGATGCCTGTCTGAATAGCCGCCACAAACCTGCCGTACCGGATACTGCTGCGAAAACAGCTTGTGGCTGCCCCAACTTAAGCGCGCCCAGCACCGGTACGTCAATGGCATCTGCAAGGTCCTGGCTAGAGCGGATATGCCTGTCCTGCATTTCAAGCAGCACGGCGAGCATCGCGCCAGCTATTGCGCCAGAGAGCAGCGACAATGATGCGACTTGCCACAATTTCAGCCCTGCCGGCTCGACCGGCACGGCTGCGAGATTGAGGATCGCGGCATCCGGGAATTGTTTGCGCTGCAGCGTAGCACTGGCCTGTAAATATGCGTATGCAAACGCATTCGCCACCTGCGCAGCAAAATCGGGATCGGCGGCACTAAAGCTGATGTTGACGATATCGTTGTTGCGCGCAGGCTGGACTTCGAGTCCTTGCAGCAGATGTGTGGCGATCCAGCTACGCATGTTGTCGCTACTGTTCGCTGCATCATTGTACGCGTGCTGGAAAGATGGACTGGCAGTGAGCGCCAGTGCGTCGACAACGTTGAGGGCAACCTGTTGATTGCGCATGAGCTCGACTTGGGTTTGTTTCGATAAATACCAGTCATGATGCAAATCGCCGCCTTTGTATTGCAGGACAAGGCTGGCGGTGGCGCAATAGGATTTTTCATGCATCAAAAACGCTGACATGGCGAGCGCGACCCACAACAACGCGACTGAAACGGCAATGGCGCGACGCGCTCGCACTGCCCGTATCATTTTCAAAAATCCCATCACCGGCTCCTCGTATCCACCACACAGGATAAATCCGCAGCGCCATCGCGCCCGAAATGAATGAAGGAGTTAAAAATATTATATTTTTTATAACGCCGCAACTTTGGGAACAGAATTTCATCCATCTGCTTCGATAAACGACAAGCATGTCCGGATATTTTTACCGGCATGGCGCGAACCTGCCACACCCATCCTTGGTCAAAAAATCAAGGCGTGCCCGCTGCCACATAAGGTGACACCGGTATCCACCCGCTTATTGATGGCGTAATCCGGAAATCAAGGAGCTTATGATGCCAAGAATCGCAGAAATCATGACGCGTAATGTGAGCACGATCTCGCCGGAGGAAAATATCCAGAGTGCGGCGCAATTGATGGAGGAGTTGAATGTCGACGCCCTGCCGGTGTGTGAACATCAAAAACTGGTCGGCATGATTACCGATCGTGACATCACGGTACGCGTCACCTCTGCTGCGGAGTCACCCGAGAACACCAAGGTGCGCGAAGTTATGAGTACTGAAGTCATCTGGTGTACCGAAGACCAATCGTTGGAAGAGGTCACCTGGAAAATGGCCGACTCGCTGGTACGCCGCATTCCCGTCCTCGACAGCAGCAGCAAACGGATGATCGGCATTGCGACGCTGGACGAACTGGTGACGCAGCAGACAGCGCAAACCCATCCAATGTCGACAGGCCTTTCGCAGCCTGCACAAGGCGCTCAGCCACAAAATTAACTCTGGTAAAAAAAGGGCGGCAGCCTTTACATTACCCCCGCCCGGATTACCTACACTTCCAGCAATTGCTCAAGGATCAATGACGGCGGCACAGGTATCGGTGGGCAGCGCTGCAGCATGGCCCACGACCGGCACGATCTTGATGACGGCGGACGCTATCCTGCAGGGCGCCGCGAGCACGCCGCAGCCCGCCAGTGACAGACTGCAGGACAGCAGTAAAATTCTTGAATAAATCTTCATGTAAGCATCCTTTCTAGGCGTCCAATTTTAAGCCACGACTCAACCGCCGGGGAAGATTACTTGCCCAGGATGGGAAAGCCCTTTATTCGGCTAGCCACCCGCAAAATATCCATCATGCCCATCTGATAATTCCTGTCGGAATTCATAAACTGGTAGGCTTACGCACTCAATAAAAATCCCGTCCTGACAACACGAACAAAAGACAAAACGGAGACATGCATGAACACTGGAAAATTCATCCTGACGGGATGGATCTGCGCCACCCTGCTGTGCGCCTGCGGCAAAGATCCGGCTATTGGCGGCGCCAGTGGCGATGCGACGGCGCAGACGGTAAAGGCGAATGCGCAATTTGCGCTAGCCCTGCCATTATCCGAGCAGCGTGATTTCGAGGAAGCCAAACGCGGCCTGATCGCACGGCCGACCGGCCAGATACGCGCGGACGATGGTAGCGTGCTGATCGACTTCGATGCCTTCAAATTCATCGAAGGCGCTGCGCCGCCGACCGTCAATCCCAGCCTGTGGCGCCATGCAAAACTGAATGCAGAATTTGGCCTCTTCAAGGTCACCGAGGGCATCTACCAGCTGCGCGGCTTTGACATTGCAAACATGACACTTATCGAGGGCAAGACCGGCTGGATCGTCGTCGATCCGCTGACCGCCAGCGAAAGCAGCGCCGCCGCAATCGCCTTCGCGCGGGCGCAGCTCGGCAACAAACCGGTATCCGCTCTGATTTTTACGCACAGTCATGCCGATCACTTTGGCGGTGCGCTCGGCGTGCTGTCGGCCGGCGAAGTCGCTGCGCGCAAAATTCCCGTAATCGCCCCGGACGGATTCATGGAAGAAGCGACCAGTGAAAACATGTTGGTCGGAACTGCCATGGGTCGGCGCTCGATCTATCAATTCGGACGCGATCTTGAGCGCTCGCCGAAAGGCCTCGTCGATACCGGACTTGGTAAAGCGGTCGCCTATGGCAAGGTCGGCATACTCAATCCAAATCACCTGGTCACTGCCGCGACCGAAGAATTGCAGGTCGATGGCGTACGCTTCGTTTTCCATAATGTGCCGGGCGCCGAAGCGCCGGCGGAATTGACCTTCTCGCTACCAGAAATGAAGGCCTACGCCGGCGCCGAAATATTGGCGCAGACGATGCATAACCTGCTGCCAGTACGCGGCGCGAAAGCGCGCGATGCGCTGCGCTGGAGTAGCTATCTCGACTCTGCATTAGTGCACAGCGCCGAGGCCGAAGTCTATTTCGGCCAGCACAACTGGCCGCTGTGGGGCCATGCACGCATCGCCGAATTCATCACGCAACAGCGCGATGTTTACCGCTACATGCATGACCAGACTGTGCGCCTGATGAACGCCGGTTATACCGCCAATGAAATCGCCGAGATGGTCAAATTGCCGAAATCGCTGGACGGTGCGCTCAGTGTGCGCGGCTATTACGGCGACTTGCGCCATAACGTGAAAGCGATCTACCAGTTCTACCTCGGCTTTTACGATGGCAATCCAGCCCATCTGAATCCTTTGCCACCGCAGGAATCGGGCAAACATTATGTCGAGCTGCTGGGCGGCGCCGACAAAGCAGTCGCAGCAGCCCGAAGCGCTTTCGACAAAGGCGATTACCGGTGGGCCGCAGAGCTGCTCAACCATGTGGTCTTCGGCGCACCGGACAATAAAAATGCGCGACAGTTACTGGCGCAGACCTATGATCAAATGGGCTATGCCGCAGAAGCCGCGACCTGGCGCAACAGTTACCTCAGCGCCGCCAATGAACTGCGTAACGGACCACCCAAGATCGGCATTAATCGCAGCGTCGTCGTCGATATGCTCATGCAAACACCGGTCGACCAATTCCTCGACGCGATGGCCGCAGGCCTCGATGGCCCTGCCGCGGATGGCAAGGACTGGAAAATCAATCTCGTGTTCAGTGACCTGAAAGTCTCTTATGTGCTGTGGCTGGAAAACGCCGTGCTGCATTATAAAAAGGCAGCGCCGGCAGCCAATGCACGCGCCACACTGACCCTGACAAAGCCGATTTTCGTGCGCATGGTGGCCGGCACCGCGGACGTTAAAAATACCCTGCTCAATGATGATTTTAAAATTGAGGGCAGCAAAATCGACCTGGCGCGCTTCTTTGGCTTGATTGACAAGGCGCCGGGAACTTTCAATATCGTGATACCAAAATAAGCCGGGCACATACTTTCCCAGCCTTTGATGAGTGCGCCGGCCTTATCCTGCTCACTGCGTGACGAGATTATTGAAGTCCGCTATCGACGCCACGAGTCCCTGCATTTGCGCTTGCTCATGCAGGCGATTCAAGGTTACACGGATGCAGGATTTGTTGAGCGGTACGGCAGGAAACGTCACAGGTGGCGCATAGTAGCCGCGCCCCTGCAGGAACAGGGAAAGCGCCTTCATGCGCTCGAAACTGCCAACATTCAACAGAAAAATGGGTGAGCTGCCCGATGACAGGCATTCGATGCCATGCTCACCCAGCGCATCCTTGAAGAATGCAATTTTGGCCCTGAGTTCACTTTGCATGGATGGCAATTCATCCGACAGCATGATTTTTGCAGAAGCGAGCATAGCGCCCAACATTGGCGGATGCATCGGTCCGGAAAAAATCATGGTCTCGCCGCACAGGGCGATCACTTCGCGCCACTCCTCGTTCTCCGTCAGGATCATGCTGCCGCCAGCGCCGAAGCCTTTGGCAAAGGAGCCAGTGACGACCATCTTTTCTGAATTAGGCCGGCCTAAATATTGCGCCGCATAGCCTTTGCCATGCGCGCCTATCCAGGCGATCGAATGGGCGTCATCGACATAACAATAAAAATTGTCATAGCGCGCCATCAGTTCGAACATACGCTCAAGATCAATGAAATCGCCATACATGCTGTACAGGCCATCGGCCATGTACCAGATCTTTTCCTTGCCCGCAGCGCGAAGCTCAATGATCTTTTGTTCCAGTTCGATGAGCGAGTTGTGCGCAATGCGGGTGAGCGTGGTGCCGGAGGCCGAACAGAGTCGCGCGGCCATCTGCACGCTATTGTGGACCTGGGTATCGAGAATGATGGCGTCATGCTGACCGACCAGAATCGGCATCGCCGACAAATGCGCCAAGGTACTGGTGGCGGCGAGTATTGGTCGTACACCGCACATTTTCGCGACCATGTCTTCGAACTGCTCATAGTAATCAAGCGAGGCGATCGCAATCGAGCTGGAGAGCTGAGTACCGCACTCATGGGCAGCTGCGATGGCGCCATCGCGCAGCCGCTCGTCCCATTCCAGACCGAGGTAACTGCAGGACAGAAAGCCCGTCATAGGCGCAGTTCCTATGCGCTTGATCATGTACTGATTCGGCTTGCTGCGATCAGGATGGACTCGCAAGCCCAGCATATTGGCTTGCCTGAGGTGACGAAATTTTTTCAAAATATAGTCGTGCTCGATCATGTTGGCGTCCTAGCTCTTGCTTGAAAAATTACCGCTATTGAGGCTGGCAAACACATTGTTCAAATTGCCGCAGTCATAGACATGGGTCGGGTCGAGTTCGATATTGAGTGCATCGGCTATTTCACCGGCAAAGCGCACGGCGAGCAGGGAATCCACTTCCAGGTCGAGAAAATTGGTAGTCGGGACGATTTGTTCAACCGAGCACTTCAATAATTTTGCCAATTTTTCTTGCAGCCACAAGACATCCTCGACCAGGCGCTGGCTGACTGGATTGTTCATGACTGACAGCGTTCCGGCGCGCCAGGCAGACGCACATCCCGAGCGCTGCAATTTGCCGCTGGACGTCTTGGGCATGCTGGCCGTTTTGAGCAGCACCACCGCATCCAGCTTGAGCTGAAATGTTTCAAGTATCGATCGTCTGACCGCATTGCGAATATCGTCCCATGTCTCATGACGACGCATGGCATTGCGGCGCAGCTCCAGCGCGATCACCAGACAATCATTGCCTTCTGCGTCCAAAGTATTGAAGGCCGCACTGCAGGAGGGACGCAATGCCGCGTGACTGGCTTCGGCGACCTGTTCCAGATCATGCGGTGCGTAATTTCTGCCGCGGATGATGATCAAATCCTTGAGACGGCCGGTGACGTACAGTTCACCCGCTTGCATAAAGCCGAGGTCACCAGTGCGCAGGAACGGTCCCTGGCAGGTATCGGCGGTCCAGGCATTGAAGGTGCTCTCGGTGGCTTGCGGCTTTTGCCAGTAGCCCTGTGCGACAGAAGGTCCTGCGAGCCATATTTCGCCATCCGTCCCGTCGACGACCCGGCAGCGGCTTTCCGGATCAACGATGATCAATTCATGCCCCGGTTCGACCTTGCCGCATCCGGTTACGAAGCGGGTGACATTGTCATAGCGCCTTTCCGCGACAGGGTGCGGCGTTCCTCGTTCGTGTCCAGTCGCGAACAAGGTAATCTCCGCCATGCCATAACAGGGATAAAACGCCTCGGGCGGGAATCCAGCGCCGGCGAATTTTTGAGCGAACGCTCGAAAGGTCGATACCTTGATCGGCTCCGCGCCGCAAAACGCAACACGCCAGCAGGACAAATCCAGATTTTCCAAGTGCTCAGCCTGGATGGACTCAATCGCCAGGTCATACATGAAATTGGGCCCGCCGGAAATAGCAATGCGGTACTTGGAAATCGTCTGCAGCCAAAGCTGCGGTGCGAAGGCGAACAGGGACGGCGACATGAGGTAGGCTGGGCTACCGGTAAAGATCGGTTCCAATACACCGAGGATCAATCCCATGTCATGAAACAGCGGGAGCGCGACGAACTGCGATGTTTTTTCAGTAAAGCCTAATCCAGTTTGCAGCGCCGCCGCATTGGCCATCAGATTTCCGTGACTGACCATGACCCCTTTCGGGCTCCCCGTCGAGCCCGAGGTGTACTGCAGCAGCGCCAGTGAATCCGGCGTCAATAGCGGAGCGCGCCATCGCTGCGCGCCATCATCGACGACGCCCTCAAGATCAATGCCGCGCAAGTCGATGCCCAACATCGCGGCATGCGTACCGCCCGAGCAGGAGCGCACCACATCATCGGTGTCCCCGATCACTGCCAGCGCGCCGGAATCCTGTGCCAGATCATTGAGCCGCTTGAGCAATTGCTCACGCCGAGGCAGCGGCGCGGGCACGGCCGTAGCCCCAGCTAACAGGCAACCCAGAAAGGCAATCACGAAAAGCGGATGCGAACGCAGTACCAGCAAGATGCGACAATTTTGCAGCTGATGCGCTTGAAGCCTCTCTGCGAGTTTCACTGCATGCAGGAACAGCTGGCGGTAGCTTAGCCGCACTTCATCGCCGCTCGAATTCTGTATGAACGCAAAGGCCAGCGCATCAGGCGTATTGTTTGCGCGCTGCTGCAAAATATTGACGAAGGAGAAAAAATCAAGATTCGCCTCGGGCATCGAATGTGCCGCTCGAGCATGGGTATTGAATGCAGCCGTCATCAAAATTCCCCCGCTATCTAGAAAATAATTACATTGGATGCCATGGCATTGATGAAAATTATTATGCGATGCACGACGCCATGTTTCCATGAAGCCAATTCTAAAAAGCTGGTTTTTTTACCGGGTGTTTAGGAAGGACGACAAACAGGGACGAGATCGCGACACCAGCCCTGATAACCCCTCATATCACTTGACCACCGCTTCCGAGATGAGCGGAAATGGAAAATTTTCTGGCGCTGCGATGAACGCGATGTGATAGATGAAATTGATGAGCGTGATGGGGGTACGACACGACAATGCCGAAAAATGTATGAATCAAATCAGTTCAAAACACCAAGGAATTTTTACTGCTGCCGACCGCGCTTTACAAAAGCGACGGTGGAAAAGAAAAAGGAGAGAATTATCTCTCCTTCATATTCCAGAGTTCCTATCAAAATCAGGAAATCTGGTAGGCACGATTGGACTCGAACCAACGACCCCTACCATGTCAAGGTAGTGCTCTAACCAGCTGAGCTACGCGCCTAAAAAACAAGATTATAGCGGCATAAAATGTTCTGCGCCACATCTATTTAAAAAGTATTTTACACCCATGATTTACGCCAGCCGAGACCTTCCGTCGTGCCCGCTTTTGGCCGATATTCGCAGCCAACCCAGCCGGTATAGCCGAGTGCATCCATCTGCGCAAACAGGAAGGGATAATTGATCTCGCCGATGTCGGGTTCATGCCGCCCGGGCACGCCGGCAATTTGCATGTGGGCGATGCCGGCCAGATCCCTTTGCATCGTGTGCGCGAGGTCGCCTTCGACGATCTGGCAGTGATACAGATCGAACTGAACGCGCAAGTTGGGCGCACCGATTTCGGCGCAGATCGTGTGCGCGTCGCTCTGACGATTCAAGAGGTAACCGGGCATGTCACGCAGGTTGATCGGTTCGATCACGAGCGTAAGCCCATGCTGGGCTGCTTCGGCCGCTGCCCACTTCAGGTTTTGCAGATAGGTCGCCAGATGGCTGTTCGCGTCCTGGCCGGGCTTGAGCAAACCCGCCATCACATGCAGCAAGGGCTTGCCTAGCGCGATCGCATACGTGAAAGCCTGCTGCATGCCATCCCTGAATTCCTGTTCGCGCCCAGGCAGTGAGGCAGTGCCGCGCTCACCCGCATCCCAGTCGCCGGGCGGACAGTTGAAAAGGACCTGCGTCAGGCCATGTTCAGCCAGACGTGCCTGGATATCTTCAGCGTCGAAGGCATACGGAAACATGAATTCCACACCGTGAAAACCATCGCGCGCCGCAGCCGCGAAACGGTCAAGGAAGGCGTGCTCCTGATACATCGTGGATAAATTCGCGGCAAATTTTGGCATTGTAATCTGAGACAATTCGTTTTTCGGAGCCTCATGATACAAGCCAGGCAATATGAGTCAAGCCGGCCGGCACCGCGGTACGCATCGTCAACGCTGTATCTTGTGTAAAATCCGCGCATGACCAATAAATCCACTCCGCCTGTTACTGCCCACCTGCACGCCCATCGCGACGGCGACGCACAGCATCGCCATGTCACGGAACATCGCAGCCAGAATATCCTCGTCTGGTCCGTCATGCTGACGCTGGGCTTTGCGGTCGTCGAAGTCGTCGCCGGCTTCTGGTCGAATTCACTGGCACTGATTTCTGACGCCGGTCATATGGTCACCGACGCCAGCGCGCTGGCGCTGGCACTGCTGGCGCAATATATGGCCAAGCGGCCGCCCTCGGCAAAAAACTCCTTCGGCTTCGGCCGCGCCGAAGCATTGGCGGCCTTTGTCAATGGTATCGTCATGCTGGCAGTGATTATCTGGATTGGCGTGGAGGCGACACACAGACTCAATAAGCCAGAAGCCGTGCAAGGCGCGACTGTATTCGTGGTCGCGCTGATCGGACTGGTGGTGAACCTGATCGTCGCCTGGGTTCTATCGCACGACAAAAAAAGCCTGAACGCGCGCGCCGCGCTCATTCATGTCATGGGCGACTTGCTCGGCTCAGTCGCCGCGCTCGTGGCCGGCGCCGTGATTTATTACACCGGCTATCTGAAAATTGATCCACTACTGTCGCTGCTGGTCTGCGTGCTGCTCTTGAAATCAACGATCGGCATCCTGCGCGAGTCTTACCATTTCCTGATGCAGGGCGTGCCGCATCATATCGATTACGTCCAGGTAGGTGCCGACCTCGCCGCCGTCGAAGGCGTGCTATCAGTGCATGATTTACATGTCTGGGAAATGTCGCCGGGCGAACCGGCGCTGATCGGCCATGTGGAAGTGCGCGACTTGCAGGAATGGCCGGAAATCCTGCAACGCATCAAGCAGATGCTGCTCGAGACCCATGACATCGACCACATCACGATGCAAGCTGAGCCGGGGGCGAATGAAGCGCCGTATTGCGCCAAGGACTGAGGCCGCGGCGATTTAATGACGCTTCGCTTCCAGCACCCCGCTCACTTCACGGATCACTTTCAAGGCTTTTAATAATTGCGCCGTCGAGCCGATCTCGGCGGTGAAGGCCATGCGCGCCTGGCCTTTCTGGCTTTGCGTACTGACGCCGATGACATTGATTTTTTCGCGTAAAAAAATCTCCGAAATATCGCGCAGCAAACCCTGGCGATCACTGGCCAGCACAAAAATATCGACCGGATAAACCGTATCGCTCTCTTGCGTGCCCCAGGCCGTATGGATCACCCGCTCTGGCGCCTTGGCCTGCATCTCGGCGAGATTCTTGCAGCCGGCGCGATGGATGGAGACGCCCTTGCCGCGCGTGACGAAGCCGATGATCTCATCCGGCGGCGCAGGCCGGCAGCATTTGGCCAGCTGCGTCATCAGGCCCTCGGTTCCGACCACGAGCACGCCCGACTTGGCGCCGGACTCAACGCTGGAGCTGCGACTTTTACGCGCCAGCACCGTATCATCGGGCAGCGTATTTTTGGCCTCGGCTTCGCCATGCAAGGCTTGCTCGACCTGGCGCAGGCTGAAAATTTCCTTGCCCACGTCGAGGAATAATTCATCGAGCTTCGCGAAGCCGAGCTTATGCGCCAGCACTTCAAGATTGACGGAAGTCTTGCCTTCGCGCTGCAGCGTTTTTTCAATCAGGCTGCGGCCATACGCCAGCGTCTCTTGCTGCTCAATCGCGTTGAACCATGAACGTACTTTCGAGCGCGTGCGCGGGCTGACCGTGTAACCGGGACTGAGCCAGTCGCGCGATGGACCGGCGACACCTGCGCCCTTGGCGGTGATGACCTCCACCGTCACACCATTCTTCAGTGCCGTATTCAGAGGCACCATCACACCGTCGACGCGCGCGCCGCGGCAGCGATGGCCGACGTCGCTGTGCAGATGGTAAGCAAAGTCGATCGGCGTCGCGCCAGCCGGCAATTCGATCACGCGCGCCTGCGGTGTGAGAACGTAAATGCGGTCGTCCAGCGTGGCCGTTTTCAGCTGCTCGACGTGATCGCGGCGCACATCGTCCTGCGCCACGACGGTATCGACGACTTCATTTTTCCAGGCCAGCAATTGCCGCAGCCAGGCGATTTTTTCATCGTACTTTTGCGCTGAAAAATTCGAGCCACCGGACTCCTTGTAGCGCCAGTGCGCTGCAACGCCGTATTCGGCAAAGTGATGCATGTCATCCGTGCGGATCTGCACCTCGAAGGCGCGGCCGTCATCATCTTCGACGACCGTGTGCAGCGAACGATAGCCGTTCGCCTTCGGCCGCGAAATGTAGTCATCAAACTCGGCCGGGATCGGCGTCCAGATATTGTGCACGATGCCGAGCACGGCGTAACAGGCCTTGATGTCGCTGACGACGACACGAAATGCGCGCACGTCATACAGGCCAGAAAAATCCAGCGTCTTGCCGCGCATCTTGTTCCAGATGCTGTAAATATGCTTGGGTCGTCCGGACACATCGGCCTTGATGTCTGCCTGCGCCAGCTCATCCTGCAGTCGCGTGATGGCCGAGTCGACAAAACTTTCGCGCTCGATGCGCTTTTCTTCCAGCATCTTGGCGATGCGTTTGTAGTTCGCCGGCTCCAGAAAACGGAAGGACAAATCTTCCAGCTCCCACTTCAGCTGCCAGATACCGAGCCGGTTCGCCAGCGGCGCATACAGGTCCAGGGTTTCGCGCGCATAGCGATGGCTCTGCTCGTTCTCGAGCTTCAGTTCGGCGAAATAACGCAGCGTCGAAAGGCGCGAGCACAGGCGCACGAGCACCACGCGCATGTCGACAGCCATCGCCAGCAGCATCTTGCGCAGGGCTTCGAGCTGGGTCGCAGCTTGCTGCGCGGCGTTCTTGCCGCGGCCGACATCCTGAATGAAATTCACGTCATGCAGACGCATGACCTGGCGTATGCCCTGCACCAGTTCTGCGGTGTCCGGCCCATAACGTGTTTCGATTTGTTCAGCGGCCTGCGGCGCGAGCATGGTCAGCTCGAATAGCAGCCCGGCGATGCGCGTATCGGCGTCCGTCTCCAAAAGCGCCAGAGTCGCCGCCACGCTGATCGCAAATGCCAGAGCGTCCTGACCGGGCGGCACCAGCTTGCCGACGTAAAAAGGCGTAACGAATGCCAGCGCATCGAGTACGCGGGCGGCGTCGTCAACACTTAAGCCCTGCGTAATCTGCTCGTCGGCGCTACTTTGGGGTAAAGCAAGTGAAACCATGGCGGTCTTATTTCTGTGCGGCGGTGATGACTATTTCTAACAGCCATTGTGGACGTGCGAGATTGGCGATCACGGTCGCGCGCGGCGGTGCATTACCTTCGGCGACCCATGCATCCCAGGCGACATTCATGCCAGCGAAATATTTTTCGTCGACGAGAAAAATCTGGCACATCAGGATGCGCGATTTGTCACTGCCAGCTTCAGCAAGCAGTCGGTCGATATGACCGAGCACTTCGCGCGTCTGGCCCTCGATGTCCTGATTACCATCTTCGGCGACCTGGCCGGCCAGATAGACCGTGCCATTATGAATGGCAGTCTCAGAAATGCGTGGTCCGACGTGATAGCGCGTGATGTCCATGCTGTGTTATTCCTGCCTTAATCGAGTAAAAATTGCTGTGCAATAGCGATCTGGTCAGCATGCGTAAAGGTTGGCGCATGGCCCACGCCAGCCAATTCAATCAACTTGGCCTTGGGGCCGCGTTGCGTCATCGCCTGCGCTGTTTCACGCGTGAGCAGATCCGATTCGGCGCCGCGCACGACCAGCGTCGGGCAACGGATTGCATCATAAGCGGCCCACAGCGCCGCTTCGCCCTGCTTCGCGCTATCGACTGTCAAAGTCTTGAACGGGTCTGCGAGGCGCAAATCGTAATGACGTATCCATTGGCCATCGACGTCCTGCTTGAGAACGTCGCCAGCCAGTTTGCGCCATTCGGCCTCGCTATGCGGGCCAAAGCTGGCGGATACTTCACTGATGTATTTCACCCCTTCGTCGAAGGTCGCAAAGCGCACCGCCTGGCTGACATAGGCGCCGATGCGCATGAGCGCCGTCGGGTTGAGGGTCGGCCCAACATCGTTGAGCACGAGTTTTTTGATCGGATTATCTGGAATCGATGCCAGCCCCATGCCGATCAGCCCGCCCATGGAGGTGCCGAACCAGTGCACCACTTCGGCATCGACGCGTCCCAGCAAGGTGACCATATCGCTCACATACTGGCCGACATGATAATGCTGCGGATCGCGCAGCCAGCCTGAACGGCCACGCCCGACGACGTCAGGCGCAATGACGCGATACGATTTTGACAATGCCTGTGCCAGATTATCGAAGTCGCCGGAGACGCGCGTCAAACCATGGACACAGATCAGTGCGCGCGGATTGGCGGGATCGCCCCATTCCTTGTAGGCGAGCTGATGTAGCCCTCCCGGGGACAGGCACTGGACTTGCTTCAATCTGGGCGCGGTCATAATCTTCCTTTCGTCAGTTCATGCTGATATTTTACTGGTCGTTTCGCTTTAAATCCTGTCAAAATTGAATATCAATTTTAATTATGTTTAAAACTACTGAGGACATCATGCAAGCAGCATCACTTAAAGGCAAGACCGCACTGGTCACTGGCTCCACTTCCGGCATCGGTCTGGGCATTGCCCGCTCACTGGCCGGACAAGGCAGCGATATCCTGCTCAATGGTTTTGGCGACGCACAGGAAATTGCCGCGCTGCAGACGGATATGGCCAGGGAGTTTGGGGTCAAGGTCTTGTATCACAATGCCGATATGTCCAAGTCGGCCGAAATCGCGTCGATGATGCATTATGCAGCGGACAAGTTCGGCATGGTCGATGTCCTCGTCAATAACGCCGGCATCCAGTATGTCGCCAATATTGAGGATTTTCCAGTTGAAAAATGGGATGCCATCCTCGCCATTAACCTGACATCAGCCTTCCATACGACGCGTCTGGCGCTGCCGGCCATGAAAGCGAAGAACTGGGGACGCATCATCAACATCGCCTCGGCGCATGGTCTGGTCGCCTCAGCGCAGAAGTCCGCTTATGTCGCAGCCAAGCACGGCCTGGTCGGTTTCACGAAAGTCACCGCACTCGAGACTGCCCACAGCGGCATCACCTGCAATGCGATCTGCCCGGGATGGGTACTGACACCACTGGTGCAAAAGCAGGTCGAAGCGCGCGCGAAGCAAAACGGTGTCACCATCGACAAGGCCAAACATGACCTGCTGCTCGAGAAGCAGCCCTCCGGTGAATTCGTCACGCCCGAAGAACTCGGTGCACTGGCGGTCTTCATGTGCAGTGCCGCAGCGAATCAGGTGCGCGGCGTGGCGTGGAATATGGATGGCGGCTGGGTCGCCCAGTAAGCCATATCAGCCCGCAATGAAAAACGGCGCCCTCAACTGAGTGCGCCGTTTTTTTCATGCGGGATTTTTTTCAGACTGCGGACACATCCAATAACGCGCCGGTCTTTTCAATCACTTCCTGCGTCGTCACGCCCGGCGCCAGTTCCACCAGCTTCAGGCCGGCATCCGTCACGTCGATTACGCCAAGATCGGTAATGATGCGATCGACCACGCCTAAGCCAGTCAAAGGCAAATCACATTTTTTCAGCAGCTTGTGGGTCGTCGAGCCATCCTTGGCCTTGGCCACATGCTCCATCAAGACCACGACGCGCTTGACGCCGGCGACGAGATCCATCGCGCCGCCCATGCCCTTGACCATTTTCCCCGGAATCATCCAGTTCGCCAGGTCGCCGCTTTCCGAGACCTGCATCGCGCCGAGGATGGCGATATTGATTTTACCGCCGCGGATCATCGCAAACGAATCTGCCGAGCTGAAATACGCCGCGCCAGGCAAGGCCGTCACGGTCTGCTTGCCGGCATTGATCAGGTCCGGATCGACCTTGTCATCCGTCGGAAAGGGCCCGATGCCGAGCAAGCCGTTTTCCGACTGCAGAAATACTTCGATATTTTTCGGGACGTAGTTTGCGACCATGGTCGGCAAGCCGATACCGAGGTTCACATAAAAACCGTCCTGCAATTCCTGGGCTGCGCGCGCAGCCATTTCTTCACGAGTCCATGCCATGTCTATTCTCCGATGTAATCAGTTTGCCCGAACAGTACGCTGTTCGATACGCTTTTCCGGGTTCGCATTGACCACGATGCGATGGACAAAAATACTCGGGGTATGGACGTCGTCTGGATCGATCTCGCCGACTTCGACGAGCTTCTCGACTTCGACGATGGTGATCTTGCCGGCCATGGCAACGTTCGGATTGAAATTACGCGCGGTCTTGTTGTAGACCAGATTGCCGGCCTTGTCGGCCATATAGGCTTTGACGAGCGAAATGTCGGCCACCAGCGAGCGCTCCATGACGTATTGTTCGCCATCGAATTCACGGATTTCCTTGCCTTCGGCGACGATGGTGCCTACGCCCGTCTTCGTGAAAAACGCCGGGATGCCAGAGCCGCCGGCGCGCAGCTTTTCCGCCAGCGTGCCCTGCGGCGTGAATTCAAGTTCAAGTTCGCCAGCCAGATACTGGCGTTCGAATTCCTTGTTCTCGCCGACATAGGACGCGATCATGCGCTTGATCTGGCGCGTGCTCAGCAGCTGTCCGAGACCAAAGCCATCGACGCCGGCATTGTTCGAAATCGCCGTCAGGTTCTGCACGCCGGTATCGCGCAAGGCCGCGATGAGCGCCTCGGGAATGCCGCATAAACCAAACCCGCCGACGGCGATGGTTTGCCCGTCCTTTACGATGTCTGCCAGAGCGCTGGCAGCATCGGGATAAACTTTCTTCATGTCTGTCCTTTTCTTTGTGTACAGTTAAGCTTTTAGTTATTAATAACGCTTATTCTCGGCGCCTGAATAATCGCCAGTCTCAGAGTCGACCCCTAGGATAGGCCTCTGCGTCAGCTCTTACAATACCGTAGAAATACGAATTTCACCGCATCACCATAGGGAAACCCGCGCATGGCCTCAAGCAAAATTGATTACGAGACCATCTTCCAGAATGCGCCGGTAGGCATGTGCATTTCACAAAACCGCATCATCCAGGCCTGCAATGCGGCGCTGGGTCAGATGTTCGGCTACGCGCCTGAGGCGCTGGTGGGGCAATCCTTTCTGGTGCTGTATCCATCCCATGATGACTTCGAGCGCACCGGCGCGCGCATCGTGCCCATCATGAGCGCCAAGGGCAGCTATTCCGACGAGCGCATCATGAAGCGGCATAACAAGGAATTATTCTGGTGCCATGTGAACGGCCGCGCCTTTGTCGCCACCGACGGGCTCGGCGCGGGCGTATGGACCTTTGAAGACTTGAGCGAGAAGCGCCGTGTAACGGCCGTGCTGACCTCGCGCGAACGTGAAATCGCGGCCCTGCTCGTGGAAGGCAATACGAGCAAGGAAATTGCCCGGGTCATCGGTCTCAGTCCGCGCACGGTTGAAATGCACAGGGCCAACCTGATGCGTAAATTTTCCTCGTCAACATCGAGTGAGCTGGTTCATCGACTGCTGGGCGTAAGCAGCTAAATTCCCCGCACCACCCGCTTAGGCACTGACCCAGACCAGCCTGCTGGCTTGTCCTGGTTCACTTGTCCTGCCCCGCGCGCAAAAAATAGGTCGTCTTGTCCTGTGCATCCATGCACACCCGTGCCATGTACCGTGCGCCAGCATTCCCTATAGTAAATCAACGGCAACATTTCAAAAACAGCAAGCTCGACTATGAATCGGGGCAGACCATGCATGCAAGAGACCAGCGCCAGTCAGGCCGGCTTGACTTCATCAAGGACGCCGCCGGTGAAACACCGGTTGAAAACGCGCTTGTGATGCTCATCGTTGCCGTTGTCAGCCTGCTGGCGCTGATGGTCGTACTAGAGAAATAAGGAATGAAAGCCAAACATATGTCGACGCTCTCTACAAATTTCGCCCTGCTGATCGAGCTATTTACGAATCCGCGCATCTTGTCGCTATTCGCACTGCTGGTGATTGCCGCAGTCAGCGACTGTCGCAGCTATCGTATCCCGAACTGGCTAACGCTGTCCGGCGTAATTTTTGGCCTTGCGTATAACGCGCTTTTACCGTCTACCTCCGGGCACGGCTTGACTTGGGCAGCACTTGGCATGTTGTTGTGCTTCGCCATTTCATTGCCACTCTATCTGCTGCATGCCATGGGCGCCGGGGACGTCAAGCTGATGGCCATGGTCGGCGCCTTTCTGGGCGCATCAGATGCCTTGCCTGCCGCCGCGAGCATCTACATCGCCGGCGGCGCGGCAGCACTGCTGTATGCAATGTGGCATGGCACCCTTGGACGTTTGCTGCACACGGTCCGAATGCTCGTGCAGATCAGCGTGATGTCCACGTTCAGCGGCATCAAACCCGACATCCAGCTTGGTGCCAACGAATCGATCGGCAAATTACCTTATGCGTTGAGTATCGGTATCGGCACGCTGGTCTTTGTCGTCGGCCGCAAGCTCGGATATTGGTAAGTACAAAAACGAGACCGCCACAAAATGAAAAATATCAAGGCTATCGGATTTTTGATCCTCGCGATTTTTGCGGGTATCGGCGCGGCGATTTTCGCTGCTGGCTGGGCCGCCCAAAAGTCACAGGCCGGGACCACGCGGGTCGTAGTGGCTGTGACCGATATCGACATGGGCAGCAAAATCACGCCGGCCATGCTCACCGTCGTCAATTGGCCCAGTGGCTCGGTGCCGCAAGGCGCCTTCAGCAAGGTCGACGGTTTGCAAGAGCGCGTCATTAAAGTCAACCTGCAGAAGGGTGAAGCGCTCATCGAAAGAAAGCTCACGCCACAAGGCGCGCAAAGCGGTTTGTCAGCCGTCATCTCCGAAGGCAAGCGAGCCATGACCGTGCGCGTCAATGATGTCGTCGGCGTAGCTGGCTTCGCCCTGCCCGGCACCTATGTCGATGTGATGCTCAATACCCAGAGCGATCAGGATGGCATACGCCGCAATCGAGACCAGGACAAACGCATCAGCAAGACCGTGCTGGAACGCGTACTTGTGCTGGCCGTAGCCCAGGAATCAAGCCGCGA
This sequence comes from Oxalobacteraceae bacterium, assembly GCA_947448025.1. Classification (GTDB taxonomy): domain Bacteria; phylum Pseudomonadota; class Gammaproteobacteria; order Burkholderiales; family Burkholderiaceae_D; genus CANFLV01. The sequence continues at coordinate 128,217 of CANFLV010000001.1, read as the reverse complement.
TGACGCCAAGCCCAAAGTCGTCAAGGCCGTCACGCTAGAACTCAGTATTCATGATGCTGAAAAGCTGGACCTCGCCCGCAGCGTTGGCACCCTGTCGCTGATGCTGCGCAATCAATTCGATCAACAAGCCGTCAAGACGGCTGGCATGACCCGGCGCGAACTGCTCGGTTTGCCGGAAGTAGTGGAGGCAAAAGTAATCAAGGCCGGCAAGCCTGTCATGCAAGTTGCGCGTAAGCCCGCAGCGACGCCCAAGCTGACGAACTGCGTCGACGTCTTCGTCAACGGCAGCATGCACCTGCAGTGCTTCGAATGAATATCCTCGGGACAAAAAACGTGTCGATAAAAATCCTGAACCTGATGATCTTGTGCGCACTGGGGATAGCCAGCCGTCCCCACGCCGCCAATCTAGCGCCGTCAAGCAAAGCGAAACTCAAGCCGTGCAGTTCGGTCATTGTCGACAAGGCTACGATCATCACCATGGGCAAGTCCACGGTCATCCAGCTAAAGTCTCCGATCAAAAGGATGCTCATCGGCGGCCTGCCGCGTACACGCTCTGCACGTGCCACAGACCACGGCAAAAAGGACAGCGACACGGACACGCCCAGCACTCTCGCGGCGACGGACGGCGTGGCTGATGTCGACATTACCCTGCTGAGCCCGACCGAACTCTTCGTGCTCGGCAAAGCACCCGGCGCAATGAACATCGTACTGCAAAACGCGGACGATCAATGCCGCATCAGGGATCTCATCGTCACGGTCGATCATCAGGCCTTGCAGGGCAAGCTGGCTGAATTGATGCCCGAAGAAACCGCGATTCAGATCAAGGCCGCAGAAAATTCCCTGGTCCTGGTAGGCAGCGTCAGTGATGCCGTCAAGCTCGATCAGGTCATGAGCCTGGCGAGCGCTTACGCCCGTGGCAAGCGACTCGTGAATCTCTTGCGCATCAACACACCGCAGCAAGTCATGCTGGAAGTAAAAATCGCGGAAGTCAGCAAGAACATGCTCGATAAATTCGGACTCGATTTTTCGCGTCTGTCCAGCGCGGCTGACGGCTCGGGTTCGCGTTTCATTTCCGGCATCATCGGCGGCGCAGCGGGCCAGCTCAACAGTACGTCGGTTACGCTCGCAGCAGGCGCCACAGCGGCTGGCCCCGTAAACAACGGCATCAGTCGAAGCGTCACGCAACTCGGCATCGACGCGCAGAACAGGGACGGACTGATCCGCGTACTGGCAGAACCGAACATCATGGCCATCAGCGGCCAGTCGGCGAGCTTTTTATCTGGCGGGAAGATTTTCATCCCGGTTCCACAAAGTGCTAGCACAAGCGCCCAGGGCTTCACCCTGGAAGAAAAGGAATTCGGCGTCGGATTAAAATTTACACCGACGGTACTCGACGGCACACGCATCAATCTCAAGCTCGTCACGGAAGCCTCCGAGCTGTCGCAAACGGGTTCGCCCTTCACCACGGTCGGTGGCGCAATTTCGGTCTTGCCGGCGATATCGACCCGCCGTGTCGATACGACAGTGCAACTCAATGACGGGCAAAGCTTTGCCATCGCCGGCCTGATCAAGAACAACGTCACTGAGTCCATCAGCCGCTTCCCCGGTCTGGGCGATCTGCCTATCGTCGGCGCCTTGTTCCGTTCGACCGAATTCCAGAACGACAAGACCGAGCTGATTTTCGTGATCACGCCACGGCTCGTCAAGCCACTGACCGGGACGGTCACGCTACCGACTGATAACCATGTCGTACCGACTGCCGCCGATGCCCTGTTCAAGGGCAAAGCGGAGGGCGCAGCAAATCCGGAACGCGCATCAGACGGTAGCAATAAAAAATCGAACGGGAGCCGTCATGAAAAATAGCTCGATAGTGTTCGCGACCACCGGACTGCTCATTCTCTTCGCAATATTTGCACTGTTCACACTTGCAGGCTGTTCAACGACGCCGAATTACGACGCCAGATTCGGTGATGCGGTGCGCGAAGCAAGGCAGGCCATGATCATCAATCCGGACGCCGGAAAGACTGCGGATCAGGCCTTTGGCATGGATGGCAAGTCGGCCCACGAAGCCGTCTTGCTCTACCAGGGCACGTTCGAGGCGCCATCGCCTGCGACGAATGTGATCAATATCGGTGGCAAAACGGGAGGATCAAAATGATCGCTGCCGCTCGTATGGAAATCATGCGAATGGCAAGGTCATGTTGGTGCAGTGGTAGTAGCAGGAAAGGTAAGCAGGACTTTTACTTAACGTTTAAAAGGAATTGACATGAAAACCATGATCGACACATTGAAAACATCCGTGCTGGCATTTGTACGCGACGAAGAAGGTACTGCAATGATTGAATACGGACTGCTTGGCGCCTTGGTATCGGCAGCATGCGCAACAGCATTGGGCCAATTGGGCGCCGAAATCGACGCCATATTTGCTGCCGTAACACTTATTCTTACCAATTCGCTCCCCTGATCGCAAGTCCGTGACGAGCCGATGAATTAAAGCTCCCACGTTTTGAGAGGCGGTAATCCGCCTCTCATTTTTCTCCGAGCAGGATCCTATGTAATCAGGATGACAGCCATGCGACAAAGCAAACAGAGGGGCGCGCAACTCATCGAATTTGCACTGGTCTTTCCTGTGATGATACTGATCATCCTGTTGGGTGTTGATGCCAGCCTGTTTGCCTATAACAAGGCCGTCATTACCCATGCCAGCCGGGACTTCGCACGGCAGGCGGTCGTCTTCAGTAGCAGCCCATGGGACGCAGCGCAGATCGCCCAAGCCGCATGTGCCTCCATCAGCAGCGCCTTGATCTCATTTGATCATACGCCCGGCACACCACTATGCAATGTCACCGCAACGCTGGCTTCTACCGCGACGGCGACGAGCACACCGACATTTGGCGATCAAGTCAGCGTCGAAATCAGCTATATCCCGACCGGTTTGTTCTGGACCGCCTATCAAGGGCTTACCAGGCTTACCTCAGAGAGCGGCGCAGTCAGGCTGAGCGCAACAACGAGCATGATGCATGAATAAGACGACACATAAACAGGCAGGTTCCATCCTGATCATGGCTGCCGTGTCACTAGCGGCCATGATCGGCTTTGCGTTGCTAACTTTCAACATCACGCGCCTGTTCATCGTTCAAAGCGAAATGCAAAATGGCGCCGATGCGGCGGCCCTCGCGGGTGCGGCCTGCCTGAACAGAATCAGCGATCCAGAGTCGAGCACACACTGCCTGGCAATCAAGCAAGACACGCTGAACTGGACCAGGGCAAAGGCTAAAGCTCTGGATCAATTAAGCAGGAACACAGCTGATCGCATCGCCTTTTACAGCGACGATGATGACAGTGTTCAAGTCGGCTTTTGGCAGCCGCTGTCTGAGGCGCAGGCCGGAACTGAATTTATCGACGTCACGACGTCCCCCGGCAGCGATTACCTACCCGCCGTCAAAGTCACGATCACAAAATCACCGGATAAAAATGGCGGCCCGCTCATGCCAATTTTTCAAACGCTATTTCACTCAGCCGGCGTCAGTCTCAGCGCCACGGCTGTCGCCGTACTGCCGTCACCCGGTGCGACTTCTGAGGGCAGCCTGCCGCCGCTGGACGTTGGTGTCACCACACCACCCCGCCTGGCGAAATAAAGCATTTTAATCAGGGAGCGCAATGAAGATCGCCGTCATTTCCAGTAGTGCAAAGCGCCTGCAAGAGGTCGCCGAGGCATTCACTGCGCATGACGTCATTTTGGTCGAAGGCGCGTCAGACAAAATGTGCAGCACGGCCAAGCTTGGCGCGCCGAACTTGATGCTGCTGGAAGCCGACAATGTCGACGCCGCCGACCTCAAACTGGTTGAGGAGATGACCAGTCAATTCCCGAACATTGCGCTCTTGCTGTCCTGCCCTCTGCCGAGTCCGGATTTTCTGATCCAAGCCATGCGCGCAGGGGTGCGTGAGGTGCTGCCATCCCCGGCCAGTACCGCCGCACTCGAAGCAGCGGTTCTGCGTATGGCCAGCAAGATGGCCGGTGCCAAGGACAGGAAATACGGAAAGGTCCTCGCCTTCATGTCATGCAAAGGCGGGTGCGGCGCAACCTTTCTGGCCACGCAGCTGGGCTATCTGCTGGCCCCGAAAAAGTCTGTCTTGCTGATCGATTTGAATTTGCAATTCGGCGATGCACTGTCATTTTTTCATGACCAAAAACCGGCATCCACCCTGGCCGATGTGGCGCGCGATATCAGTCGACTGGACGCGACCTTGCTGGCGACGAGTTCGATCCAGATCACGCAAAATTTCAGTATCCTGGCCGCGCCCGAGGAACCTTCGCAGGCACTCGACATCACGGCCGAACAGATCGACGCCATCCTCGCGCTGGCGGTATTGCAATATGATGTCGTCATCGTCGACATGGCGCGCACGCTCGAAGCGCGATCGATCAAGGTGCTTGACCGCGCCACGCGAATTTTCCCGGTTGTGCAAGCCAGCCTGCCCACTCTGCGCAATGCCGGAAAACTATTAAACGCGTTCCGCTCGCTCGGCTATCCTGCACAAAAATGCGCATGGATCGTGAATCGCTATGAGCAAAGCAGCGAAATTGGCACGGACGATATGCGTCGTCTGCTCGACACTGAGCATTTGCATCTGATCGTCAATGCGTACCGCGAAGTCAGCACCGCCATCAATTATGGCCAGCCCCTGGCGGGTACCGCGCGCGCCAATGGCGTATCTAAATGCCTGGTCGACTTGATGGAGTCACTTGAACCGACGGGTAAAAAAGAGCGCGGCTTTTTTGTGCGGGTCTTCAGGCGAAGCTGATGCACCTGATGCACCTGATACAGCTGGTACATCCAATCCGCGAACTGCGAGAGCTCGATTTAACATGATCGGACGGAGAAATTTGCCATGGCATTCAGGGATAAATTCAAGCTTGCCGCTATTGAACCTGGCGCTGTAGCAGACGCGCCGACCAGCAGCCATGCGTACAAATTGCTAATGAGCCGGCTACACATGAAGCTGCTTGAGCGCTGTGATCTAGCGTCGCTGGAGATCCTTGTGCCGGACGCCTTGCAAGTCGAGATCAACAATATGGTGGATCGCCTTTTGCAGGAAGAAAAGGCGGTCGTCAACGAAGCGGAACGAAGCTCGATCAAGCGCGACATTCAGCATGAAATGTTTGGCCTGGGACCGCTGGAAATATTGATGGCTGACCCAACGGTGTCCGATATTCTCGTGAACCGTTTTGACAAAATTTATGTTGAACGCAAAGGCATCCTGGAAGAAACCAAGGTGTCCTTTTCCAATGAGGCACACCTGCTGCGCATCCTCGACAAGATCGTCTCGATGGTTGGTCGACGCATCGATGAATCGAGCCCCATGGTCGATGCGCGCTTGCCTGATGGCTCGCGCGTCAATGCGGTGATTGCGCCGATCGCACTTGATGGCGCGACCGTCTCGATTCGTCGATTCGCCCGCATTGCGCTGAACATGCATGATCTCGTCGGGACCATGAAAAGTCTCACGCCTGCCATGGCGAGCGTGATCGAAGGCCTGTGCAAGGCCAAGGTCAACATCCTCATTTCAGGCGGCACAGGCGCCGGCAAGACGACTTTGCTGAATATTTTGTCCGGCTATATTCCGGCGGCCGAGCGCTTGGTCACGATCGAGGACGTCGCCGAGCTGCAACTGCAACAGCCGCATGTGGTGCGCCTGGAAACGCGGCCCATGAACAGCGAAGGCAAGGGCGAAATCACCCAACGCGCACTGGTCATCAACGCCCTGCGCATGCGCCCCGACCGCATCATCATCGGTGAAGTCCGTGGCGCGGAAGCGGCCGACATGCTGCAGGCAATGAATACCGGCCACGAGGGATCATTAACGACCGTACATGCGAATACGCCACGGGATGCACTGGCGCGGCTGGAGAATATGGTCGGCATGGCCAATCTGAATTTACCGCACCAGGCGCTGCGCCAGCAAATCGCTTCGGCCATCACGGTAGTAATCCAGGTGCTGCGTCTGTCCGATGGCAAGCGCAAGGTCACCAGCATCCAGGAGATCACCGGCATGAATGGCGACATGATCGCGATGCAGGAAATTTTCGCTTACAGGCAGACCGGCGTGGGCGAAGATGGCGCGATCCTTGGCCATTTTTACGCGACCGGCGTGCGCCCGCAGTTCTGTGAAAAATTACAGTTGTTTGGCATACCGTGCCCCCCGTCGATGTTCAATCCCGGCCAGCATTACCGCTGATACAAGCCTGAAAGCGAGATCCGCCATGTCTGCCCTATTCGTCGGTGATTTTCCGCTCGTCGTGGTCGTGTTGGGCTTTTTGTCCGGGGTGCTGCTGCTGGAAAGCATGCGGCTGTTTTGGCAATCCTGGCGCGCGCCAGCGCCAAAGAAACTGGCCGAGAGACTGCAAAATCTTGTCAGGACTGCCCATCTCGAACGGCATGCGCAGCTCGAAAAGCTGTCGCTGCTCGCCGCACTGCCAGCCACACAACATTTGCAACGCATGTTCCCGCGCCTGCTGGCCTTCGAACGCTGGGTAGGCCAGTCCGGCATCGACTTGCGCATCGGGCGATTTTTATCCCTGTCCCTGCTGAGCAGTCTGCTGGTGCTAGCGGCGCTGCTCTGGTTCATGCACGCCCCCTTGCCCATGGCCTCAGTCCTGGGGCTCGCCGCCGCTGGCCTGCCGGCCTTGTACCTGAGGCGAAAACGCGCACAACGTCTGGCCAAACTGGCGCGGCAATTACCGCAAGTCCTTGATTTTCTGGTGCGCGGCATGCGCACAGGGCAGACCCTCGTCAATTGCCTCGATATGATCGCCGAGAAGGTACCGGAGCCGATCGCTGGCGAATTTCGCATCGTGCGCAATGAGATCAGTTTCGGCGGATCGCTGCAGCAGGCACTCAGCAAGCTGACGCTGCGCGTCCCGCATGCCGACTTCGATTACTTTGTCATCGCCCTGATGATCCATCGTGAAATGGGCGGAAAACTGACAGAGATACTCGACAATTTGAGTCGCCTGATACGCGAACGACAAAGGTTTTCCGACAAGGTCAAGGTGTTGGCGACGGAGGCCAGATTGACAGGATGGGTGCTGGCGCTATTGCCCTTTGTATTGGCGGCAGTACTGAACCTGCTCAACCCTAAACTGATGGCGCCACTGTGGAACGATCCGATCGGCGTGACGCTTGTCAAAGTCGGATTATTCCTGATGACCGTCGGCATACTTATTTTGCGAAAAATTGCCCATATCCGGGTGTAAGTCGCGCCCTGTCCCTCCTGTCCTTGCATGGAGCAATAGCATGATCTTATTTCCCGGACTGATTTTCCTTGCCGTGATCGCGGGCTGTGCGGCGCTCTATTTTTGGCAGGCGCCACGCAAAATGCAAAGCAAAATTAATGCGCTCATGCCTGCGCCAGAGCAGAATCAATGGTGCAAGACGGTCGCCAGGTTCCTGGCGCCGCTTGCCAAACTATCGACACCGACTGGCGAACAGGAAAATGCGGAAATACACGCAAAATTCACCTCGGCGGGCTTTTCGCATGGAGACGTCCATCTGCTATTTTTTAGTGCTAAAACGCTGCTGCCGCTGATTTTTGCCGGGTTGGCTTACTGCATACTCGACTTGAAAACGAACCTGAATGGATTCAAGCTGGCCAACAGCGTCTTGCTGGCGGCCACAGTCGGCTGGTATTTACCGAATGGTATTTTGAACTGGACTATGCGGCAGCGCCAACGCGAAGTCTTTGTAGCCTTTCCCGATGTCGCTGACCTGTTATTGGTCTGCATTGAAGCAGGCCTGGGCATTGATGCAGCGCTCAATATGGTGGCTAAGGAAATCCACCGCACGAGCACCATCATGGCGGAAGAACTGCACCTGACGAATCTCGCGGTGCGCGCTGGCGGCAACAGAGAAACTGCATTGCAGCAATTGGCGGCGAGAACAGGTGTTGAAGAAATACTGGCCTTCGCTACGATGCTCACGCAAGCTGAGGCGCACGGCGCCAGCATTGGCGAGTCCGTGCGTAATTTTTCCAGCGATTTACGCCATCAAAGACAATTGCGCGCAGAAATATTGGCAGAAAAATTACCGACGAAAATGCTGTTTCCGCTGGTTTTTTTCATTTTCCCCAGCGTCCTGCTGGTCATGCTGGGTCCTGCTGCGATCAAATTAATCCGAACCTTATCGGCTTTGACTCATTAAATGACCATGCCCGCCTCGCCGCCGGCGTCGGCTTTACCAATATTGTGCTTGGAGGCATATACGTAGAGACCCAGCCGGCTGCTGACTTGCAGCTTCTGGTAAATGGACGTGAGATGGTTGCGCAGGGTATGTTCTGAAATGAAGAGCTGATCCGCAATGACCTTGTTCGTCGCGCCAGTTTCACTCACGACTGCAGCCACGATGAGCTTTTCTTTGGCCGTCAGACTCGCCTGCCTGGTCTGCTCGATATCCGGCCGTTGATCCTGGCTGGCATGGACCATACCATCGAACACCCGCGTGAGCGATTCACGATCAAGCCAGAGTTCGCCCTGATGGACTTTCGTGATCGCTTTGACGATTTGTTCGGCCGATGCGTCCTTCTTCAAAATTCCGCGTGCGCCACGTTGTACGGCAAGATCCAGGACATTGCGTTCGCGCGTACCTGTCAGGACTAAAACCCGGGTCAGCGGATTAGCCACAATATCAGGCAAGATTTCCAGCGTGGATTTTCCGCCAAGATCGATATCCAGCAGGACGATATTTGGCGCAAGATTGCGCAGCGCGCTGAACACGTCGTCAAAGCTGGAAGCACTGCCGACCACTTCCATGCGCGGTCGCTCGCCCTGAATCAGCGCAGTCAAGCCCCAAAGAATCGTCGGGTGATCGTCGACCAGCAAAACGCGTATTGTTGGATGAACTGGCTGCATCTACTTTTCCTCATATTGGTATCGTAATGACGATGCTGGTACTGTCATCTTGCGCGTGCAGGACATGCGCATTGCCGCCCAAGTCGATGGCACGCTGGGTGATCGACCTGGGGATAAATTCGCTGGGCGGCGAGCCATCAGCGGCGTTGTTGATGTCGATGCTGAGCTGAGCCTTACGGCAAGCGATGCGCACGGCGCCACTTTTTGCGCGTGTGTGCCGACGTATATTGCTCAAACCTTCACTCACAATTTGCAAGACTTCTGCAGCGAGTCGATCATTGATCTTGAGATTGGCATCAATGCTGACGGCAATGACGATGCCATAAAATTCGCGCGACTGTTGCGCATAGCGCTGCACCACCTCCTCCATGATCTTGACGGTGGCCTCCGCGCTGCTGTCAAAGGTGCGCGCGAATTGTCGCAATCCACCGATGACTTCGGTCGACATGGCGATCAATTGATGCAAGTCGGGCAGCAGGGGATTATCGGCGGCGGCCTTCTTTTGCATCGCGCAAAGACCGAGCTGTAATCCGATATACGGCTGAATCGTCGTGTCATGAATATCCAACGCAATACGCTGCCGTTCACGGATCGCGGACCGGGAAGCAATCTGATCCAGTAACTCGATGTTTTCAATCACCGGAAACGCTTGCGCGCAAATATGCTGCAGGAACAGCGCGTCATCCTTATCAAAGCCACCATGCAGGGAAGTCACATAAAGTCGGCCATGCCCTTTGCGCAAGGCAATCGGCACGCTGATGAAGGTAGGCGCTTCGAGCATGGCAGCCAAAGGGTCGCCGGCCTGAATTTTCTGCTTAAGCCAGTGCTTTTGCGTAAGGTCGTAAAGGATGAGGTCTGCGCTGCGGAAAAACAGGCTCAGGGGACGGCTGCGGCAAAGCACTACATTTTCCGGCAAATCGCCCAACAGCGACTGCGTAAGCACAGCGTCGATTTGCATGGCATCGACGGCAGGTTGATCGCCTTTTTTAATCGTGCGCAGCTCGCAGGTTTTTGTTGCATCAAGATGCAAAACCAGTATGCAGCTGGCACCGTCAAAAAATTCCAGCGTCTTTTGCAGGAGTAAATTCATCGTCTGCTCAACGCCAAAGCGTGGATTGGCGAGTTTGCTCACATCGCGCAGCAAGATCAATTGACGTTTCAAGCGCAAGGATGACTCACCCAGATACGCGCTCAAATAGCCGAGTGCCAGCAGAAAAACGATACGCAACAGCAGTATTGGCAAATCGCCCGGCACATAGGACAGCAAGCCGCCCGCTGCCAGCAGCAGCGCGGATGCAATTGCGACGCGCCCCCCCTCCTCCAGTCCCCAACGAAATGAAGAAATCAGGATGGCGAAAAGGAAGCTGAGATAAAAAATGCTGTGAACACAACCATTAAACCAGACGATCAAGGCGAACCACAGCACATCGAGCCAATGTATCGATCTGCTGTGCAAAAATGCCCGACCAAATTCCGCGGAAACGCAAAGGAACGCACTGTGCAAAAAATAAGCCGCAAGCAAGATAGCGGCGATATCTACTGATTCATTGGATAAACTGGAATGGCGCTGCTCAATGACGAAGGTCAACAGCATCGCAACAGCGATGACGAGGCGCATTCTGCTGACGATGGGTCCGTCAGCAATCCCAACCACTAAGTCAAAAGGTGCATCCTCTGCACGGCATTTTTCTCTTTGCATGAAGACTCTCTGGGAATCACTGATGCTAGGTGAATGTGTCGCCGGCGTACTTGCGCTACTGGGGAGTAAGGGACAGTACCGACCCTATTGAGTATAGGGTCGGCAAGAATTGACGTTAAGCACTTCGCAGTGGAAGTGAATATTTACGACACCTTGATGCAAGCAAGGAAATCCTTGCTTACGCGGCGCTCATGCCATCATCAGCCGTCATGATGGCGCCATTGATGAAGCGCGATTCTTCACTGGCCAGCAAGAGCAGCAAGCCATCAAGGTCTTCGGGTTTGCCCAGACGTTTGCGCGGCAACATGTTGATCAGCTGCTTGCCCTGATCGGTGCCGAAATGGTCTTCATTGATTTCCGTGCCGATGTAACCCGGGCAGATCGCATTCACGTTCAAGCCGTATTTACCCCATTCAACCGCCATCGATTTCGTCATGTGCACGACTGCTGCCTTGCTCATGCAGTAGACGCCAATCTGTGGCAGTACACGCAGTCCGGCGACCGACGCGATATTAATGATGCGATGCTGCTTGCGCGGATCGCCCTTGGCGCGCGCGATCATGCGCTTGGCGACTTCCTGAGCCATAAAAAATGCGCCGCGCTGATTCGTGTCGACCATGTAGGCGTAATCTTCAGGCGTGACATCGATCAGGCGCTGGGTCGTCGAGACGCCCGAATTATTGACGAGGATGTCGATCGGGCCCGCTTCGGTTTCGGCATGCGCAACGGCGGACTTGATGCTGGCGTAATCGGTCACATCGAGCGCGACCACATGCGCTGCGCCGCCGTCGGCTTCGATCTCGGCGCGGAGTTCCTTGAGGCGTTCAACGCGGCGCGAGGCCAGCACGACTTGCGCGCCGGCCTGGGCCAGGACTTTCGCGAAACGTGCTCCGAGCCCGCTGGAGGCGCCGGTGATGAGCGCGATTTTTCCTTCGAAATTAACTTCAATACCCATGATCGACCTCGTGAATTATCTTGCGGGTGACAGTGCTTTTTGCGTGAGACGGTATGATTGCATGAAAGCGGCGCCTTTAGAGTGCGTTTTTGAGTGCATTCACTGGCATTCTGCCGCAAAATCCCAGACAATCCGCAGACGCTGATTCATAACCAGCATTTAATAACTATTATACGGTGACACCCCATGACGCAATCCCTGCTCGAACAATACGGCCCTCGCGAAGCGATGGAATACGATGTCGTCATCGTCGGCGGCGGTCCTGCCGGCTTGTCGGCCGCGATTCGCTTGAAACAGCGTGCCGCTGAACAGGGCAAAGAAGTCTCGGTCTGCCTGCTGGAAAAAGGCGGTGAAATCGGCGCGCACATCCTCTCCGGCGCGGTCATGGACCCACAGGCCTTGACGGAATTATTCCCTGACTGGAAAGTGCGCGGCGCGCCACTGAATACGCCAGTGACTGAAGACCGTTTTCTGTTTCTGTCCGAGACCGGTGCCGTCAAGACACCGAGCTGGATGCTGCCGAAAAGCTTTCATAACCACGGCAATTACGTGATCTCACTGGCGAACGTCGCACGCTGGCTCGGCCAGCAGGCGGAAGCACTGGGCGTGGAAATTTTCCCGGGCTTTCCAGCCGCTGAAATCCTCTATAACGACGATGGTTCAGTCAAGGGTGTCGCCACCGGCAACATGGGCATAGACCGTCATGGCAAGCCCACCGACGCCTTCCAGCTCGGCATGGAATTACATGCGAAGTACACGCTGTTCGCCGAAGGCGCGCGCGGCCATCTCGGCAAGCAGCTGATGGCGAAATACGACCTGAACGCCGGCAAGGATCCCCAGACCTATGCCATCGGCATCAAGGAAGTCTGGGAAATTGATCCGAAGATGCATCAGCCGGGACTGGTCGTGCACACGGCTGGCTGGCCGCTGGAGTCGGATACCTATGGCGGCTCCTTCCTTTATCATCTTGAAAATAACCAGGTCGCTGTCGGCTACGTCGTCGGCCTCGCCTACGAGAATCCCTACCTCTCGCCGTACGAAGAATTCCAGCGCTACAAGACCCATCCGGAAATCCGCAAATTCTTTGAAGGCGGCAAACGCCTGTCCTACGGCGCGCGCGCATTGACTGCCGGCGGCTTGCAATCGCTGCCGAAACTGAGCTTCAAAGGCGGTGCACTGATCGGCTGCGATGCAGGCTTCCTGAATGCTTCACGCATCAAGGGCAGCCATGCCGCGATCAAGAGCGGCATGCTGGCTGCGGACGCAGCGTTTGATGCCCTGGCCGCAGAGCGCCAGCATGATGAGCTGAGCGCTTACGGCATCGCCTTCGAGCAGTCGTGGCTGCATGAAGAACTTCACGTCGCGCGCAATTTCAAGCCATGGATGAGCAAAGGTCTGTATCTGGGCACGCTGATGGTCGGACTCGACCAGATAATTTTCCGCGGCAAGGCGCCATGGACGCTGCACCATACACATGCCGACCACGAATGCCTGAAACCAGCATCGCATTTCAAGCCCATCACTTATCCCAAGCCGGATGGCAAGCTGACGTTCGACCGCCTGTCGTCGGTCTTCATTTCAAACACGAATCACGCCGAAGAACAGCCAGCGCATTTGACGCTGAAAGATGCCAGCGTGCCAGTCAATATCAACCTGGCGATGTATGCAGGTCCGGAGTCGCGCTACTGCCCGGCCGGCGTGTATGAATACGTGAAGACCGAGGAAGGCGCCGACCGCCTGCAGATCAATGCGCAGAATTGCGTGCATTGCAAAACCTGCGACATCAAGGACCCGACACAAAACATCGTCTGGGTCACGCCGGAAGGTGGCGGCGGGCCGAATTATTCGAATATGTAATTGCGACGACCTTGGCAGAGCATGACGATTTCAAATGAATGATACCGAGTTCGTCGAGCGCGCTGGCTCAACTTCGCCCGTGCCCAGCGGTCGCTGGAGCCGATTGTCGAAGCTGGGCTCGCTGGCATCGGGCATTGCCGGTGGCATGATCGCGGAAGGCGCGCGTCAGTTCGCCCAGGGTCATCGCCCCAGCTTGAGTGACTTGCTGCTCACGCCCGCCAACGCGCACCGGGTTGCCGACCAGCTGTCGCAATTGCGCGGCGCGGCCATGAAGGTCGGCCAGTTACTGTCCATGGATGCAGGCGACTTGCTGCCCGCCGAAATTCGCGATGTGCTGGCGCGGCTGCGGTCGGACGCGACACCGATGCCGATGAGCCAGGTCGTTAGCGTCCTCGATGCAAACTGGGGCGAAGGCTGGCACCGCAAGTTCAAGCAATTTTCCTTTACGCCCGTGGCCGCGGCCTCGATCGGCCAAGTCCATTTCGGTGAGACCCTCGATGGCCGTCATGTCGCCGTCAAGATCCAGTATCCGGGCGTACGCAAAAGTATCGACAGCGACGTCGACAATGTCGCCACGTTGTTTCGCATATCTGGCCTGCTGCCGAAATCGCTGGACTTAGCCCCGCTACTGCGCGATGCCAAGGCCCAGCTGCATGAAGAAGCCGATTACCTGCGCGAAGGAGCGGCCCTGCAGCAATACGCGGGCTTGCTGGCCGACGCACCGGAATTTGCGCTGCCTAGCATGTATGCTGATCTGACCAGAGAGAGCGTACTGACGATGTCGCGCATGGGTGGCGTACCGGTTGAATCCCTGGCCAGTGCACCGCAGGCAGAACGCGACCGAGTGACCGGTTTGCTGATACAACTGCTATTCCGGGAATTGTTCGAATTCCGGCTCGTGCAGACCGATCCCAATTTTGCGAATTATCGCTACGATGCCGCCACGCGCCAGCTGATCCTGCTCGACTTTGGCGCCACGCGCGCCTATTCGGCGTCCATGGTTGGACATTACCGCAGCATCATGCATGGATCGCTTACCGCGGACCTGCCGGTGATGGATGCCGCCGCCTGCGCTATTGGTTATTTTGCTGCAGATACCGCGCAGCGACATAGGCGGGCAGTGCTGGACCTGTTCAGCCAGGCATGCGAGCCACTGCGCCATCAGGGCAACTTTGATTTCGGCAGTTCGGATCTGGGTGCACGCATACGCGATGCGGGAATGGCGCTCGGTATGGACAAGGAATTCTGGCATACGCCACCGACTGATGCGCTTTTGCTGCACCGCAAGCTTGGTGGTCTGTATCTGCTCGCTGCGAAATTAAAAGCGCGCGTTGACGTACAAGCCTGTGTGCAATCGACTGGCCGAGACGGCAATGCTAGAAGGCAAAACTGAGGCAGCCAGCACCAGGCTAGTGATGAAATCCAGAAGATTTGTGTAAGTCATCAATCAAGTTCATTGCCGCTTACCCAGACTCAGGCCTTGGTATCAGGCCGCTCGACGCGATTGCCTTCAAGATCGAGATAGATGAATTCGCGATCGAAGATCGGCGCTGGGCCTCTCTGTTCCATTGCTTCGGAATAGAACTGGCCCCCACAGGAATGGTGCAACTGCCCGTTCTTGTCGTCCCAGAGCGGAAGGGCGCCTTCCTTGCCGCAGGCGAGACAACGCACCGCGCTGCGTCGTTCCTTGGCCAGTTTGAGCTGGAGCTCGAGGTCACGTAATTGTCCCGGCTCTTTAGGACGTTCACCCGACATACGCCCCAGAAAAGCGCCCAGCTTATAGCTGAACGTGCCCATGGTCGCCTTCAGGTAATCGATGCGCGGCTGCACATCTTGCGCCCTGACTTCCGGTTCCATATCGTGAATGCCATCGCAGTGATAGCACCAGCCGAATTTGCGTCCAGTCGTCCAGCGCTGCTTATCTGGAAAATTGTAGACGAGACTCACCGGACGATGATCGATCACGTGCTTGAAATCACAGTCGGTACAAAGGATCTGGGTCGATTCAGTAGCCATGGAAATGAAATTATTTAATGTCAGCAAGATTGTAGCGCAATCTTTCACACATCAGGCAAAGCACGCAAGAATGCGCGCTGGATTGCAGGTAAATTTTTTGCCGATAGCGCCATGTTGATCCATGCCGAGATGGCACGGCAGGCGACGAATTATTTCGGCCAGAGTCCAGCGACAATTTTCTCGAGCCAAAAGGTACCGATGACGGTTTTGACATCCGTGACCTTCCCGTCCCTCACCCAAGCCAGCATCTGCGGCACGGTAGCAGTAAAGGTTTCCAGGAATTCACCCTCGTCGAGCTGGTTCGGACCGGCAGTGAGGCCACGCGCGAGGTAAATATCGAGATGCTCATCCGAATACGCGATCGCATTGTGGATCGTGCAGACGAACTGCCAGTCGACAGCGGTGTAGCCGGTTTCTTCCTGCAATTCGCGCTGGGCGCATTTAAGCGGGTCTTCGCCCGGGTCGATTTTACCGGCCGGATATTCAATGAAGACACGATCCAGCGGATAGCGGAACTGGCGCTCCAGCAGCACAGTGCCATCCTCGAACAAAGGCAGGATGACGACTGCGCCCGGATGCTTGATGTATTCACGCGCAGCAGGCTTGCCGTCCGGCAGACTGACGGTATCGCGCTGGACTTTCAGGAAATGACCAGCATAGGCCAGCTGACTGTCGACTTGCGTCTCTTTCAGATGCTCATCCATGCGGGCGCTTTCTGGTTTTGTATGATGGGCACTACAATAGCAGCGAACGCCGCCACGAGCATGAAGCGGGTCAAGCCAGATCCGCTCAATCCTGCCGTTTGCGCAGATAGCGGAACACGAAGCCGGGATAAGCGAGCACGATGAACAGGCAGCCCGTGATGGCAAAAAATTCCCAGTGCTGCACGAAGGTGTTACCGATGCGTGACTCAAGCAGATAGGCGATGAGGCCAAGCACCGCATACAGCAAGGCCATCTCGATCAGGCGCAGCCAGAACGGCTTGACATCACGCCCGACCGGAATAAAAGCGAGCACTCGCTCATTGAGGAAAGGCAGGTTCGCAGCCGCCAGAGCCAAGGCGATGACGAACCAGCTTGAGAGCGAGACATCCACGACGATCAGGACGCGAGTGTCTTGACGATGGCGTTGGCGCAGGCGTTCATGAGATAGCCGGGCATCAGACCCAGTACCAGCACCAGTGCTCCATTCATGCTCAAGACGACACTCATGTCCTTGTTGACGACGATAGGCGAAGTATCGACCGGCTCATCGAAGTACATGACCTTGACGATGCGCAGGTAGTAGAAGGCACCGATCAGCGACAGCAGCACAGCGACGATGGCAAGCCAGATCTGGCCAGTACCAAGAACCGCCTGCAGCACCGACAATTTCGCATAAAAGCCCATCGTCGGCGGCACACCTGCCAGCGACAGCATTAGCAGCAGCATGACGAGCGCAAACCATGGGCTGCGCTGATTCAAACCTTTGAAATCATCGAGGTTATCGGCTTCAAAGCCACTACGCGACAAGAGCAGGATCACGCCGAAGGTACCTAGCGTCGTGAGCACATACGTAATTGCATAGAACATCGCCGAGCTGTAAGCATTCGCAGCAGAGAACACATTACCGTTGACCACGCCAGACAGCAGACCCAGCAGCATGAAGCCCATCTGTGCAATCGTCGAATAGGCCAGCATGCGCTTCAGATTCGTCTGCATGATCGCCGTGATATTACCGACCGCCATGGACAGGACTGCCAGCACGACCAGCATCTGCTGCCAGTCGATTGCCAGTGGCAGCAAGCCTTCCACAAGCAGGCGGATGCAGATCGCAAATGCCGCCAGCTTTGGTGCCGCGCCCAGCAGCAGCGTGACCGAAGTCGGCGCGCCCTGATACACGTCAGGCACCCACATGTGGAAAGGCACGGCGCCCAATTTGAATGCCAGACCAGCGACCAGGAACACGACGCCGAACACGAGTACCGTCTTGTTGACCGTACCGGAGGCCGCAGCCTTGGCCACTTCCATCAGATCCAAGGAGCCAGTCGCGCCATACAGCATCGAAATACCATACAAGAGGAAACCGGAGGCAAGCGCGCCGAGAATGAAATACTTCATCGCTGCTTCAGTCGACTGCACATGGTTACGACGAATCGCGACCAAGGCATACAGCGACAGCGACATCAACTCCAAGCCGAGATAAATGATCAGCATGTTGTTACCGGAGATCATGACCATCTGACCCAGCAGCGAGAACAGCGCCAGCACATAGAATTCACCACCGAGATTACCGGAGGTCATGCCGCGGTCCGTCACATACTGGCGTGAATACACGAGCGTCAAGCCGACGGCGATGTAGGAAAACATCTTCAACAGGTTCGACATCGGGTCGGACACGAACATATTGTGAAAGGTGTAAGCCGTCAGACCGCTGTTGAAGTCGGACAAGCTCATCAGCGTCAGCA
This sequence comes from Oxalobacteraceae bacterium, assembly GCA_947448025.1. Taxonomy (GTDB): domain Bacteria; phylum Pseudomonadota; class Gammaproteobacteria; order Burkholderiales; family Burkholderiaceae_D; genus CANFLV01. The sequence continues at coordinate 110,336 of CANFLV010000001.1, read as the reverse complement.
CGCCCAGCGTTGCCAGCGACAGCACATACGTGATGTGCCGCTTGGCATCGGCGAGGAACATGTCGATCAACAGAATCGCGGAAGCCGCGATCGTCAGGAAAATTTCAGGATAGGCCGGTATCAGGTTCATATTGTTCATTTTGTCGCCGCTGACTGGCGTCCGCTAAATTGGTTCATGCTTGAAAATAAGCTTGAAAATAAAATTGGAGCGCCCATCAATTTAATTTCGAAACTGCCACGTGCTTGAGCAGGTCGGTGACCGATGTCTGCATCGCATCGGTAAATGGCGCCGGGTACAAGCCCATGGCAATAACTGCAATCGCGAGCAGGCCGAGCATGGCGAATTCACGTCCGTTCAAGTCTACCAATTCAGCCACATGCTTGTTGGCGACCGCACCGAAGATCACGCGCTTGACCAGCCACAGCGAATACGCCGCGCCGAGAATCAGTGCCGTTGCTGCCAGCATGCCGATCCAGAAATTGAACTTGACTGCGCCAAGAATCACGAGGAACTCACCGATGAAGCCGGAAGTGCCTGGCAAACCGGCATTCGCCAGCGAGAACAGTACGAACAAGGCAGCAAAACGCGGCATCTTGTTGACCACGCCACCGTAGTCGACAATCTGACGTGAGTGCATGCGGTCATACAGCACACCGATACACAGGAACATCGCACCCGACACAAAGCCGTGCGAGATCATCTGTGCCAGACCGCCCTGCACTGCTACATCATTGAAGATGAAGAAGCCGAGGGTCACGAAGCCCATGTGCGCAATCGATGAGTACGCGACCAGCTTTTTCATGTCGGTCTGTACCAGTGCGACCAGACCAACGTAGATCACCGCGATCAGCGACAAGGTGATCATCATGCCCGACAGGTAATGGCTGGCATCTGGTGCAATCGGCAAGGAGAACCGCAGGAAACCGTAACCGCCGAGCTTGAGCATGATCGCAGCCAGCACGACTGAGCCACCTGTCGGCGCTTCAACGTGTGCGTCCGGTAGCCATGTATGCACAGGCCACATCGGTACCTTCACCGCGAACGCCATCAGGAAGGCGAAAAACAGCATGATCTGCGTCGACATCGGCAACGGCAGGCGGTGCCACGCGAGGATGTCGAAACTGCCACCCGACTTGAAGTACAGATAAAGAATGGCGACCAGTGTCAGAAGCGAACCGAGGAAAGTGTAGAGGAAGAACTTGATCGCAGCGTAGACCCGGTTCGCGCCGCCCCAGACGCCGATGATGATGAACATCGGTACCAGCGTCGATTCGAAGAAGACATAGAACAGCAAGCCGTCCAGCGCACAGAACACGCCGATCATCAGGCCCGACAGAACGAGGAAGGCGCCCATGTATTGCGCGACGCGCTTCTCGATGACTTGCCAGGCGGAGATCACGACCATCACGGTGATGAAGGCTGTCAGCGGCACGAACCACAGCGACAGCCCATCGATACCGAGGTAGTAATGAATATTGAAACGCTCGATCCAGGCAAAACGCTCGACAAACTGCATGCCGTGCGCGGCGCTGTCGAAATTTTGCATCAGCGGGAAGGTCACCAGAAAACTGGCGACGCTACCCACGAGCGCCATGCCGCGGACGATGCCGGGGCTCTTGTCGCTACCGTAAGCGAGGATGAACAGACCAAACGCGATAGGCATCCAGATCGCGAGGCTCAGAAGGGGGAAAGTTGACTGCATCATGGTTATTGTTTGCTTTACGTTGCCAACTTATTTGACAAATGGGAAGGGCATGAACCACACCAGGAAACCGAGCACACCGAGAATCATCACGAATGCATAGTGATAGATATAACCGGTCTGTGCCCGACGAATCACGCTGGCGAACCAGCCGACCAGCTTCGCGCTACCGTTGACGACGAGGCCATCGATGAGCGCCTTGTCGCCGATATTCCAGAAGCCGCCGCCGAGCAGGCGCGCACCGTTCGCGAAGACTGCCTGGTTGAACTTGTCCAGGTAGTACTTATTGTCCAGAAGCGTATGCAGCGCATGGAATTTCGCAAAGAACCAGGCCGGTACTTTCGGATTCACGAGGTAGCAGTAGTAAGCCGAGACCACGCCCGCCAGTGCCAATGCGAACGGCAAGGACGTGAAGGCATGGATCGCCATCTGCAGCGGGCCATGGAATTCATGGTGCAGTTCTTCCATCGCATGGTGCGATTCGTTCACGAAGATCACGCCTTTGAAGAAGTCGCCGAACAGCATGGGTTCGATCGTGATGAAGCCGATCACTACCGAAGGAATCGCCAGCAGCATCAGTGGAATCTTCACGACCCATGGCGCCTTGCCCGGCTTTTGACCTGGAGCCAGACCATGATGGCCGTGGTCGTCGTGGGCATCGTCGTGGGCATCGTCGTGTGCGTCATGATGATCGTCATGTGCATCATGCGCGTCATGCTTGCCATGCGCATCGTGCGCAGCATGAGCATGTGCATCATGTGCATGCGCCTTGCCGAATCGCTCTTCGCCGTGGAACACGAGGAAGTACATGCGGAAAGAATAGAAGGCTGTAACGAACACGCCCGCCAACACCGCAAAACTGGCAAAGCCGGAACCCGCCAAATGACTCGCCTGCACGGCTTCAATGATGCTGTCCTTCGAATAGAAACCAGAGAAGAACGGCGTGCCGATCAAGGCCAGCGAACCGAGCAAGGATGTGATCCAGGTAATGGGCATGTATTTGCGCAGACCACCCATGTTGCGGATGTCCTGGTCGTGATGCATGCCGATGATGACGGCGCCCGCAGCGAGGAACAGTAGCGCCTTAAAGAAAGCATGCGTCATCAAATGGAATACCGCGACCGGGTAAGCCGAAGCACCCAGCGCCACAGTCATGTAACCGAGCTGCGACAGCGTCGAATAAGCGACGACACGTTTGATATCGTTTTGAATGATGCCGAGGAAGCCCATGAACAAGGCCGTGATTGAACCGATCACAAGAATGAATGACAGTGCCGTGTCCGACAATTCAAACAAAGGCGACATGCGCGTAACCATGAAGATACCGGCCGTGACCATCGTCGCAGCATGGATCAGTGCAGAGATCGGTGTCGGGCCTTCCATCGAATCAGGCAGCCAGACATGCAGTGGAAATTGCGCTGACTTACCCATGGCACCGATGAACAGGCAGATACAGGCGACCGTCAACAGCATCCAGTCAGTACCAGGCAAAGTCAGCGTTGCCAGTTGCTCGCGCTTGGCGAACACTTCGGCGTAATCCATCGAACCGGCGTAGGCGAGCAGGAGACCGATACCGAGCAGGAAACCGAAGTCACCGACGCGGTTCACGAGGAAAGCCTTCATGTTTGCGAAAATCGCCGTCGGACGCGTGTACCAGAAACCGATCAGCAGGTAAGACACCAGGCCCACTGCTTCCCAGCCGAAGAACAGCTGCAGGAAGTTATTACTCATGACGAGCATCAGCATCGAGAACGTGAACAGCGAGATGTAGGAGAAGAAGCGGTTATAGCCTTCATCATCCTGCATGTAGCCTATCGTGTAGATATGCACCATCAGCGACACGAAAGTCACCACGACCATCATCATCGCCGTCAGGCTGTCGACCAGAAAGCCAACCTGGAACTTGATGCCGCCGATGGTCAGCCATGTGTAGAGCGTGCCATTGTAGGAAGCACCATCCATCACGGCCATCAGCGTCTGGAACGAGATGATCAATGCGATCAGCACACCAAGAATCGTCACGGTGTGCGAGGTCGCACGGCCGACTTTGTTGCCAAAGAACTTCGTACCAAACAAGCCGGCAATGGCAGAACCTACGAGAGGTGCCATTGGTACAGCGAGAAGGAGGTTAGGGTTTAGTTGCCCCGCCATGATGAACCTTATCTTGTTTTAATTAGTCGAGGACGGGATAACTCCCGTCCAGCAAAACAGTTTGAAAAAATTAACCTTTGAGCGTATCCAGATCCTCGACATTGATCGTGTCCAGATTACGGAACAGCACGACCAGAATCGCCAGGCCAATCGCGGATTCCGCGGCAGCTACTGTGAGGATGAAGAACACAAAAATCTGTCCGGCCGCGTCGCCAAGATAATGCGAGAAGGCGATGAAGTTCATGTTCACCGCCAGCAGCATGAGCTCAATGGCCATCAGCAGGACGATAATGTTTTTACGGTTCAGGAAAATCCCGACGATCGAAATCGCAAACAGGATGGCCCCGAGGATCAGGAAATGGGGGAGCGTCAAGGTCATACCGAACCCTTATCTGTTGATGTGGCTGCAGCCTGGGCTGCGACTGGACGGTTCGACTCCGCCTTCATGCGCACGATGCGCAGTCGGTCGCTGGCCTTGACCTTGACGGCTTCGGCAGGATCGAAATATTTGCTGTCCTTGCGACCGCGCAGCGTCAGGGCTACGGCGGCAATGATCGCCACCAGCAGGATCGTGCCGGCGACTTCGAACGCGTAGACGTATTCAGTATAGATCAGGATACCGAGCGCCTTGGTGGTGCCAATATTGGCCGATGCAGCGGGAATGCCCGCGCCATTTGGCCAGAAACCATTGAGCAGCACAGCCGACATTTCAAGCACGATGATCACGCCTATCGTCGACGCCATCGGCAGATAACCCCAGAAGCCTTCGCGCAGCTTGGTGATATTAATGTCCAACATCATCACCACGAACAGGAACAGCACCATGACCGCGCCGACGTAGACAAGCACCAGCACGATGGCGAGGAACTCGGCTTGCAGCAGCATCCAGATACCGGCTGCCGAAAAGAAGGACAGCACGAGGAACAATGCGGCATGTACCGGATTGCGATCGGTGATAACGCGGGTCGCGGCAAGCACAAGTATTGCCGAGAACGCGTAGAACAATGCAGTTTTAAATTCCATGATCGACCAAAAATATCGGCTGGACAGAGACGCCCTTCCAGCCCGGTTTAACTAAATCAGCGGTAAGCCGCATCGACTTCACGATTCGCAGCGATTTCTTTTTCGTAGCGGTCACCCACTGCCAGCAGCATGTCTTTGGTGTAGTACAGGTCACCGCGCTTTTCGCCATGATATTCCAGCACATGCGTCTCGACGATGGAGTCGACCGGGCAGGATTCTTCGCAGAAGCCGCAGAAGATGCACTTCGTCAGATCGATGTCATAACGCGTCGTGCGGCGGCTGCCGTCGTCGCGCTGCTCGGATTCAATCGTGATCGCCATGGCCGGGCAGACTGCTTCGCACAGTTTGCACGCGATGCAACGTTCTTCGCCATTCGGATAACGACGCAGCGCATGCAGGCCACGGAAACGCGGTGACTGCGGCGTCTTCTCTTCCGGGAATTGCACGGTGATCTTGCGCGCGAACATGTAGCGTCCCGTCAGGGCCAGGCCCTTGAACAGTTCACGCAACAGCAGGCTGTTTAAAAAATCTTTTATGGCTTCCATATGCACCAAGCCTCTTTCATAAATCTGATGTTTTTTAGGCATACGGCGCAATACATTGCGCCCTGCCATTCACCGGTACGTCGGGCGCAAATTATTGCGCCGTGTGCACCGACTCACTCAATTATTTCCAGATATTCCACGACGTCTGCATCCATGCAGCGACGAATACCAAGTAGCCGAGCGTCAGTGGAATAAACACTTTCCAGCCCAGACGCATGATCTGGTCATAACGGTAACGTGGGAACGAAGCGCGCGCCCAGATGAAAATCGTCACCACGCAGAAAGTCTTGATACCCAGCCAGATCCAGCCCGGAATAAAGGTCAGGAAAGACAGTGGTGCATCCCAGCCGCCGAGGAACATCAGCGATGCGAGGCAGGAAATCAGAATCATGTTCGCGTATTCAGCCAGGAAGAACATCGCGAACGACATACCTGAATATTCCACCATGTGACCAGCGACGATTTCAGACTCGCCTTCAACGACGTCAAACGGATGACGGTTAGTCTCAGCGATACCGGAGATCACATACACGAAGAACATCGGCAGCAAAGGCAGCCAGTTCCACGACAGGAAATTCAAGCCCATCGAAGCGAAGGTGCCCTTGGTTTGTGACATCACGATGTCCGTGAAATTCAAGCTGCCCGACACCATCAGCACGATCACCAGTACGAAGCCCATCGGAATTTCGTACGACACCATCTGCGCCGAGGCGCGCATCGCACCAAGGAAGGCAAACTTAGAATTCGACGCCCAGCCCGCCACGATGACGCCGTAGACTTCCATCGACGTGATGGCCATGACGAACAAGAGACCCGCATTGACATTGGCGAGGGCGACTTCAGGACCGAAAGGAATCACGGCCCATGCAGCCAGCGCCGGCATGATCGTCATCACTGGTGCGATCACGAACAGAGCCTTGTTGGCTTTCGCCGGAATCACAATTTCTTTCAGCAGCAACTTCAAGGCATCGGCGATTGGCTGCAACAAACCAGCCGGGCCAACGCGGTTTGGTCCGAGACGGATATGCATCCAGCCGATGGCCTTGCGTTCCCAGAGTGTCAGGTAAGCCACGGACAACATCAAAGGCAATACAAGCGCTACGATCTTGACGAGTGTCCAGACCACTGGCCAGAACGGCCCGAGCAAGGCGCTGCCGTTCGTATGAATAAATGCGAGAGCCAGGTCGATCATGCTTTCTCCACAGTGATGGCGCCGAACATCGCACCGAGCGTGCTGGTGGCGATTTGGGCGGCGGCGACGCGCACGACATTTGCCGGCAGACCGGCATGGATCGCGACTGGCAGGATGGCACTGCCCTCACCTTGCTTGACGATTACCGCAGCGCCGTCAACGACATTGAGCTTGGCTGCGAGTTCGCTGGAAATCACGACCTTCGGTACCTGTGCATCGGTCGTCTGCTGCAGCGATTCGGCGCGACGCACGATCGCGTCTGTGGCGTAAATCGGCACATCGGTGACACGCTCCAGCGGCGCATCGGCGATTACCAATGCTGCTACCGGCGCGATGCCCGAAATGTTATTCAGACGGCTTGCAACATCACCGGCCAATACTTCATTGCGAATCGCTTCAGAGGTATCGTAGTTAAAGCCGCTGAGTTCAAGCAGATTACCCAGGACGCGCAATACTTTCCATGCCGGACGGGTCTCGCCGAGTGGCTTGGCGCTACCATTGAAACTTTGCGCGCGGCCTTCAGCGTTGACGAAGGTGCCGGAAGTTTCGGAGTACGGTGAAATCGGCAGCAAGACATCGGCGTAATCGAAGCCATGCTGGAATGCCGACATGACTACGACCATCTCGGCTTGCGCGAGAGCAGATGCTGCGACTTGCGGATTGGCGCTGTCGAGCTTTGGTTCAGCGTTCAGCAATACGTAGGCCTTGCGTGGCGCAGCGAATGCCTGCTGCGCGTTGGCACCTGCACCCGGTGTCGCATTGGCCAGATAGCCGCCAACAGTATTACCGGCTTCTGTCAGGTAGCCGAAATTCGCACCAGTATTCTGTGCAATCCATTCAGCGGCCGCGTGCAATTTCGCCGCGTCCGGATGCTGGGCTGCTGCATTGCCAAGGAAGACCGCTGACGGCAAATCAGTAATCAAGCTGGCTGCTGTCTTCTGTGCTGCTTCGGATGGCTGGATGTTTTCAAAACCGGCCGGAACTGCGATGTCCTTGGCTTGCGCGATCGCGACAATGATTTCGCTTAAAGTCGCCAGCCATGCAGACGGCGCTTTGATCATCTTGTTCGCGACTGGCATGAGCAAGTCATCATCTGTCGCATGCAACAGACTCAGCTTGCCACCACTCTTATTGGCTTGGCGCAAACGCGCAGCCAGCAAAGGATGATCCTTGCGCAGGAAGGAACCGATCACGAACACGCGTTTCAATTCGTCGATCTCGGCCACTGGCATACCGAGCCATGGCGTGACCTTGCCGTCGAGCGCGAAGTCCGACTGGCGCAAACGGAAGTCGACATTGTTCGAACCGATGCCGCGCACGAGCTTTTGCAACAGCGTCAATTCTTCAAGCGTCGAATACGGTGTCGCTAATGCGGCGATCGCATCGGCGCCATGTTCGTGGCGGATGTTACGCAAGCCGTGGGCGACGTATTCCAGCGCTGTCTGCCAGTCGGTTTCCTGCCATTTGCCATCCTGCTTGATCATTGGCTTGGTCAGGCGATCGCTGCTGTTCAAGCCTTCGTAAGCGAAGCGGTCCTTGTCGGACAGCCAGCATTCATTGACGGCGTCATTTTCCAGCGGCAGTACGCGCATGACCTTGCTGTCCTTGACCTGAACCACGAGGTTCGCGCCGAGGCTGTCATGTGGGCTCACGGATTTACGACGTGACAGTTCCCATGTACGGGCGCTGTAACGGAAAGGCTTCGAGGTCAAAGCGCCGACCGGGCACAGGTCAATCATATTGCCTGACAGTTCGGAATTGACGGTGCTACCGACGAAGGCCGTGATCTCGGCGTGTTCACCGCGACCAAGCATGCCGAATTCCATCACGCCGGCGATTTCCTGGCCGAAGCGTACACAACGCGTGCAATGGATGCAGCGGCTCATTTCGCGCATCGAGATCAGCGGGCCGGCATCCTTGACTGCGACCACGCGCTTTTCTTCCTGATAGCGCGAAGCGGAACCGCCATAGCCGACTGCCAAGTCTTGCAATTGGCATTCGCCGCCCTGGTCGCAGATCGGGCAATCCAACGGATGATTAATCAGCAAAAATTCCATCACGCCTTTTTGCGCGGTGATGGCCTTGTCGCTATGCGAGCGCACGACCATGCCGGCGGAAACCGGCGTCGCGCAGGCAGGCAAAGGCTTGGGTGCTTTCTCGACTTCGACGAGACACATGCGGCAGTTCGCCGCGATGGACAATTTTTTGTGATAACAAAAGTGCGGAATGTAGGTACCGGTCTTGTTGGCAGCATCCATGATCATGCTGCCCGCTGGGACTTCTACCTTCTTGCCGTCTAATTCGATTTCGACCATGGCTCATCTTCATTTTTTGAGGGAGAGAGTGTACGTCGCACGGTAGCGATGCCTACTCTGTCCCCAACTGACTAAAAGTACTTAAAGACCGGTACTTGCAGAACCCGTCCTCAAAGAACAAAACCTTAAATATACGTCGGTACCAGGCACCGCTTATGCTCAATGTGGTACTCAAATTCTTCGCGATAATGCTTGATGAAGGCACGTACCGGCATCGCCGCCGCATCGCCGAGCGCGCAAATCGTGCGGCCCTGAATATTGTCAGCAATTGAGTTCAGCATGTCGAGGTCATCCACGCGACCCTGTCCATGCTCGATACGATGCACCATGCGATACAGCCAGCCTGTGCCTTCACGGCACGGCGTACACTGACCGCAAGATTCTTCATAATAAAAGTACGACAGACGCAGCAGCGACTTGACCATGCAACGCGTCTCGTCCATGACGATGACAGCACCTGAGCCGAGCATCGAGCCGGCTTTTGCGATCGAATCGTAATCCATGTCGGTGGCCATCATGACGTCACCGGGAATGACTGGCATCGATGAGCCACCGGGAATCACAGCCTTGATCTTTTTACCGTCGCGCATGCCGCCGGCCAGTTCCAGCAGAGTCGCAAAAGGCGTACCAAGCGGAACTTCGTAATTGCCAGGCAGGGCCACGTCACCAGACATCGAGAAAATCTTCGTGCCGCCGTTATTCGGCTTGCCCAGCGCAGCGTATGCTTCGCCGCCCATTTTCAGCACGAACGGCACAGCTGCGAAGGTCTCGGTGTTATTGATCGTTGTAGGCTTGCCATACAAACCGAAGCTCGCCGGGAACGGCGGCTTGAAGCGTGGCTGGCCTTTCTTGCCTTCGATAGACTCGAGCAAGGCCGTCTCTTCACCGCAGATATACGCGCCGAAACCGTGGAACGCATGCAGCTGGAAATTGAATTCCGTGCCCAAGATTTTGTCGCCGAGGAAGCCGGCCGCGCGGGCCTGCTCGAGGGCTTCTTCGAAGCGCTCGTAATCAGCCCAGATCTCGCCGTGGATATAGTTATAGCCGACTGTGATACCCATGGCGTAAGCGCCGATGGCCATGCCTTCAATCAGCGCATGTGGATTGTAGCGAATGATGTCGCGGTCCTTGAACGTGCCCGGCTCGCCTTCGTCGGTATTGCAGACGAGGTATTTCTGGCCCGGGAACTGGCGCGGCATGAAGCTCCACTTCAGACCGGTCGGAAAGCCCGCACCGCCACGACCGCGCAATGATGACGCTTTCAGTTCAGCGATGACCTGCTCCGGCGCGATGCCTTCGGTAAGGATGCGCTTCAAGGACTCATAACCACCACGCTTGACGTAATCGGCGAGGCCCCAGTTCTTGCCGTCGAGTCCTTCGAGGATCAGCGGCTTGATGTGGCGTGTATGCAGGCTGGTCATTTCTTCAACTCCTCAACCAGCGTATCGATCTTCTCGTTCGACATCAGGCTGCACAAACGTTTGTTATTGACCAGCATGACAGGTGCATCACCACATGCGCCCATGCACTCGCCTTCGATCAGCGTGAACTGGTCGTCGCCTGTCGTTTCGCGGTAATCGATGCCAAGCTTGTGCTTGAGATAGTGCGCCGCCTTCTCGCCACCCGACAAGGCGCATGGCAGATTCGTGCAGACCGAAATCTTGAATTTGCCGACCGGTGTCGTGTGATACATATTGTAGAAAGTCGCGACTTCCTGCACGGCGATGGCCGGCATGTCGAGATAATCAGCGACATCCTGCAGCACTTCTGGCGGCAGCCAGCGGGTTTCATCCTGGGCGATGGCGAGCGCCGCCATCACTGCGGATTGCTTCTGATCTGCAGGGAATTTCGCGACCTCGCGGTCGATCTTTTTATACGCTTGCTCTGATAACAGCATTGTCTGCGCCTCAATTATTGACACTAGCGGTCAATCTCGCCAAATACGATGTCTTGTGTGCCGATGATGGTGACCGCGTCCGCGATCATGTGGCCTTTTGCCATCTCGTCCAGTCCCTGCAGGTGGGCAAAGCCCGGTGCGCGGATCTTCAGGCGGTAAGGCTTGTTTGCACCGTCGGAAACGATGTAAGTACCAAACTCACCCTTAGGATGCTCGACTGCACAGTAGGCCTCGCCTGCCGGCACATGGAAGCCTTCGGTGAACAGTTTGAAGTGATGGATTAACTCTTCCATGTTCGACTTCATGTCCACACGCGACGGCGGCGCCACCTTGTGATTAGGGGTGATGACCGGGCCCGGATTATTGCGCAGCCATTCTACGCATTGTTTGATAATGCGGTTGGACTGGCGCATTTCTTCCACGCGCACGAGGTAGCGGTCATAGCAGTCGCCGTTAGTGCCGACCGGGATGTCGAAGTCGAGCAGGTCATAGACTTCATAGGGCTGCTTCTTGCGCAGATCCCATTCGATACCCGAACCGCGCAGCATCGGGCCGGTAAAGCCCATGGCTTTGGCGCGCTCCGGCGTGACCACACCGATACCGACCAGACGCTGTTTCCAGATCCGGTTATCGGTCAGCAGTGTTTCGTATTCGTCGACATAGCCCGGAAAGCGGTTCGTGAAATCCTCAATGAAATCGAGCACCGAACCTTCACGATTTTCATTCAGCTGCTTGATCGCTTTTGCATTGCGAATCAGCGAAGCCTTGTGCTTCGGCATGGCGTCCGGCAGATCACGGTACACGCCACCCGGACGGTAGTAAGCCGCATGCAGGCGCGCGCCCGACACCGCCTCATAGACGTCCATCAAGTCTTCACGTTCGCGGAATGCGTACAGGAACACCGCCATCGCGCCGACATCGAGCGCATGCGCGCCCAGCCACAGCAGATGGTTCAGCAGCCGCGTGATTTCATCGAACATGACGCGGATGTATTGCGCCCGAATCGGCACATCGAGCTGCAGCAGCTTCTCGATCGTCATCACGTAGGCATGCTCATTACACATCATCGACACGTAGTCGAGGCGATCCATGTACGGCACGGATTGCAGGTAAGTCTTTTGCTCGGCCAGCTTTTCAGTGGCACGATGCAAGAGGCCGATGTGCGGATCGGCGCGCTGGATGACTTCACCGTCGAGCTCGAGCACGAGACGCAAAACGCCGTGCGCTGCCGGATGCTGCGGCCCGAAGTTGAGCGTGTAGTTCTTAATTTCAGCCATTATTATTTGATCCCGTACTGTTCTTCACGAATCACGCGCGGCGTAATCTCACGCGGCTCTATCGTCACAGGTTGGTAAATGACGCGCTTTTGCTCTGGGTCGTAGCGCATCTCGACATAGCCGGAGACAGGGAAATCCTTGCGGAATGGATGACCGATGAAACCATAGTCGGTCAGGATGCGACGCAAGTCGTTATGACCATCAAAAAGTATTCCGAAGAAGTCGAAAGCTTCGCGCTCGTACCAGTTCGCAGACGGCCACAGATCGATCAGCGACGCAACGACCGGCAGTTCATCGTCAGGCGCAAACACGCGCACGCGCAAACGCCAGTTATGCTCCATCGAGATCAGATGCGAGACGACCGCAAAGCGCGGTCCTTCCCAGATGCCGTCGCCGTAGGTCGAATAATCGACACCGCACAGGTCGAGCAATTCTTCGAAGCGCAGGTCAGCGTGATCGCGCAGCACGCGCATGGCTGACAGGTAGTTCTGCGACGCCACCACGATCGTGATTTCGCCGAGCGCGACCGTCAGGCCTTGCAAATGGTCGCCGAGCGCATTGCGCACTGCGGCTTCGAGACTTTCAAGTTTCGTCGTCATAAGGTGGCTTCAGCTTCTCTTAGCGAGCAATCGTGTTGGTACGCTTGATCTTGTTTTGTAATTGCATGATCCCGTACAGCAGCGCTTCCGCTGTCGGCGGGCAGCCTGGTACGTAGACATCGACCGGCACAATGCGATCGCAGCCGCGCACGACGGAATACGAATAATGATAGTAACCGCCGCCATTGGCACAGGAACCCATCGAGATCACCCAGCGTGGTTCGGCCATCTGGTCATAGACCTTGCGCAGCGCCGGCGCCATCTTGTTGCATAGTGTGCCGGCGACGATCATCACGTCAGACTGACGCGGCGACGGGCGGAACACGATGCCGAAGCGGTCGAGATCGTAACGGGAAGCGCCCGCGTGCATCATTTCAACGGCACAGCATGCCAGACCAAACGTCATCGGCCACATCGAGCCGGTGCGTGTCCAGTTAATCAGCTTGTCTGCTGTGGTGGTAACGAAACCTTCGTTCAATACGCCTTCAATTGACATAACTTATTCCCAATCAAGGGCACCTTTCTTCCAGATGTACCAGAACCCGACGATGAATTCGACGATGAACAACAGCATCGTGACGAAGCCAGGCCAGCCGATTTCGCGCATCGAGACGCCCCACGGGAAGAAAAATGCCGTTTCCAGATCGAACAAAATAAACAGGATGGCGACAAGGTAATAGCGCACATCGAACTTCATGCGCGCATCTTCGAATGCTTCGAAGCCGCATTCGTAAGGAGAGTTTTTCGCTGCATCGGGCTTGTAGGGCGCGACGAACCGTCCGAGGACCTGCGGGACGACGCCTACGCCAATACCGACGAGGATGAACAGAAGGACAGGAAGATAATTTTCGAGATTCACAATAGGATCATTCGTTGAGCTGTTTGATTAAACGATTCGTTACTTACAAAGCACTGACAAAACACCGAACCGCGCGAACTCTTTCGTATCCCGACGCTTACTCCGCCGAGCCACTTGTTACACTTATCGACAAAAAGCCAGCTAAGGGATTCCTTGCTGGCTTTTTGTTTTTAACTGGTGCCGACGGCGAGACTCGAACTCGCACAGCTTTCGCCACTACCCCCTCAAGATAGCGTGTCTACCAATTTCACCACGTCGGCTTAAGGTCGATATTTTAACTGCTTTACCCTCTTTGTTCAACGAACAATTAAGAATAAGAAAGATTAAATGCGATATTTTCCCTATGAGGACCGATTATTTCGGAATCTGGTTCGACTGACCAGATGAATTCGCACCAGCTGCTGCTGCAGGCGCTGAATTTGCCGCTGAGGCTGCCGCACTACCTGCAGCCGCAGGTGCAATATTCTGCGTCGCCGGCAAATTATCCATCACGCCGCCGGTCGAGGCCGTATGACGCCCCCCGAAAAATGCCAGTGCCAGAGTCGCCGCGAAAAAGATCGCAGCTGCAAAGCCAGTCGACTTCGACAGGAAGTTAGAAGAACCGGTCGCGCCGAACAGACTACCCGATGCACCCGAGCCGAAGGCCGCGCCCATGTCGGCACCTTTGCCATGCTGCAGCAGCACGAGGCCGATAATTGCCAGCGCTGACAGCACCTGGATAACGATAATAATGGTCAGGATCGTGCTCATGTAATAATTTCCAATCGGGGTTAAATTCTTTGTTTGAAGCTTTTATTTTGCTGCAGCGATAATCGCCAGGAAATCCGTCGCCTTCAAGGCCGCCCCGCCGATCAGGCCGCCATCGATATCCGGCATGGCCATCAATTCCGCGGCGTTGTCCGGCTTCATGCTGCCGCCATACAATATCCGTACTTTCGCGCCCTGCTCCGCATTGCATCCTGTGAGCTGCTCGCGCAGCTGCGCATGGACTTCCTGAGCCATCGCTGGCGTGGCGGTCTTGCCGGTGCCGATCGCCCATACCGGCTCGTAAGCGACGACGATATCGGCGACCCGCGCGGCATCGATCGCTGCCAGCACGGCACCGAGCTGCGCACCGACGACAGATGCAGTCTTGCCGGATTCACGCTGCTCTAGGGTCTCGCCGACGCAAACGATCGGCGTCAGGCCCGACTGCAAAACGCGCACGGTTTTTTGTGCGACCAATGCATCGTCTTCCGCAAAATAGCTCCGGCGCTCCGAGTGACCGACGATGACGTAGCGGCAGCCGAATTCAGCGAGCATCGCCGCGCTGGCTTCACCCGTGTAGGCGCCCGTCTCATGCGCCGATACATCCTGTGCGCCCAAGGCGACTTGGCTGGAGGCCAGCAGCGCCTGGCATTGCGCGAGATACGGCGCAGGCGCACAGACGGCGATATCACAGGCCACATCATTGCCCAGAGCTGCATTCACGGATGCCAGCAACGCAGAATTGGCGGCGAGACTGCCATTCATTTTCCAGTTACCGGCAACGAGTTTGCGGCGCATGTAATTCCCATATCTAATCAACCCGCTATTTTAGCCCGCCGAGGCAAGTACGGTCAAACCGCGGCGTCTGATATCACGCAAATAGCGGCTGATTTTTCGAGCTTGAGCCCTAAGTACCTCAGCAAGATAAAAGATGCGCTGCTTACAGGACATTCAACATGATTTTGCCGACATGCTGGCTGCTTTCCATCAGTGTATGCGCCGCGGCTGCCTGCTCAAGTGGAAAGGTCTGATAAATGACGGGCTTGACCCTGCCGGACTCAAGCAAGGGCCAGACATGTTTCCGCAATTTGGCGACGATATCGGCTTTGAAGGCGACAGAGCGCGGGCGCAAGGTCGAGCCGGTCACGGTCAGGCGACGGCGCAGCAGCTGTCCCAGATCGAGTTCGGCTTTTACACCGCCGAGCAAGGCGATCACCGCAAGGCGACCGTCGTCGGCCAGGCAATTGATTTCGCGCGGCAGGTAACTGCCGGCGACCATGTCGAGAATCACATCGACGCCGCGGCCGTCGGTCGCTGCCTTGACGACTTGAGCAAAATCTTCGGTACGATAATTGATGCCGCGTTCTGCACCTAGCGCTTCACAGGCGCGCGCTTTTTCATCAGTTCCAGCGGTGGCAAAGACGCGATGGCCGAGCGCCGCGGCGATCTGGATCGCTGCTACGCCAATGCCGGATGTGCCGCCCTGCACCAACAAGGTTTCATTGCCACTCAGCCCGGCGCGATCGAAGACATTGCTCCAGACAGTGAAGAAAGTCTCGGGCAATGCCGCCGCCTGTACAGCAGTTAATCCAGCCGGCACAGGCAGGCATTGCGCCGCAGGTGCAGTGCAATATTCGGCATAGCCGCCTCCCTGCACGAGCGCACACACCATATCGCCGATCTTCAGGTCTGTTTCACCGCAGTCGCCTTCAATGATTTCACCGGCCACTTCAAGCCCAGGCAAATCCGATGCGCCCGGCGGGACTGGATAATTACCGGTGCGCTGCAAGACGTCGGGACGATTTACGCCAGCGGCATGAACCTTGATGAGGACTTCGCCCGCCTTGGGATGCGGCATGGGACGTTCGCAGACTTGCAAGACATTTGGCGGGCCGGGTTGAGTGATGTGGATTGCACGCATGAGGATGTCCGTTTGGGGGAAAGGTCGCATTGTACGACAGCCAGGAAAATGTCATTTCGGACGCGTCTATATGAATTCAAATGGATGCGGCTCCCAATAAAAAAGCCGCCCGGAATTTACATCCCGGACGGCTTTCCATACAGCTAACGACGACTTATTGCTGAGCGACAGCCTCAACAGCAGCATCATCAGCAACAGCAGCTTTCATCGACAGCTTCAAGCGGCCACGGTCATCCGTCTCGAGGACCTTGACGCGCACAGCCTGGCCTTCAGTCAGATAATCGGCAACGGCGTTGACACGCTCATTGGCGATCTGGCTGATATGCAGCAAGCCATCTTTACCTGGCATGACCTGAACGATCGCGCCGAAGTCGAGCAGCTTCAAGACCACGCCATCGTAAGTCTTGCCAACTTCAACGGAAGCCGTCAATTCTTCGATACGACGTTTCGCTTCCTGACCTGCAGCAGCATCCACGGAGGCGATCGTAACCAGACCTTCATCGCTGATGTCGATCTGTGTGCCAGTCTCTTCAGTCAGCGCGCGAATGACAGCGCCGCCCTTGCCGATGACGTCACGGATTTTTTCAGGATTGATCTTGATGGTGATCAGGCGCGGTGCGAAGTCCGACATTTCGGCTTTCACATGCGGCATGGCTTCTTGCATCTTGCTGAGGATATGCACACGGCCTTCTTTGGCTTGCGCCAGCGCGACCTGCATGATTTCCTTGGTGATGCCCTGGATCTTGATGTCCATCTGCAGTGCAGTAATGCCATTGGCAGTACCGGCTACCTTGAAGTCCATGTCGCCGAGGTGATCTTCGTCGCCGAGAATATCGGACAGAACGGCGAAACGGCCGCCTTCCTTGATCAGGCCCATGGCGATACCAGCCACATGCGATTTCATCGGAACACCTGCGTCCATCAGTGCCAGTGAACCGCCGCAGACCGATGCCATCGACGAGGAGCCGTTCGACTCGGTAATTTCGGACACGAGACGTACGGAATAGCTGAAATCTTCCGGTGCCGGCAAGGCTGCCAGCAAGGCGCGCTTGGCCAGACGACCGTGACCGATTTCACGACGCTTCGGCGTACCAACGCGACCTGTCTCGCCAGTGGCGAACGGAGGCATGTTGTAATGAAGCATGAAGCGGTCGGTGTATTCACCCATCAGGGCATCGATCTTTTGCTCGTCACGGGCAGTACCCAGAGTCGCTACGACCAGCGCCTGCGTTTCGCCGCGCGTGAACAGGGCTGAACCGTGGGTACGTGGCAGAACGCTGGTACGGATCGAGATCGGACGCACAGTACGTGTATCGCGACCATCGATGCGTGGCTCGCCTTCGAGGATTTGCGAACGCACGATCTTGGCTTCGAGGTCGAACAAAATCGAGCTGATTTCAGCGCTGTCTGCAGCGGCTGTGCCGGCAGCAGCAGCGTCAGCGGCAACGGCAGCGTTCACTTCAGCGAAGGCGTCCTTGAGCTTGGCAGTGCGGGCTTGCTTGTCTTTCGTCTGGTAAGCCAGGCGCAGCTTGGCTTCGCCGAACTGGGCGACTTTAGCGATCAGGGCTTCATTCTTCGGCGCTGGACTCCACTCGACTTCAGGCTTGCCGCCGTCACGTACGAGTTCATGGATGGCGTCGATGACAGCGCGCATTTCGGTGTGACCGAAGACGACTGCACCGAGCATGATTTCTTCGGACAGCTCTTTGGCTTCCGATTCGACCATCAGCACAGCGGCTTCAGTACCGGCAACGACCAGGTCCATCTGCGACAGCTTGAGCTGCGATGTCGTCGGGTTGAGGACATAAGCACCGTCGATGTAGCCAACGCGGGCAGCGCCGATCGGGCCGTCAAACGGGATACCGGCCACTGACAGGGCAGCGGATGCGCCGATCATGGCAGCGATGTCCGGATCGATTTCAGGGTTCACCGACATGACGTGGATGATGACCTGAACTTCATTGAGGTAACCCTCAGGGAACAGCGGACGGATAGGACGGTCGATCAGACGCGAAGTCAGCGTCTCTTTTTCGGAAGGACGACCTTCACGCTTGAAGAAGCCGCCGGGAATACGGCCAGCAGCGTAAGTCTTTTCAAGGTAGTCAACGGTCAACGGAAAGAAATCCTGACCTGGCTTGGCATCCTTGCGGGCGACGACGGTCGCGAGAATCACGGTATCTTCGATCGAGACCATGACGGCGCCGGAAGCCTGGCGAGCGATTTCGCCGGTTTCCAGAGTAACCTGGTGCTGACCATACTGAAACGATTTGGTAACTTTATTAAACACGGTGTTTCCTTTCTAATTTTACCGACAGATTTTCAGGCGCTGTCGTTCACCTCACCACAGATGCGCGCTTGAACTACAGCTGCACATCTCACTAATTTTTCAAAACCTTGCTGTAATGCACTTACGAACAGCCAAAAAACAAAATGCCCGCATCAGTAAACTGACGCAGGCATTTCAGTAGCATCGCCTAAAAGGCCAACGCTGATTATTTACGCAGACCGAGTTTTTCGATCAAAGCGCGGTAACGGGTTGCATCCTTGCCCTTAAGGTAGGACAACAGGCTCTTGCGGCGATTGACCATCATGATCAAACCACGGCGCGAGTGATGATCCTTGGCGTGGGCCTTGAAGTGGCCGTTCAATTCGTTGATACGGGCTGTCAACAGAGCGACTTGCACTTCTGGTGAGCCGGTGTCGTTGAGGCCGCGGGCGTTGTCCGCAATGATCGCGGCTTTGTTGATATTTTCTACAGTCATGACTACCTTTCACATGCGGTGCGCTGAGTCGTTTGTGTGAACCCTGTGCACCGTGATTACCTGAGTTGAAGTTCTATCCAAAATGGACAGACGCGGAGTATAGCGGAAAACACCCGGCGTTTCAAATTCCTTGCAGCTATTTCGTCAGAAGCCCGCGAGGTAGCTGCGACAAGAATAGTTTCGCAACATAGAACATGATGATCGTGCCGATCAAATCGCCGGTGCTCATCACCAGCAGGCTGCTGAGCAGATGTTCCGTGTATCCCTGCAAAAAATTCCAGCCCTGGTGCAGCAAGGGACTGACGACCGCGAAAATAACCGTCATTTTCAGCAGCATCGAAGCTGAAAAATCCGTCAATTCGACATCGAGCTTGAACTTGTTCTGGCAAATCCACAGGGCGACCAAGGGCGACACGCCTGAAATCAGGGCTGTGCCTGCCACAGAACCAAGATCACCAGCAGGCTCTGCAAGGAGAGCCATGACAAACGCGCCCAAACCTATACCTAGCGCACCCCAGCCGCCGAGGATAAGTACAGCAGCAAGTCGCACCCCGCTGGGTAGAAAAATCCACATGGCGCCTTGCGCGTAATGCAAATGCGCAAACGCATATTCGTTTAACTGGTAAATCAGGCAATATACCGTGGAGGTCGCAATCACGGCTACTGCATGTTTAAAAACTTGCATGGCAATTATTAGTTTCTTTCAGTTATCTATTACTGAAAGTTACCATAGAAACGACTAAGCCAACATTCGATGTTTATGTGATTCGGGCAATGTCATAGCCATTATCGAAATATCGATATTTAAAATATGGCACTTAGAAGCTTCAGCTTGATCGCCGTATTGCGCTCAGAAGCAGATTTTCAAGAGACCTTGCTCAAATTTATAGTTCCTTGAAAAAATCCTTGCACGCCTTATCTGCTGTTCACCGGAGCCTTGCTCCTTAACTGTGAACGGAGACTGACCATGAACCTGATCTTACGCAATCGTACTCCCCTTCCTGCCAGCCTGAACCGTGCCGCAATCGATAATTCATTCGAGCGACTCATGCAAGGCCTATTTGAAGCGGACCGCACGCCGACAGAAAGTAGCGCGCAAAATCTCGCCATTGATGTGCGCGAGACAGCGAATGCCTATGAGGTCGAAGCGGCCTTACCGGGCTTGCGCAAGGATGAAGTCAAGATTTCAATCGACGCCGGACGTGTGACGATCGCCGCCGAAAGCGTGCAAAAGCGCGCTAATGTGGAAGGCGAAAAATTGATCCACGCAGAACGCACGGCAGGCAAATACAGCCGTACATTCAGCCTGGCAGCCGATCTCGATGAAGCAGGTATCGCAGCGCGCCTCGAAAACGGCATCCTGACACTGACGCTGCCGAAAAAGCCACTGGTTCAGGCCAAGCAAATTGTCGTGCAATAAGCATCACACATAAAAAACGCCGCAAATGTTGCGGCGTTTTTTGAATGCTTCTGACAGGCTCTGTGCCCTTACAGCTGCGGATTCAACTTATCGACCTTGGAATACAATTTGTTCAGGGCCGACAGATACGCCTTGGCCGAGGCCACGACAATGTCCGGATCCGCGCCGACGCCATTGACGATGCGACCGGCCTTGGACAAGCGCATCGTGACTTCGCCTTGCGACTGAGTGCCAGTCGTAATCGCATTCACCGAGAACAGCAGCAATTCCGCACCGCTGGCGGTCTGCGTCTCGATGGCATTAACGGTCGCGTCGACCGGACCGTTGCCCTGCCCCGTGCATGCAACTTCCTTGCCGGCGATCGTGAAGACGACGCTGGCGAACGGCTTTTCGCCGGTCTCGGAATGCTGTGACATCGACACAAAACGGTATTGCTCGTCGTCATGCGACTGCTGCTCATCCGAGACGAGCGCAAGAATATCTTCATCAAAGATATCGGATTTGCGATCCGCCAGTTCCTTGAAGCGTGCAAACGCCGCATTCACTTCAGTCTCGGAATCGAGCGAAATACCGAGTTCTTCCAGGCGCTGCTTGAATGCATTACGACCCGACAGCTTGCCCAACACGATTTTGTTGGCAGTCCAGCCGACATCTTCAGCGCGCATGATTTCATAGGTATCGCGCGCCTTGAGCACGCCATCCTGATGTATGCCGGACGCGTGTGCAAACGCATTCGCACCGACCACAGCCTTATTCGGCTGTACGGCAAAGCCAGTAATCTGCGACACCATTTTCGACGTCGCGACGATTTGCGAGGCATCGATACCAAGGTTGAGATTGAAATAGTCCTTACGTGTGCGAATCGCCATCACGACTTCTTCCAGCGCCGTATTGCCAGCGCGCTCACCGAGGCCATTGATGGTGCATTCAATCTGGCGCGCGCCGCCGATCATCACGCCGGCCAAGGAATTGGCGACCGCCATGCCCAAATCATTATGGCAATGCACGGACCAGACGGCCTTGTCCGAATTCGGAATGCGCTCACGCAGGCTGCGCAGCATGGTGCCGTACAGCTCAGGCACGCCGTAGCCAACGGTGTCGGCAAAATTGATCGTGGTCGCGCCTTCGGCAATCACGGCTTCAATGACCCGGCACAGGAAATCCGGGTCCGAGCGGCTGCCGTCTTCCGGGCTGAATTCAATATCGTCGGTAAATTTGCGCGCAAAGCGCACCGCCAGCTTGGCTTGCTCGAAGACTTCATCGGGCGACATGCGCAGCTTCTTTTCCATGTGCAGCGCTGAGGTAGCAATGAAGGTATGGATACGTTTGCGCTGTGCCGGCGCCAGCGCTTCGGCAGCGCGCGCAATGTCGCGGTCATTGGCGCGCGAGAGCGAGCAGATGATCGAGTCCTTGACGATGCCGGAGATGGCCTTGATCGATTCGAAGTCGCCCGGTGATGCTGCCGCGAAGCCCGCCTCGATGACATCGACCTTGAGGCGCTCGAGCTGTTTGGCGATGCGGATCTTTTCATCCTTGGTCATCGATGCGCCCGGCGACTGTTCGCCATCACGCAGCGTCGTATCAAAAATAATCAGTTTGTCGGCCATGGAAAACTCCTAAAAATACTACGCGGCAGGAACCCGAAGGGTCCCGACTTAATCTTTATCGTCAGCAGATTCGGCTTCAGTCTGGATGATGCTGACCGGTTTGCCCTTGAACAGTCGCCAGAAAAACACGCAATAGCCGGACAGACCGTAGGCGACGAATACGCCAAACAGCCACTTCGGTGGATCGCTCGACACCGCGGCAAAACCAAGCGCAATGAGGAAGATCACAATGAAAGGCACGGATTTGCGGAAATTGACGTCCTTGAAGCTGTAGAACGGCACATTCGTCACCATCGTCAGGCCGGCATACAGCGTAACACTCCAGGCCAGCCAGTTCATGTCGGGACCCGGTATCTGCAAATCATCCATCAGCCACACGAGACCTGCGACCATGGCAGCCGCTGCCGGGCTGGGCAGGCCCTGGAAGTAGCGTTTGTCGACGACGGCAATATTGGTATTGAAGCGCGCCAGACGCAGCGCGGCACTGGCACAGTAGACGAAGGCCGTCAGCATACCGAGCTTGCCCATGCCGCGCAGCGACCACTCATACACCACGAGCGCCGGTGCGACACCGAAAGAGACCATGTCGGACAGGCTATCGTACTGGGCGCCAAATTCGCTTTGCGTATTCGTCAGGCGCGCGACGCGGCCATCGATGGCGTCCAGCACCATCGCCGCAAAAATCGAGATCGCGGCCTGGTCGAATTTCTGGTTCATCGCCATGACAATGGCAAAAAAACCGCAAAACAGCGCCGCCGTCGTAAAGGCATTCGGCAGCAGATAAATCCCGCGCCGACGCAGGCTGGGACGCAAACCATCGGAAGCCTCCAGCAGTGAGGGCTGCAGGGAGGCCTTCGCACCGCGTCTAGCGATGGGCACCAGCGGGATCTTGGTCTTGACTGCTTTACGACGATTAAAATATGGCATGCAGATTCCGTTTCACAGTGCAGGGAAAGGAAAAATCAAAACTCGGCCAAAATCGTCTCAGTCGCAGAGACCTTGTCACCGACCACGACCTTTGGCGTTGCCGTCAGTGGCAAATACACATCGACGCGTGAACCGAAGCGAATGAAACCATAACGCTGACCACGGGCCAGCACATCGCCTGGATGCACGTAGCACAGGATACGCCGTGCGATCAGGCCGGCGACTTGCACGCAGCTCACGGTCTGACCATTCGCAGCAGTGATCACGAGGGCATTGCGCTCATTTTCAATCGAGGCTTTATCGAGATCGGCATTGACGAACTTACCCGGGAAATAATTCACGGTCTGAATCGTGCCATCCACAGGCGCGCGGTTCGAATGCACATTAAAGACGTTCATGAAGACGCTGATTTTCAGCGCTTCACGGCCGGCGTAAGGATCCAAGGCTTTTTCGACGACGACGATGCGACCATCGGCGGGCGACAGGACGGCATTCGGATTTTGCGGAATCGTGCGCGCAGGATCACGGAAAAACTGCAAGACAAAGACACTGATGATCCACAGCGGGATGGACCAGGCACCAAAAAAATACGTGACCAGGGCGGATGCCGTAATGGCGATCGCCAGGAAAGGCCAGCCTTCGCGGGCAATGATTGGGTGCGGGTAATTATTCAACGTTTCTCCGGGGGACAATTTGTCAGTAAAAGCGTCGCTATTCTAGTCGACACAGAGCGAAAAGTAACCCCCAGTCAAGCAGGGAGGCACTGCGCCGCACGGGTCAAACCAGCTATTTGAACCTGATTTTACCTATCAGGCGCAGGTTGAGCGTGGTCTCGCCCGGCTCAAAACTTGGTTCTTCAACTACGGCAGCGTCCTGATTGGCCTGTCCGCGCAGCATGGCCTTGGGCGCAAAGCCTTCGCTTTGCGCGTAGGCGCCGGAAGCGTCAAAGTCGATGGTGTCAATCACCGCATCGGTTAGATTGCGTCCCATACCATGCGCGATCATGGCCAGGCGCTCATTCAAATTGCGCAGCGCCGCTTCGATGCGCGCCTGTTCGAGTTGCTTGCTGCTGGCCGCAGACAGGCCGAACTGCAAGCCATTCAAGGCCAATACACGCTGAACTGCCGCGATGGTCTTGGGCAGCGTCTCAAGGCTGGTCGTGGTTACGTCAAGATACTGGCCGACGCGCCAGCCGGTCTGCTGGCGTGTCTTGCCGGACGGTCGTGCTGCTTCTTCGGCATAAACAGCGTAGGTGTAATAGCCACGGGTCTTGAGACTGGCGTGCGCATCCAGCTGTTTGACGATGTCAACGCCCTGCTTCATTTTCAGGTTCACGCGCGACGCAGCAGCGGCCTTGTCCTTATCCTGCTCTTCGATCATCAGCGTGGCGTGCGCTTCGTCGTTGGCATGGCGGACTTCGCCGTTGGCGGGCACGATGAGCAAGGTGCCGGAGCTGCTTTGTGCCTGCGCGACAGTGGCCGCACATGTCAGAACGAATAAGGGAACTAGTCTGCGCAACATGGCGTTCTCCATTGTCAAATGCAAGAAGGGCTGCACGGAGCAGCCCTTCCATTATTTCACTACATTGAACCCGTGGTGATTAGTTTTTCGACTGATCAACCAGCTTGTTCTTTGCAATCCACGGCATCATCGCGCGCAGCTTCGCGCCGACTTCTTCGATCTGGTGCTCAGATGTCAGGCGACGACGGGAAATCAGTGTCGGCGCGCCAGCACGGTTTTCCAGGATGAAGCTCTTTGCGTATTCGCCAGTCTGGATGTCCTTCAGGCATTGGCGCATGGCGTTCTTCGTGTCTTCGGTAACGATGCGCGGGCCAGTGACATACTCACCGTATTCGGCATTGTTCGAGATCGAATAATTCATGTTGGCGATACCGCCTTCATAGATCAGGTCGACGATCAGCTTCAATTCGTGCAGGCATTCGAAGTATGCCATTTCTGGTGCATAACCGGCTTCGGTCAATGTCTCGAAACCAGCCTTGATCAGTTCAACTGCGCCACCGCACAGCACGGCTTGCTCGCCGAACAGGTCAGTCTCAGTCTCTTCACGGAAGTTGGTTTCGATGATGCCGGCACGACCACCGCCATTGGCCATCGCGTACGACAGGGCGATGTCACGGGCCACGCCCGATTTGTCCTGGTAGACAGCGATCAGGTGCGGTACGCCGCCACCCTGAGCGTAGGTACCGCGCACGGTGTGGCCAGGGGCCTTCGGTGCAATCATGATGACGTCGAGGTCGGCGCGTGGCACGACTTGACCGTAGTGCACGTTGAAGCCGTGCGCAAAGGCCAGTACCGCGCCTTGTTTGGCGTATGGTGCGACGTTTTCGTTGTAGACCTGGGCGATGTTCTCGTCCGGCAGCAGGATCATGATGACGTCAGCAGCAGCGACGGCGTCATTGACTTCGGCTACTTTCAAGCCTGCGTTCATGACCTTGTTCCACGATGCGCCGCCTTTACGCAGACCGACGGTCACGTTCACGCCGGAATCGTTCAGGTTTTGTGCATGTGCATGACCCTGGGAGCCGTAGCCGATGATGGCAACGTTCTTGCCTTTGATCAGGGACAGGTCACAATCTTTATCGTAAAAAACTTTCATTTTATTTTCCTAGAATTTACAGGTGCAGCTTCAGTGAATAGGGAGATTAAACTTTGAGGATACGTTCGCCGCGGCCGATACCGGAACCGCCCGTGCGTACCGTCTCGAGGATCGCCGCGCGATCGATCGAGTCGATGAAGGCGTCGAGCTTGCCTTTATTGCCGGTCAATTCAATCGTATAGGTCTTCTCGGTAACATCAATGATGCGGCCACGGAAAATATCCGCAGTGCGCTTCATTTCTTCGCGTTCCTTGCCAACGGCGCGGACCTTGATCAACATCAGTTCGCGCTCGATGTGCGCGCCTTCGGTTAGATCGACCACCTTGACCACTTCGATCAGGCGATTCAAGTGCTTCGTGATTTGTTCGATCACATCGTCGGAGCCAACGGTGGCAATCGTCATGCGCGACAGCGTCGGGTCTTCGGTCGGTGCGACCGTCAGCGTCTCGATGTTATAACCACGCGCCGAGAACAGGCCAACGACGCGCGACAAGGCGCCCGCTTCATTTTCCAGCAATACAGAAACTATATGTCGCATATCAAAGATCCTCCGAGCCCAACAGCATTTCAGTCAAACCCTTGCCCGCCTTGACCATCGGCCAGACGTTCTCGGTTTGATCCGTGATGAAATTCATGAAGACCAGACGGTCTTTCATCGCGAATGCCTCTTTCAGGGCGCCATCGACATCGGCGGGATTTTCAATCTTCATGCCGACGTGACCATAGGACTCCGCCAGTTTGGTGAAGTCCGGCAGGGAGTCCATGTACGACTCGGAATAACGTGAACCGTAATCAATCTGCTGCCACTGACGGACCATGCCGAGGAAGCGGTTATTGAGCAGAATGATCTTTGGTGTCAAATGATATTGCTTGCAGGTCGCCAGTTCCTGGATACACATCTGGATCGATGCTTCGCCGGTAATACAGGCGACAGTCGCATCAGGATTGGCCATCTGCACACCCATCGCGTAAGGCAAGCCCACGCCCATGGTGCCGAGGCCACCGGAATTGATCCAGCGACGCGGCTTGTCGAAGCCATAATACTGCGCGGCCCACATCTGGTGCTGGCCCACGTCGGAGGTGACGAAGGCGTCGCCCTTGGTGACTTCCCAGACTTTTTGCACGACCGACTGCGGCTTGATGAACTCAGTCGAACCGGCAAACTTCAGACAGTCCTTCTTGCGCCATTCATTGATCTGCTTCCACCATGCGGACAGGTGCACGGCATTCGGTTTGGTCTCGGCGGCATCGAGCTGCGCAATCAGTTCGATCAGCACATCCTTGACATTGCCCACGATCGGGATATCGACCTTGACGCGCTTCGAGATCGACGATGGATCGATGTCGATGTGAATAATCTTGCGCGGATTCGAGGAAAAGTGTTTTGGATTACCGATCACACGATCATCGAAGCGCGCGCCGATGGCGATCATGACGTCCGAATGCTGCATCGCCATGTTGGCTTCATAGGTGCCGTGCATGCCCGGCATGCCGACGAAATTCTCGCTAGACGAACGGTAGGCGCCCAAGCCCATCAGGGTATTCGTGACCGGGAAACCAAGCTTGTCGACGAGCTTGTTGAGCTCAGCCGAAGCGTTCGCCAGAATCACGCCACCGCCGGTGTAAATCATCGGACGCTCAGCGCTCAGCAACAGTTGTACGGCTTTGCGAATCTGTCCTGAATGACCTTTGTCGACCGGCTTGTACGAACGCATCTCGACTTCCTTCGGATAGTCGAAGGTATGCATGTGCATGCTGATGTCTTTAGGGATATCGACCAGAACCGGGCCAGGCCGGCCGGTCGTGGCGATGTAGAAGGCCTTCTTCATCGTCGATGCCAGGTCCTTGACATCCTTGACCAGGAAATTGTGTTTCACGCAGGGACGGGTAATGCCCACGGTGTCGCACTCCTGGAATGCATCCTGTCCGATCGCATGCGAGGGCACCTGACCGGAAATGATCACCATAGGGATCGAATCCATGTAAGCCGTCGCCAGGCCAGTGACCGCATTCGTGACTCCGGGACCGGATGTAACGAGGGCAACACCGACTTTATTGGAACTGCGAGAATAAGCATCGGCGGCGTGGATCGCGGCCTGCTCGTGACGAACCAGGATGTGCTGGAATTTGTCCTGCTTGTATATTGCGTCGTAAATGTAGAGCACTGCGCCGCCAGGATAGCCGAACACATGTTCGACGCCCTCTTCGGCCAGGCAGCGCACAACGATTTCTGCGCCAGTCATTTCTTCATTACTCATTGCCAGGGTCCTTTCAAGGTCCATTGGAGATTGAACGGATGTTCTTTCCTGTCGAAATATCGCGTTCGACCAAAGTCAGGGCATTCCTTTTTCGGACGGTCACGTCGATTCGTTGCGTACGCCTGGTACGTTTCAAAACGGCGCTAAACGTCACTCGTTCAGCCGGGGTTTCTGGTCGGACTATGCTAGTTTCTCGCGCTTGTGGCGCGGGTCAGAACAAACAGCGTTTTGATGTCAAAGCGCGTCTCGTTATCGGGCGGCAGGTTGAGCCGCGGATAGCAAGACAAAAGCCTCCGGTATGCGAAGGCCCCTCACGTTAATGCGTCGCACCATTTTGGTCAAGTTAATTCCTGTCATTACTGCAGTAAAATCAGTGCCAGAGTGCTTGCTTCTCGAAATAGCATGCACGAGAACACGCTTTTTTTGCTAGGATTCGCACTTCCCCGACGAATGACGACGGCCCTATTGCGCCCGCCCTTCGAATTCATTCAGCGCAAGAGACCTTAAGCCGGATTGCATGGCCACCGACAAAGAACTTTCAGATTTTCTCGAAAATGTCGAACGACGCGCCTACAAACAGGCGATCTACGCCGTTCGCAAAAATGAGGCTGCCCTTGATGTTGTCCAAGATGCAATGATCAAGCTCGCTGAGAAATACGGCGACAAACCTGCGGCGGAACTGCCGCTGCTATTTCAGCGCATCCTGCAAAACACGATCCATGATTACTTCCGCCGCGAAAAGGTCCGCGGCACATGGATCAGCCTGTTCTCGAGCATGGCCCCGAAAGGCGAGGAAGGTGGTGACTTTGACATCCTTGAAGTATTTGAGGCAGAGAGCGGCACACCCGGCGCCGAATCCAGTCTGGACAAGGTCGAGCGCGAACAAATCCTCGCGTCGATCGACACCGAAATACAAAAACTGCCGACGCGTCAACGCGAAGCCTTTCTGATGCGTTATTGGGAAGATATGGACGTGGCAGAAACCGCTGCAGCGATGGGATGCTCGGAAGGCAGCGTCAAAACGCACTGCTCCCGCGCGACACACGCCTTAGCCCATGCGCTGAAAGCCAAAGGAATTTACTTATGAATGCCAAAGAATTAAATTTTGCTTACCGAGTGCGACATGCACTCAATGAAAGCCTGGACGAATTACCACCTTCAACGACGGAGCGTCTTGCTTCGGCGCGCCAGATGGCGCTGTCACGCAAGAAAAAGGACGCGCCGATTCGCGTGTTCGCCGTGCAGCGTGCGGCAGCTGGCCAGGCTGGCAGATTTTTCAATGATCAGTTTTCATTGCTGCGTCGCTTCGGCATGGTCATTCCGCTGTTCGCGGTCATGATCGGTTTGGGTGGGCTATACCAGCTTGAAGTCCAGCAACGAATCTCCGATACGGCGGATATTGATGCCGCAGTGCTGGCGGACGAATTGCCGCTCGACGCTTATATCGACCATGGCTTTAATGCCTACCTCGCGAAACGGGCTGACTGAGCATGGCATTGAAAGTGGATGACAGTACTGCGCGCATCCTGAAGCGCTGCGGTCTCGCAGCGATTATTGCGCTGGTGGCTGGCTATGCCTTTGCGCAGGGCGCGACGGAAACATCGACACCGCCCGCAGCCGCGCCGGCTGCGTCCTCAGCACAGCCTGCCAGCAATACTGTGACACCCGCTGCAGCCATGCCTAAGTCATTAGGCAAGAATGCGCCCGTCACCGCCAAAACTTCCGCGAGTCCAGTGCATCCACTATGGAATGAGCTCACGGCTGCACAGAAGCTGGCACTGACCCCCTTGGCTGGTGAATGGGATGCGCTGAATAGCTTCCGCAAGAAAAAATGGCTGGAGATCGGTGAAAGATATTCCACCATGAAGCCCGATGAACAGCAGCGCATGCAGGAACGTATGCGTGGCTGGGCCAAGCTCACGCCAGACCAGCGCCGCGTTGCGCGTGAGAGTTTTGTACGCACCAAAAAGCTCGACGCCGGTCAAAAGTCGGCTCAGTGGCAGCAGTATCAGCAGCTGCCGGAAGAACAAAAGAAAAAACTTGCCGCCGATGCCAGCGCCAAGACGCCCGTAGCGCGGCTGCCGTCGGCACAAAGCAATAAATCGAAGACCGTGCCGCCGATCAAGGCCACACCTAAACCGGTGCTGGAAAAGTCCGTCACGCCCCAGGCGACGAAGCAGTCGGATATCGGCCCCACCCCTTTGCCTGAGAATAAATAGCTTCCTTGGATATTGCACTGACGCCGCCGCTGAAACGCCGCCTGGCCAGCATGCTGTATGAAGCCATGCTGCTGTTTGGCGTGGTCTTCATTACCAGCTGGCTGTTCGATACCCTGACCCAAAGCCGCCATGCACTGACCCTGCGCCATGCACGCCAGGTCTTGCTGTTCGTCGTACTGGGTCTTTATTTTGCCTATTTCTGGGTGCGCGGCGGCCAGACGCTGGCCATGAAAACCTGGCACATCAAACTGATCGCACCAGGCTTGAAGCAGGTTCCGGTCATCAGGGCGGTCGCGCGCTATCTGTTGGCGTGGCTATGGTTCCTGCCGGCGATGGTACTGGATTTTGCGCTTGGACTGACTGGCTGGATCAGCGTCCTCATGATCGTGGCGAACATGCTCTTGTGGGCTGGTGCGATCATGCTCGACCGCGACCGCCAATTCCTGCATGACCGACTCGCTGGCACACGGCTGGTCGTGGCGCAGCCAGCGCCGGCAAGACCGAAAAATAAAAAGTGGTACATTCTGTAACCGGTTCGCCGGCTATGTCCTGCAGCCGGCTCGCCGGCTTTTTTTACGCCCGCCGCTTTGACACGGGCAGTGCGAAGCCGGAAGCAGCGCTGCAAATGGCTGATCGGGCCAGTGCGCACGCGCGGCCTGCGCTGGGTTACACTTCGAGCAAGAATAAATAAAACCAGAGACTCAGAGACGACTCCATGCCCACCTCCCGACGCTCCTTCCTCAAGCTAGGTTTTCTCGGCACGCTGACATTGGCCGCCGCCGGCCTCGCCTATCGCGGCATGCACAAACCGGTCGTGCCTCCCGCCTTCGTTCTTGACCCGGAAGCGAACGCTGCCTTGCGCGCGATCGCAGGCGTCATGCTCGCGGGCGTCATCGATTCCCCGGCGGCGCTCGAGAGGGCCGTCAAGGGTACCGTGAGCGCGATTAGCGGCCTGCCGCTGGCCACGCAAAAGGAAGTCAGCGATTTGTTCGGTCTGCTGGTTCTTGGTGCAACGCGCCGACTCCTTGTCGGTCTGTCGGCGCCATGGTCAGATGCCAAACCCGAAGAGATCGCCCTCTTCCTGAACGGCTGGCGCACGCACCGGATCGGCATGTTGCAAGCCGCCTACTTTGCCTTGCATGACTTGATATTGGGCGCCTGGTATGGCGAGCCGGCCAATTGGGCGGCGATCGGTTATCCGGGACCAATGAAAGAATTAGCTTAAGCTGGTTAAGGACAAATAATGAGCACGACTGAAATAATCAAGCCCGGTAGTCCCGTCGTCGATCCGATACAGGCAGGCCTTGCTGCAGGCTGGCAGGTGCTCGACGCAGCGACTTTCACGGAAGACCGCACCATCGAAGCCGATGTCGCCATCATCGGCAGCGGCGCGGGCGGCGGCGTCACGGCTGAGATCCTTACACTGGCCGGATTGAAGGTCATCCTGATCGAAGAAGGCAGTCTGAAGTCCTCGAAGGATTTCAAGATGCGTGAAGCGGATGCCTATCCGCAGCTATACCAGGAGTCGGCTGCGCGCAAAACCAAGGATAAAGCGATCAATATCCTGCAAGGCCGCACGGTCGGCGGCTCGACCACGGTCAACTGGACTTCGAGCTTTCGCACGCCTGAAGGCACGCTCAATTACTGGCAGCAGCATTTCGGTTTGAAGGCGTATTCCTCGCAGGCGCTCTCGCCGTGGTTCGCGATGATGGAAGCGCGGCTGAATGTCAGCGACTGGCAAATTGCACCTAACGAAAACAATGATTTGCTTAGACGTGGCGCGACAAATCTGGGGATACCGACTGCAGCGATCCGGCGCAATGTGCGCGGCTGCTGGAATCTCGGCTATTGCGGCATGGGCTGCCCGACCAATGCCAAACAATCCATGCTGGTGACGACCATCCCTTCGGCGCTGTCGCATGGCGCCATGCTGCTCACGCGCGCACGCGCCGAGCGCCTCGTGTTCAAGCAGGATCGCGTCGACAGCCTCGAATGCATGGCACTGGATGCGAATGGTTTAACTGTAACGAGCAAAGTGATTTCGGTGCGCGCCAAGCATTTTGTCGTCGCCGGCGGCGCGATCAATTCACCGGCATTGTTGATGCGTTCAAAAGCGCCGGACCCGAATCGCCTGCTCGGCAAGCGCACCTTCCTGCATCCGACTGCCGTGTCAGCCGGCCTGTTTGAACAGCAGGTGAGCGGCTATGCCGGTGCACCGCAAACGATTTATTCCGATCACTTCCTGGAGACCCAGGCCATCGACGGCCCGGTCGGCTACAAGCTCGAAGCGCCGCCGCTGCATCCGCTGCTGCTGGCGACAACCTTGCAGGGCTTTGGCGAACAGCATCTGGCGCTCATGCAGCAGTTCGATCATGCGCATGCCTTACTGGCTCTGCTGCGCGACGGCTTTCATGAACAGTCGGTCGGTGGGAACGTGCAATTACAGGATGACGGTTCGCCGGTACTCGACTATGTGATGTCGGACTTCATGTGGGATGGCGTGCGCCGTGGGCTACTGACAATGGCTGAAATTCAGTTCGCCGCCGGCGCCAAAAGCGTACACCCGGCGCATGAAAGCGCGGGCGGCTATACAAACTGGGACAGTGCGCGCAAAGCCATCACGGACTTCAGCTACCGGCCCCTGCTCACGCGCGTCGTGTCCGCGCATGTGATGGGCGGCTGCACGATGTCAGACGATCCCAAGCTGGGCGTCGTGTCGGGCACGGGCCGCTACCACGGCATTACGAATTTATCGGTGCATGACGGCTCACTGTTTCCGACCTCAATAGGCGCCAATCCGCAATTATCGATTTATGGCATCACGGCCAGGCTCGCGTCGGAACTTGCAGAAAACCTGACCGGCAAGCCCGCACCAAAGCTCAACGCGCTGGTCTGACAGTGATTGATGATGTAAGGCAGCCATGATTGCCCGTTTTACGCGCCTGCTATTGCTGGCGCAAGCTGCCTTCGCTTTCGGCCTGACTCTGCTGCTGCAAAGCGCCGGCCTGATTGATCGCGCCTGGCTGGCAACGGCGCTCGCCTGTGGCATTGTCGTGCTGCTGCGGCTACTCATTACGGCCAATAATTTTTTATTGGCCTGCTACTTTGGCAGCGCCACACCGCCAGCACACAGACTGAATCTGCGCCAGACATGCTGGCTGTTGATCGATGAATTTCTAGCGTCCTTGCTGGTGTCGTCATGGAGTATGCCGTTTCGCGGTTTCGCCGCCAGTCGCGCCAGCGCATCCCATACCGGCCTGCCGGTCTTGCTCGTGCATGGCTATGCCTGCAACAGTGGCTACTGGACAGGCATGCGTCGCGCCCTGCTGGCAGCAGGCGTTGAACACCGTGCGATCGATCTCGAGCCGATGAATGCATCCATCGATACTTATGCCGCACAGTTAGCGACGGCGATAGAGCAGTTATGCCATGACACAGGCAAGCAGCAAGTCATTATCGTCGCGCACAGCATGGGCGGCCTCGCAACGCGCGCGTATGTGCGCGCGCAAGGCGCGGCGCGCATGGCCGCGGCGATCACCTTGGGCACGCCGCATCATGGCAGCGGCCTGTCTCAATTTGCACCGGGCCTGAATTGCCGGCAGATGGGCTGGATCGGCCGGCGTAACGTGGGCCAGCCGAGTCACTGGCTCCTTGATCTGGCGGCGCAGGAAGACAGCGCCTTGCGTGCGCGCTTCGTGTCGATCTATTCACATCAGGACAATATCGTGTCGCCTCAGACCTCCTCGCATTTTGATGATGCAAAAAATATCGAAGTCCATGGGATCGGCCATGTCAAGCTCGGCCGCGACGCGCGCATCATTGCGCTGGTGATGGACGAAGTAAGACGGATATCGAACGCGTCCTGATTACAGCGGCTTTTCAAAAATCAGGGTCGGACCAATATGACCTTCAATGCTGCTGGTCTCGCCCGTTTTGACGAAGCCGATCTTGCGCCAGAACGCGATTGCATCGGTGTTCGTATTGATGACGCCAATCCGCACCGATGCCATATTCGGCCAGCTGCAGATGTGCCGCTCCAGCAGCCGGTAAGCTTGCCGGCCGAAGCCCTGCCCTTGCGCATGCTCGGCCAGCAGCAGCAATCCCAACATGCTTTGCCTCTCATGTTTCCAGCCTTTGAGGATGTCGGCACAACCTATCATCAGGCCGGCGTAATAAATGCCGAAGGTGTATTTATCCGCATAGCTGTACCCGGGCGGCAGCTCCTGAAGTAATTCTGTCGTATCCGAAGCGAGTGGCAAACGCCCCGTCACGCACAGGCTGTAACGCGGCGCGGCCAGCATCACCGCCGTGAGCTCGGCGAGTTGGGTCGCGGTGACTGTGTCCGGCTGCAGCCGGCGCAATTCCATTTCCATCTGTATGCGTCCTTACATTGTTCGTCACGAATCATTACAGCTCGCTACCAGTCTGGCAAGAGTGTTCAGTGCCACAATTATCGGTGCTATGCTTGCAGAAAAATAGAACGAGACGAAAGACCAGAAACCATGTTGCAAAAACCGCCGCGCCGTACTCGTGAACGTATTCTGGAACTGTCACTGCGCCTGTTCAATGAATTTGGTGAACCGAATGTCACGACCACCATCATCGCCGACGAGATGCATATCTCGCCCGGCAATTTGTACTACCATTTTCGCAATAAGGACGATATCGTCAACTCGATTTTTATCCAGTTCGAAAATGAAATCGAACGCATGCTGGCCAAGCCCGACGATAGGCCCTCGAATATAGAATCGATCTGGCAGTACCTGCACATCATGTTCGAGCTGGTCTGGGGCTATCGCTTTTTTTATCGCGACCTCAATGACATGTTGTCGCGCAATCGCACGCTCGAACTGCAATTCAAGAAAATCCTCGCTAACAAAATCAAGGTCGCGCAGCAGCTCTGCGAGCGCATGCGCAATGAAGGCGCGATGCAGGCCAGCGATCAGGAAATCGAAGCGCTAGCCACCAATATGGTCGTCGTGGCGACTTACTGGCTGTCCTACGAATATGTACGCAATCCGCGCAATTTCTCCGAGCCGCAGGCAATGTCCGATGCCTGGGGACGTGGCTGTTATCAGGTGCTGTCGCTACTGCGCCCTTACCTGAATACGGAAACCCGTGCCCTCTTCGATAAACTCGCGCAACAATACCGTGCCGAACTCAAATGAAAAAAATAATGAAATCACTGTGTGTGTATTGTGGCGCGACCAGCGGTGTCAATCCTGTCTATGCGGATGCCGCGCGCAATCTGGCAAAGGAAATGGTGAACAACGATATCGCGCTCGTCTACGGCGGCGGCAACGTGGGCCTGATGGGCGTGATCGCCGATGCGGTGCTGGACCTTGGTGGCAAAGTCACCGGCGTAATTCCGCAGGCGCTGGTGGACAAGGAAGTCGCGCACCAGCGTTTGACGGCGCAGCATATCGTCGCGGATATGCATGAACGCAAGGCGATGATGGCGGCGCTGTCAGATGGTTTTGTGGCCATGCCGGGTGGCCTGGGTACGCTGGAAGAATTATTTGAAATGCTGACCTGGTCGCAGCTCGGCTTTCATGACAAGCCGATCGGCCTGCTCAATGTCGATGGCTATTACGACGGCCTGCTGGCCTTCGTGCAGTATCAGGTGGCACAGGGCTTTGTGAAACCGCAGCAGGCCGCCTTGATGCTCAGTGAGCATGATCCAGCGGTGCTGCTGCGGCGTTTGAGAGCTTAAAACGTGTAAAGCGCTCAGACGATCAAGCGTCCAGCGCCTGAGCGAAGTCAGCCAGCAAATCGGCGGTATCCTCAATGCCGACCGAGACCCGGATCAGTGATTCGGCAATACCCATGGCGGCGCGCCGCTCTGCGCCCATCTCGAAGAAAATCGTGTGCGCCACAGGTATGACGAGCGTACGCGTATCACCCAGATTACTCGCTGAGACACCGAGCTTGAGGCGATTCAGGTAATCGAAGCAGTCGATCCCGTCATGCAATTCAAAACTGAACAGGCTACCGTAAGCACGGAACAAATCCTTCGCCAACGCATGCTGCGGATGCGATTCCAGGCCCGGATAGTGGACCGCAGCCACGCGCGGATCGGCTTCGAGCATGTGCGCAATTGCCAGCGCGCTGGCACATTCGCGGTCCAGTCGCAGCGCGATCGTCTCGGCACCGACCGCGATATGATGCGTCGCCTCCGGGCCCAGCGAGGCGCCGAAATCACGCAAGGCCTTGGCGCGAATCTGCGTCATGCCCCATTGCGCCGGCGCACCCTTCTTGTAGTTCTCGTAAATATTCGGATACGCCGACCAGTCGTATTCGCCGGTATCGGTGAGACTGCCGCCGAGTGCGTGGCCGTGGCCGCTGATCGACTTCGTCAGCGCATTGACGACGAGACTGGCACCGACAGTCTTCGGGCGGAACAGGTAAGGCGAAGTCATGGTGTTATCGACCACGTAGACGATACCGCGTGCGCGACACAGCGCACCGATGCGCGCTAAGTCGGCAATCTGCGTGCGCGGATTGGCGATGGTCTCGACGAAGACGATACGCGTGGCCGGGGTCAGTGCAGCTTCGACATTGGCGACATTGGTGGCATCGACAAAATCGACCTTGATGCCCTGTCCGTTAATGGTCTGCCACAGGCTGTTCGTATTTCCGAATAAAAAGGACGACGACACCACATGGTCACCTTCGCGCAGCAAGGCCTGCGTGAGCGCCGCAATGGCCGCCATGCCGGTCGCAAAACAGATCGTCGACTGGCCATCTTCCATGCGATTGACCTTGTCCTCAAGCGCAGAGACGGTCGGATTGCCCTGTCGGCCGTAACGGTAGCCGGGCTGCTTGCCCTGGAATACCGAAGCCAATTCACGCGCATCGTTATAACCGAAGGTCACCGAAGTATGAATCGGCTTGTGCAGGGAGCCGTGCTCGATCGGCTTTTGCCGGTCGCTGTGCAGGATCGTGGTGGTGAAGCCGTATTGTTTTTTTTCAGTCATGGGAAACAGCCTGTATAGGTCAGGATCAATCAGCGCGCGCGAGGTTCAGGTTCAGCTGCGAACGCACCGCATCTTCATTTTCCGCCTTCGGATTTTTGCGCGCGAGCTCGATACGATCAAGGTAGTCGCGCGAAATATCGCCGGTGACATAAATGCCATCAAAGCACGATGCCTCGACCGTCTTCAAGACCGGATTGATGTCCGAAATCGAGCGTTTGAGCGCATCGATATCCTGATACACGAGCGCATCCGCCGTGATTTCGCGGCAGACTTCCTCGGTGCTGCGGCCGTATGCAATCAGCTCAGCGCTGGTTGGCATGTCGATGCCGTAAACGTTCGGGTACATCACCGGAGGCGCTGCTGACGCAAAGATCACACGCTTGGCGCCGGAGTCGCGCGCCATCTGCACGATTTCACGGCTGGTGGTGCCGCGCACGATGGAATCATCGACCAGCAGCACGGTCTTGCCCTTGAATTCGGAGCCGATCGCATTGAGTTTCTGGCGTACCGATTTACGGCGCATCGCCTGTCCTGGCATCAGGAAGGTACGGCCGATGTAGCGGTTCTTGATGAAGCCTTCGCGATAATCGAGGTTCAATTTCAGCGCCAACTCCATCGCAGCAGGACGCGAGGAATCCGGAATCGGCATGACCACATCGATTTCGCCGGTGGCCATTTCACGCTTGATTTTTTCTGCCAGGTACTCGCCCATCTTCAGACGCGTGGCATACACCGACGCGCCGTCGATGATGGAATCCGGCCGCGCCAGATAAACGTATTCGAAAGCGCAGGGATTGAGCACCGAATTTTCAGCACACTGACGGCTGTACATCTGGCCGTCGAGGTCGATAAAAATGGCTTCGCCCGGCGTCACATCACGCACGAAGCGAAATCCCAGGCCTTCCAGCGCCACGGATTCGCTGGCAATGATGTATTCGGTGCCCTTGTCAGTCTCGTTCACGCCGAGACAAAGTGGACGAATGCCAAAAGGATCACGGAAAGCGAGCAAGCCGTGACCAGCAATTTGGGCGACCACCGCATACGAGCCGCGCACGCGCTTGTGCAGCACGGTGACGGCCTTGAACAGCGCCGCAGGGTCGAGAGAATAGCCGGTCGTGGCTTCCTGAATTTCATGTGCGAGCACATTAAGCAGGACTTCGGAATCGGAATCGGTGTTGATGTGACGACGATCGTTCTTGAACATCTCGATCTTGAGCTGTTCCCAGTTCGTCAGATTGCCATTATGCGCGAGCACGATGCCGAACGGCGCATTGACATAGAACGGCTGGGCTTCTTCCGCGCTGGACGAACCGGCAGTCGGATAGCGTACCTGGCCGATGCCGACATTACCAGGCAAGGAGCGCATGTTACGGGTACGGAAAACATCGCGCACGAGACCATTCGCCTTGTGCATGCAAAACGTATTACCTGAATTGGTCGCAATGCCTGCTGCATCCTGGCCGCGGTGCTGCAAAAGCAGCAAGGCGTCATAAATGAGCTGATTGACGGGTGCGTGGGATACAACGCCGACTATGCCACACATGGGGTACTCCTCAACAATTTAAAACTGTATGCGCCGCGCAAAATCCTGCGGCAGGAAAGGCATGATGGTATGCGCGGCGGTTTCCGCCAGCGGACTCAATAATGCGGATTTCCAGAATTCTTGCTGCGGTATCGCTGTCATCCCACACAGCAGTACCGCCGCCAATACGATCAAGGCACCCCGCGCAAGGCCGAACAAGCCGCCTAGGCCGCGATCCACGACAGTAAGGCCACTCGCCTTGACCAGTGCATCGAGTGCCATGGTCAGCAACATCATCAGGATGCGTACGCCGATGAACAGGGCAATGAAAGCCACGATCAATCGCGTCGTCTGTCCCGGCACGGCCTCCGGCAGCAATGCCGCAAGACTCTCACTATAGGCATTGGCGACCACAAAGGCCACGATCCACGCCAGCAGGGACAACACTTCCTTCACCAGGCCGCGCAGCGTACTGATGATCACCGAACAAATCAACACGAACAACACCAGATAATCGAAGATGCTCATGCGACCAGATACTCTATCGCTGCGACCATCAATGTGCCGGCACTACCGCAGCGCCGGCCAGGCCGATGCTGGCGAGCTTGGTGCGCATTTTTTCAGCGTCGGCCTTGCTCGGGGTGATGATGCGAATCCGCGTACGTTCGCCGGCGTCGGTCATCACCTTTTGTGAGTAGGACTGAATCCCGGCACTCTTCAACTTTGCCAATACTTCATTGATTTTTTCCGTTGTCGCTAACGCGGCAACTTGCACCACGACTTTTTCGACTTTGGCTTCGTTCGCCTGTTTCAGCGCCGTTGCCTTGATTTCATTGGCTTGCTTCAGGGCCGCGGCCCTGGCTTCAGCGGCCTTCGCGTCGGCTTTCGCTTTTGCCTCGGCTTTTGCTTCCGCTTTCTTGAGTTCGGCTTTCTTCTGCTCAGCCTTCCTGGCTTCGGCTTTTTTCGCCTCTAGCCGGCGCGCCTCGGCTGCTGCTTCCTGCCTGGCCTGCGCCGAGTTATCGACCACTGGAGACGCATTCACCACAGGCTTGTTTGGAGCCACGGCAGGCAGCTTTGGTTCCGCCTGCTTCACTTCAGCCGGTTTCTGTTCATCGGCTGCCGGCGACAGGTTCTCGGCTAATGCAGCGACTGCAGGTTTGAGCGCCGATGGTGTTTTACTATCGGCCTTGGCAATGGCCTGCGGCGCATGCTGTGCAGGCTTCGGCGATTCCATGATGTCTTCCTTGGGATCGAGCGAAGAAGCCAGCGATGCAGCCTTCGGTGGCACTGCGACCTGTGCGGGCGCTTTAACAGGCGCCGGCGGTGGTTCAGAGTCGGTCGTGGAACCTGCTTTATCTTTTGAAGGAATCCTGATGGCGATATCATCAGCCAGCGGCTTGGGCTCGGAATCCAGCACCATCGGCAAACCGATTACGACCGCGACGACAAGGGCTACCGCACCCAACAGGCGCCGGCGCGCGCGTTTTTTTTCAGGCAGCACCGGATCGGCTGGCTCGTTGCCGTGATCCTTGCGTTCGGCGCGCTCCTTGCGTTCTTTGCCGCGACCGCGCGCCGCAGCCGGCGCATCGTCCTGGCGCGATTTGTAGGCAGGCTCGACGTGCGCGCTATCCTGTTTCTTTTTATTGAGGAATGAAAGCAAACCCATGCGGTCAGTAGTGTAGTTCTGCAGTGTGGATAAGGGACAGGCCGGACAAAAACTGCATCGCTGGCCTGACCGGATAATTAGTGGTTCGCGCGATTCTGCGCAGCCATGACGCCCGCGACAGTCACGAATGATCCGAATACCACGATTCTATCATTCTCAGCTGCACGACTGATGGCATTTGCATAGGCAGCGGCCGGATCGGCAAACATGGCGATGCTGCTCTCATCTGAAGCTTTAAAGCCGCGCGCTTGCAGCAGCTGCTGAACTTGCAGCGCAGTGGCACCACGCGGCGCCGGCAAATCAGTCAAGCACCAGTGGTCGATCACGCCTTCGAGCTGCGCCAATACGCCATCGATATCCTTGTCATGCATCGCGCCGAACACGGCATAAGTGAAGCGATGAAAGCCCATATTATTCAAATTTTGCGCCAGCGTTGCTGCCGCATGCGGATTGTGCGCGACATCCAGCACGACGGTCGGACGACCCGGCAAGACCTGGAAGCGCCCTGGCAAATCGACCAGCACGAGCCCGGTGCGGACTTCCTGCGCGCCGACTGGCAAACGATGGCGCAGGCTTTCGAGCGCCGCCAAGGCCGCCGAAGCGTTCAGTAACTGGTTCGCGCCGCGCAAGCTCGGATAGGCGAGTGAATTGCGCCTTTGGCCACGGCCGCCGTAATTCCATTGCTGCTTGTCGCCGGCATAATTGAAATCGCGGCCGAGCAGCCACAGGTCAGCGCCGATTGCTTCTGCATGTGCCACCAGCGACGCCGGTGGCACAGGGTCGCTGCAAATGGCGGTGCGGCCAGCGCGGAAAATACCGGCCTTTTCAAAACCGATCTGCTCGCGCGTCGTGCCAAGGTATTCGGTGTGATCAATATCGATGCTGGTAACGATGGCGACATCGGCATCGAGCACATTGACGGCATCAAGTCGTCCGCCCAGACCGACTTCAAAAATCACCGCATCCAGACCGGACTGCGCGAACAAGCGCATGATGGCCAGTAGCGTGAATTCGAAATAGGTCAGCGAAATATCGCCGCGCGCCGCCTCGACTGCCTCGAACTGTTCGACCAGCACGGCGTCACTGACAGCCTCGCCACCCAGACGCGCGCGCTCATTGAAATGCAGCAGGTGCGGCGACGTATGCAAGCCGACCTTGTAACCGGCGTGCAGCAGGATGGCTTCAAGATAGGCGCAGGTGGAACCCTTGCCATTGGTGCCGCCGACGATGATGACCGGACAGTCATAGGCAATGCCGAGGCGCTCCTTGACAGCGGCCACGCGCTGCAAACCGAGCTCGATGACGGTCGGATGGCGCGATTCAAGAATGGTCAGCCATTCTGTCAGCGTGTGGAGTGCAGTGTGCATGGAGTCAGGACCTGAAGGCAGAGAATAGATGGCGATGAATGCGGCGATGTAAAGTCGATATTCAAGCGTGTATTTTTGGCATGCAGCGCTGGCACCTGCATAAAAAAGCCACCGGCTTTTGCGGTGGCTTTTTTTGCATGGGCAGCGTCGATC
This sequence comes from Oxalobacteraceae bacterium, assembly GCA_947448025.1. Classification (GTDB taxonomy): domain Bacteria; phylum Pseudomonadota; class Gammaproteobacteria; order Burkholderiales; family Burkholderiaceae_D; genus CANFLV01. The sequence continues at coordinate 68,612 of CANFLV010000001.1, read as the reverse complement.
AGGCCAGCACTTCGGCGGCCTGGTTTTGCAGCAGGGCCAGCAGATGCGCGATTTCTTCGCGCATCTTGCGACGGTCAACGATCATGTCGATGGCGCCTTTTTGCAGCAGGAATTCCGAACGCTGGAAGCCTTCCGGCAGCTTTTCACGCACGGTGTTTTCGATCACGCGCGGACCGGCAAAGCCGATCAGGGCTTTCGGCTCACCGATCACGACGTCGCCCATGAAGGCGAATGATGCCGATACGCCACCCGTGGTCGGGTCGGTCAGCACCGAAATGAACGGTATTTTCTTTTGCGACAACTTGGTCAGCATCGACGTCGTTTTGGCCATCTGCATCAGCGACAGCAAACCTTCCTGCATGCGCGCACCGCCCGACGCCGCGATACAGATGAACGGCACCTTTTGCTCGAGCGCGACCTGCGCTGCGCGAACGAAGCGCTCACCAACGACTGAGCCCATGGTGCCGGCCATGAATTCGAATTCGAAACAGGCGACGACGACGGGCAAGCTCATGATCGAGCCGCCGAGCGCGATCAGCGCATCCGTCTCGCCGGTCGCGTCCAGCGCGGATTTCAGGCGATCAGAATACTTTTTACTGTCTTTGAATTTGAGCGTATCGACCGGCAGGATTTCCTGGCCGATTTCATAACGCCCGCCGGCATCGAGCAGGGCGTCAAGGCGATCACGAGCACGGATGCGCATATGGTGACTGCATTTCGGACAAACATGGAGATTGGATTCGAGGTCAGTGCGGTACAGCACTGCTTCACAGGAGGGGCATTTGACCCAGAGACCTTCGGGAACCGACTTGCGCGACGCCGCGTCGGAACGCTGGATGCGCGGGGGAAGCAGTTTTTCTAGCCAACTCATAGTGACCTCAGTCAATTTTTACCAGCCGAATTGTACCTTTTTTAGAAGATTTCCGGCGGGTGTAGAATATAAATGATGGTCACTATGTTGACACTTTTTTAAGCGATTGGATAGTTATCCGGGCGTCAATTCATCCAGGGCCTTACGGATGCCACTGATAAATGTCTTCACGGCATTAGCAGCCGCATCATGCGGTGTCGTTTCCAGCTCCTGAATGATGCGACTGCCGATCACGACCGCATCCGACACTGCCGCGATGGCCTTCGCCGTTGCCGCGTCGCGAATGCCGAAGCCGACGCCGACCGGCACGCTGACATGGCGCTTGATGCGCGGGATCATCTCGGCGACCGCGTCCAGATCAAGTGCACCGGAACCGGTCACGCCTTTCAGCGACACGTAATACACATAGCCGCTGGCGATCTTGCCGACACTGGCAATGCGTTCCTCTGTCGACGTCGGTGCCAGCAGGAAAATGGTATCCATGCCAGCAGCGTGCATGGCAGCGGCGAAGTCTTCACATTCCTCGGGCGGATAATCGACGACCAGCACGCCATCGACACCAGCCGTCTGAGCCGCATCGATAAAGGCGGCCATGCCCATGCGCTCGATCGGATTGGCATAACCCATCAGCACGATGGGTGTATGCGTATTCGTGCGGCGGAATTCGACCACGAATTGCAGCACCTTACGCAGGGTCACGCCCTGCGCCAGCGCCCGCTCGGAAGCGCGCTGGATAACCGGACCATCCGCCATCGGATCCGAAAACGGCACGCCGAGTTCGATGATATCAGCGCCGCCGTCGACCAATGCATGCATCAGCGGCACTGTCAGCGCCGGCGACGGATCGCCGGCAGTGATGAAGGGGATCAGGCCTTTTTTGTGTTGCGCGGCGAGCGCGGCTAACGTTGATTTGATTCTGGACATGAGTTTTTTTTCGAAGGATGTTTAGAATTTCATGCCCATGCGTTCAGCCACGGTATGCATGTCCTTGTCGCCGCGACCGGACAGGTTCACGAGGATGGTCTTGTCCTTGGGCAGGGTCGCCGCAAAGGTCGCCGCGTAAGCTAGCGCATGCGAGGTTTCCAGCGCCGGGATAATGCCCTCGATCTGGCAGCAGTGATGGAAGGCGGCGATCGCCTCCTCGTCAGTGACAGCAACATATTGCGCGCGACCGATATCCTTCAACCAGGCGTGTTCCGGGCCGACGCCGGGATAGTCGAGACCGGCAGAGACCGAATGCGTCTCAATGATCTGGCCGTCTTCGTCCTGCAGCAGGTAAGTGCGATTACCATGCAACACGCCGGGCGTGCCTTCGGTGAGCGTGGCCGAATGCTTGCCAGTGGCGATGCCCTCGCCCGCCGCTTCAACGCCGATCAACTGCACATCATGATGATCGATATAGGGATGGAAAATACCCATCGCATTCGAGCCGCCGCCGATGCAAGCCATCACGTAATCCGGCTGGCGTCCGGTCATCAGCGGCATCTGTTCTATGCACTCATTGCCAATGACGGACTGGAAGTCGCGCACCATCATCGGATACGGATGGGGGCCGGCGACAGTACCAATGATGTAGAAAGTATTCTCGACATTCGTGACCCAGTCGCGCATGGCTTCATTGAGCGCATCCTTCAAAGTCTTGGAGCCGGATTCGACTGGCACCACGGTCGCGCCGAGCAGGCGCATGCGGTAGACGTTCTGCGCTTGGCGCTTGACGTCTTCGCTACCCATGTAGACTACGCATTCAAGGCCGAAGCGCGCGCAAATCGTCGCCGTCGCCACGCCATGCTGACCGGCGCCGGTCTCGGCAATGACGCGTGGCTTGCCCATGCGTTTGGCGAGCAGGGCCTGGCCGATCACATTGTTGATCTTGTGCGCGCCGGTGTGATTCAGGTCTTCGCGCTTGAAGTAGATTTGCGCGCCGCCCATTTCTTCGGACCAGCGTTTGGCGTGATAGATCGGGCTTGGACGGCCAACGAAATGTTTGAGTTCATAATGGAATTCGGCGAGGAACTCGGGGTCGGTACTGTATTTTTCGTACAGGCCTATCAGTTCTTCGAGCGCATGCGTGAGTGTCTCGGACACGAAGGCGCCGCCGTAAGGGCCGAAATGGCCATGCAGGTCGGGGAAATTGTAATGTTCGGCGTGTTCAGCAACATAGCTGGCCGCGGTCTGGTGTGACATGGTGTACCCACTTCGAAAAATTTTGATTTAGCCGGCGTTGATTGCTTGATCAGCGGTCTGCACGGCGGCGATGAAGGCATGGATGGCGGCGGCGTCCTTGATCCCTTTTTGCAGTTCGACACCACTGCTGATGTCGACCGCCCAGGGACGTACCCGCAACACTGCGTCAGTCGCGTTTTGTACGCTCAAGCCACCACTTAAAACGACCCGAGGCGCGAGTTCTTCTGGAATGAGAGACCAATCAAATACCTTTCCACCACCACCATAACCTTCAACGAAGGCATCGAGCAGCAGCCCGGCGAATTTTCCGCCTTTGCCACTGCTGGCAATTCGATATTGCGACTCGTATTCTAACAAATCGGCAGCTTTTGTATCGGCGCGCACCCTGACTGCGCGCAAAAACGGGCGATTCGCCAATTCGGCGGCCGCGATGCACTGCTCCACAGTCTCGTCGCCATGAAATTGCAGGATCGCTACCGGCGCAATCCGCACGACTTCGGCGACCTCCTGCGGCGTCGCATTGACGAAGAGTCCGACCGTAGTAATCATTGGCGGCACCAGCGCGATCAATTGCGCGGCCTGCGCCGGCGTCACATAACGTGGACTGGCCGCATAAAAAACAAAGCCGAGGGCATCGGCGCCGGCATTCGCGGCAGCGGCAATATCGTCAGCGCGGGTCAGGCCGCAAATTTTAATTCGGGTACGCATTGGCAGCTTCAATCCAGTAATGAGTCAGGCAGGCAGCCATGGTAACGCACTGAGCGCTTCCTGCGGCAAGGCCCATTTTGCGTCGTATTCAATCGCGGCGAGATACAGCCCGTCCGGCATGAAAGTCGGCGCGGCGAATTGACGCTCGCGGCCCTCGAGAATTTGCGCGAGCCACTCCGGTGGGTGTTTGCCGATACCGCAATATATGAGCGAGCCAACAATATTGCGCACCATGTGATGCAGGAAAGCGCTGGCGCGCAAGGTCACCACGATCAGGTCGCCGTGGCGCTCGATGCGAATTTCATACAGGGATTTGATCGGCGATTTGGCCTGGCATTGCGAGGAACGGAAGGCGGAAAAATCGTGGGTGCCGATCAGGCAGGCGGCAGCGGATTGCATCGCTGCGAGATCGAGTGGCCGAAAGCACCAGCCGACCTTGCCCGCCATGAGCGGCGCGCGCACCGGATGGTTATACAAGACGTATTGGTAAGTTCTGGCTCGGGCACTGAAGCGCGCATGGAAGTCGTCATCGTCGCCCGTGAGCGGTACTTCAACAGCCCAGCGCACGGCGATCGACGGCGGCAAAAAACTATTGACGCCGCGTAGCCAGGAACTGCTGTCGCGCGTGAGTTCCGTATCGAAGTGCACGACCTGCGCCAGCGCATGGACGCCCGTATCAGTGCGGCCGGCGCAGGTAGTCGCGACCGGGCTGCCGGCGAATTTTGCCAGTGCGGTTTCAAGACGGTCTTGTACGGTCGAACCATTCGGCTGCGTTTGCCAGCCTTGCCAGGGGGCGCCGTCATACTGGATGCCGAGAGCGAGTCGTTTCAAGCGAGGATTCCGTAAAAAATAAACGGGCGCCCGCAATGCGGCGCCCGGTAGTGAGCGGCCAGCGCACTGGCCGATGATTTATGCGAGACGTTGCAGTAAGGCTTTCGCTTTTGCTATTTGCTCAGGTGTGCCGCCAGCGACGACTTCCTCGAGTAATTCACGCGCGCCTTCCTTGTCGCCGATTTCCTCGTAGGCAGCGGCCAGGTCGAGCTTGGTGACCATCTCAGCGTGATCGGCATTCCCGCCAGTTTCACTGATATCGAGCTCAAATTCACCGAGTCCATCCATTGCCTGCACGACCGTGGCATCCGCCTCCGGCTTGACTGCGTCTTTGTCTTGCGGACTCAGATCCAGCGTAATATCGGTCAGGTCGAAGTCGAGTGGCACCGGCGCAGGCGTGGCGCCAGCCGATACATCACCACTCATGGCCAGCGCCGCCTCGAGCAGCGCGAATTCACTCTCGAGTTCTGCTGGAGACATGACAGCATTAGACTTGGCAGCGGCAGGTGCAGGCTTATCCTTGTCGTCTTCAAGGAAGTCGAAATTGATATCGTCAATGTTACTGGCCAGGATAGATTTGCCCGCAGGCGCTACTGGCACGGCAGGCGCCGCTTCTTGCACGACCGCATCTGGCTGGGCTGCAGGGAGATCCAGCGCCTTGTCCTCGTCAGCATTGACATCATCGACTGCAGCCATAGCGACAGACTCAGGCAGCGCCGCGTCCACCACAGGGCTAGTGCTGCCAGCATACAAGGGATTATCCGGATCGATACCCAGCCCGAGTAAGACAACCTGCGCCCACAGCTCGCCTTTGCCACCGGTCATGCCATGCATCTCGCCCGCTAAAGCAGCGAAGGTCGCCACATCCTTGCGGTTCGCATAAATTTCGAGCAGCTTGACGCGCACCAGATAGCGTAAAGGATTGATGCGTAAAGCTTCCTTGAGAATTTCTTCAGCCTGGGCGTCACGGCCATACGCGATATAGACATCGGCTTCGGCGACTGGATCGACTTCATTAGTTACCGTCTGATCGCCGGTCGGTAAAAAGCCGGAATTGAAAACGCTGTTATCGGTATCCACGCGCTGACCGCCGGGGGCATCGAAGATCGAATTACTTTCCAGACCAGGCTCGTTGAATCCCTGCTCTTCGTTTTGTTGCGTCTGGCGTTTGCGGCGCGCGGCCATGAAGCCGAGGCTACCCAGCAAGGTCAGCAAGATGCCGACGCCGGGCAAGACCAGAGGATTGTCGAGCAGGTTAGCGGAAGGCGTGACCGCCGGGGGCGCAGCAACGACGGCGGGTTTGGACGACGCAGTTGTTGCTGCCGTGGCGGCAACAGAGGCCGACGCTTTCGGCGCCTCCTCGACTGGTTTGGCTTGCGCGGCATCCGCCTGCTTCTGGCGCTCGGCCAGATCCTTGTTCTTCATCTCCGCGACTTTTTGCAAATCGCTGACGATGCGCTCCAGTTCCTTTACGCGTGCTGCCGATTCGTCCTGCGCCTTGTCGCGGGCAATCTTGTCTTCGGCCGACTCCGATGGCCCGGAGGCCTTGTCGGCGCCAGCAGCCACCGACTTGGACAGCTTCAGTTTGTCCTTGGCCTCATCGGCCGGGGCGGCGGCTTCAGCGACTTTGGCGGTGATCTTGCCGGAGGCGGTATTCTTTGCGTCACTGGCTGGCTTCGCCTCGGACTTCGCGACTTGCCCGGCGAGCTGATTACGGTATTCATTGAAATCGGCAGCTTGCGCCATCACGATATGATGGGCTTCGCCTGTGCTCGCGCCCGCAGCAACACTGGCATCCGGCAGCGCGAGGATGGTGCCGGTGCGCAGGCGGTTCATGTTCTTGCCGATGAAGGCGTCGGGATTGCTGCGGTACAGAGCCACGAGCATCTGGTCCAACGAAATGCCCTCGGGCTTGTTTTCCCGCGCGATTTGCGACAGCGTCTCGCCACGATGGACTTCGCGTTCTTTCACTTCCTTGGTAACGGCTGCGGCAGCAGCATTCGCCGCGATGACTGATGGCTTGTATTGCACCACTGGCGCAGGAGTCGCCGATAACCTTGCTTCCGTCGGCGCAGCCGGCACTGGTTGCGCAGCAGCGACTTGTGGCGCTTGTGTTGCGCGCACATCGGGCGGATCAAGCAGGAAGGTGTACTCACGCACAAGGCGGCCATTGGGTACACCGACTTCCAGCAGCATGTCGACAAAAGGTTCGTTCATTGCCTGCGCCGAGGTGACGCGGATGACCTGGCGCGCGCCGCGCTGCTCAATGGCGAAGCGCAAGCCCAGCAGCGCCGGATGCATTTCGATGTTCGCCTGGCGGAAGGCTTCCGGTGGCGCGAGTTTTGGCACAAGCGCAGCGGCTTCTTCCTTCGATAAGGGGCTGAGTTCAATTTCTGCGTTGAGTGGCTGGCCCAGCGCAGACAAGACGGTCAGTTTGCCAAGACCGGCGGCCACCGCATTGGAAATCAGCAGCGCGGACATCATCGCCGCACTAAGAGTTTTCAGGCTGAACGAAAACAGGTTCAGGCGCTGCTTTGAAGGCAATTTGCGTGGCATAGAAAGTGATCCATAGGCATTTGTTGTCGAACCCGGAACCGGGAGCCGGTTACCAAGAGCCGGCGCTGCTCACGCCGCGTCAATTATTCATTGAATTGAGGAACTTTCACCTTATCATCAGGAACATGGCCGTGCAAGCACAAGCCTCCCGCCAACAGATGTGAAAACCCGCCACTGCTGCGGTTTACGCGCAACGCGGCGGGTTAGATTTTCAGCAAGACCGCTTGTTCCGGTTCTTGCTTTCCGGTTCAGGCCAGGACCTTAATCTTCCAGCACAATTCGCAGCATGCGACGCAAAGGTTCAGCCGCGCCCCACAATAACTGGTCACCGACCGTGAATGCCGAGAGGTAATCGCCGCCCATTTGCATCTTGCGCAAACGGCCGACAGGAATCGTCAGGCTGCCGGTGACGGCCGCTGGCGTCAGGTCACGCATCGAGTCTTCGCGTGTGTTTGGCACGACTTTGACCCATTGATTACTGCCAGCGATGATGTCGTTGATTTCATCGAGTGGAATGTCTTTCTTGAGCTTGATGGTCAATGCCTGCGAATGGCAGCGCATCGCGCCAACACGCACACAGAGTCCGTCGACGGCGATCATTGGTTTCGCATCGCCACCGAAAGCGGCACCGCGACCGAGGATCTTGTTGGTTTCAGCGCCGCCCTTCCATTCTTCTTTTGATACGCCATTGCCCAGATCCTTGTCGATCCACGGTATCAGATTGCCACCGAGCGGCACGCCAAATTGCTTGGTCTCAGCCGCACTCATGCTGTGCTGTTTATCCAACACCTTGCGGTCAATTTCGAGAATTGCCGAGGCCGGATCATCCAGCAAGGCCTTGACTTCAGCATTGATGGAACCGAATTGCGTGAGCAGTTCGCGCATGTGCTGGGCGCCGCCACCTGAAGCCGCCTGGTACGTCATCGAGGTCATCCAGTCGATCATGTCATGTTCGAACAGACCACCGAGGCCAATCATCATGCACGACACGGTGCAATTGCCACCGATGTAGTTCTTGACGCCGCGCTTCAGTGCCGACTTGATCACATCACGGTTGACCGGGTCGAGCACGATGATGGCGTCGTCCTGCATGCGCAGGGTCGACGCTGCATCTATCCAGTAGCCATTCCAGCCGGCAGCGCGCAGTTTCGGAAAGACTTCGGAGGTGTAGTCGCCGCCCTGGCAGGTAATGATGATGTCGCATTTTTTCAGCTCATCGATATTCGTGGCGTCTTTGAGGGTGCTTTCATTTTTCGCCATCGACGGCGCTTTGCCGCCCGTGTTCGAAGTAGAAAAGAACACCGGTTCAATATGAGCGAAATCGCCCTCTTCCTGCATGCGCTGCATCAGGACCGAACCCACCATGCCACGCCATCCCACCAGACCGACTAATTTCACAATGTACCCCTAATAAACAATCATTAAGCTATCAAAAATTCTTCAAATAGTTCAGGCCAGCGCCTTGACCACGGCGTCGCCCATTTCCTGCGTGCCGACCTTGGTCGTACCGGCTTCGTAAATGTCGGGTGTGCGCAAACCCTGCGCGAGCACAGACTTGACCGCATTCTCGATACGCACGGCCTGCGCTTCGCGATTCAGCGAAAAACGCAGCATCATCGCCGCCGACAGGATCGTTGCCAGCGGATTGGCCACGCCCTTGCCGGCAATGTCCGGTGCCGAACCATGCGAAGGCTCGTATAAACCCTTGTTATTCGCGTCCAGCGAGGCCGATGGCAGCATGCCGATCGAGCCGGTCAGCATCGCCGCAGCATCCGACAGGATGTCGCCGAACATATTGCCGGTGACGATGACATCGAATTTTTTCGGCGCACGCACCAGCTGCATGGCGGCGTTATCGACGTACATGTGGTCCAGCGCGACATCCGGATATTCCTTGTGCACGTCGGTGACGATGTCTTTCCAGAACTGGAAAGTCTCGAGCACATTGGCCTTGTCGACGCTGGTCAAACGCTTGCCGCGCTTTTGCGCTGCCTGGAAGGCGACATGCGCGATGCGACGGATTTCCGGCTCGGCATAGCGCATGGTATCGAAGCCTTCACGCGAGCCCTTGAACGGTCCGTCCGGGCATACACGCACGCCGCGTGGCTGGCCGAAGTAGATGTCGCCGGTCAGCTCACGGATGATCAGGATATCGAGACCGGAGACCACTTCCGGCTTCAGGGTCGAAGCGCCGGCGAGTTCCGGATACAGGATGGCCGGACGCAGGTTCGCGAACAATTGCAGGTTCTTGCGCAGGCCGAGAATAGCTTGCTCGGGACGCAATGGACGATCCAGCGTATCGTATTTCCAATCACCGACCGCGCCAAAAAGGATCGCGTCCGCCTCTTGCGCCAGCTTCAGTGTGCCTTCCGGTAAAGGATGGCCATGCGCTTCGTAGCCGGCGCCACCGACGGGTGCGGTTTCGAGTTCGAATTTTTCATCCAGCGCATTGAGTACACGGACAGCTTGCGCGACGATTTCCGGACCGATGCCGTCACCGGGGAGGATTGCAATTTTCATAGTCAGTTCTTGATTAAATGGTGTTGGCCAGCCAGGGCTGGTTTGCCAGATGCCGCTCTTCGAAGGCACGGATCTTGTCTGCCTGTTGCAGCGTCAGGCCGATATCATCGAGGCCATTGAGCAGGCAATACTTGCGGAAGGCGTCGACTTCAAAGGGATAACTGGCGCTGCCATTGGTGGTGCTGACGAGCTGCTTTTCGAGGTCGATCACGAGGCGAAAGCCCGGGAAGGCCTTGACTTCATTGAACAGGCCGTCGATCTGCGCCTCACTCAAGACGATCGGCAGCATGCCGTTCTTGAAGCAGTTATTGAAGAAGATATCGGCATAGCTCGGCGCGATCACCACGCGAAAGCCGTATTGCTCCAGCGCCCAGGGCGCGTGCTCGCGCGAGGAGCCGCAGCCGAAATTCTTGCGTGTCAGCAGAATCGACGCGCCCTGATAACGCGCCTGGTTCAGCACGAAGTCTGGGTTGAGCGGACGATGCGAATTGTCCACGCCCGGCTCGCCGCGATCGAGGTAACGCCATTCATCGAACAGGTTCGGGCCGAAACCCGAACGCTTGATCGACTTCAGAAATTGCTTAGGGATGATGGCATCGGTATCGACATTGGCCCGATCCAGCGGGGCCACGAGGCCAGTCATTAAATTGAATTTATCCATGATTTTTGATCTTGTAATCAGCGCAAGGCGCGTACATCAACGAAATGACCGGCAATACCCGCCGCTGCCGCCATCGCTGGCGAGACCAGATGCGTACGACCGCCCTGCCCCTGACGTCCTTCGAAATTACGATTCGAGGTCGAGGCACAGCGCTCGCCCGGCTCGAGACGGTCGGCGTTCATCGCCAGGCACATCGAACAGCCCGGATCGCGCCATTCAAAGCCGGCGTCGCGGAAAATCTTGTCCAGGCCTTCGCGCTCAGCTTGTTCCTTCACCAGACCGGAGCCCGGCACGACCATCGCCAGACGGACGTTGGAAGCGCGGAATTTGCCACGTACGACTGCGGCGGCTGCGCGCAAATCTTCGATACGAGAATTGGTGCAGGAACCGATGAAGACCTTGTCGATGCGGATATCGGCGATCGCCGTTTTGGGTTTGAGGCCCATGTAGATCAGCGCCTTTTCCATGGCGTCGCGCTTGACGGCGTCTTTTTCGAGATCCGGGTCCGGCACACGGTCATCAATCGACACGACCATCTCGGGCGACGTGCCCCAGGTGACTTGCGGTTTGATCTCGGCGGCATTCAGTGTCACGACGAGGTCGAATTTCGAACCCACGTCCGAATGCAGCGTACGCCAGTAATCGACAGCGCGATCCCAGTGCGGCCCGACCGGCGAAAACGGCCGGCCCTTGACGTAATTAATGGTGGTCTCGTCGACGGCGATCATGCCGGCGCGCGCGCCCGCTTCGATGGCCATGTTACAGACGGTCATGCGGCCTTCCATGGACAGGCTGCGGATGGTCGAGCCAGCAAATTCAATCGCATAACCGGTGCCGCCGGCTGTACCGATCTTGCCGATGATGGCCAGGACCACATCTTTCGCTGTCACGCCGAACGGCATCGCGCCATCAACTTGCACCAGCATGGCTTTGGATTTTTTCGCGAGCAGGGTCTGGCTGGCCAGCACATGTTCGACTTCCGAGGTGCCGATGCCATGCGCGAGCGCACCGAAGGCGCCATGCGTGGAGGTATGCGAGTCGCCACACACGACCGTCATGCCCGGCAGCGTCGCGCCCTGCTCAGGGCCGATCACGTGGACTATGCCCTGGCGTTTGTCCTGCATGTTGAAATAGGTCAGGCCGTATTGCTTGGCGTTGTCGTCGAGCGTTTCGACCTGCAGGCGCGAGACCGGGTCGGCGATGCCGTTGACGCGGTCCGTGGTCGGCACGTTATGATCGGCGACGACGAGATTGGCGGCATTGCGCCACGGCTGGCGATTGGCCAGCTTCAGGCCTTCGAAAGCCTGCGGGCTCGTGACTTCATGCAGCAAATGACGGTCGATGTAAAGTATCGTCGTGCCATCCTCTTCGGTATGGACTACGTGCGAATCCCAGAGTTTGTCGTAAAGCGTTTGAGCCATGATTCGTGGGGCGCGGACTGCACCGGTGTGATGGGGAGTCCCAGATTATGCCATATTTGTGCAACGCAATTCCATTGGCCGGACCGGGCCGGGCCTGCTAAATAGGCATGAAAACGTCGAAAAGTCGCAGCGCCGCGGCCTAAATTTGTCAGCGCGCCTCGTCCAGCCTTTGCCAGCGATAACTGAGCATCGCGGCGAGCACGCCGCCGGCAGAAAAGATCGCCGCCAACAGGAACACGGCACGCGCGCCGAAATGGTCCCAGGTCGCGCTCAGCGCCAGCCCGCCGAGCGTGCCGCCAAGGCCCGCCGAGATGCTGACATACAGTGCCTGTCCGCGCGCCTGCAACGGCCCCGCGAACCAGCGCTGCATCGACGCCACTGCCGCCGAATTATGCAAGCCGAAGGTCGCCGCGTGCATCACTTGCGCCAGCAATAGCAGCGTGAGCGACTCGGCACCGAAACCGATCAAAAGGAAACGCACAACGGCGATCACAAGGCTGGCCAGCATCAGGCGGCGCACACCGAAGTGCCGGAAGATCGGCGCCTGATAAAAGAAGAACACGATTTCAGCGACCACGCCGAGTGACCACATCAGGCCGATCACGGTTTTGCTGTAGCCGATCTGCTCCAGATACAGGGAATAGAAGACATAAATTGCGCCGTGGGCGGCGATCATCAGGAAGGTCGAGATAAAAAATGCGCGCACTTCACGCCGTTGCAATAAGAGCCGCACCGATGGCACCGCGCCAGTCGCCAGTGCATGCGGCGTATCGTGCAGGCGCTGGCTGGCGAGGCCGGTCATTAGCAGCAGGCACATGGCGACCCAAGGCATCATGTCCACGCCCTGACAGTCGAGGATTTGTCCGGCGATATTGACGGCGACAATGAAGCCGATCGAGCCCCACAGGCGCAGCCGGCCATAATGCGTGAGGTCGCCGCGCAGCTCTGAGAGCAACAAGGCTTCCGACAGCGGCGCCTGCGCACTCGAGAACAGATTGAAGGCGATCATGATGCAAAAGTAGTAAGCAAAGCCATAATCAAAGAATAGGCCGACGAAAGCTGCACCTGTAGCCCAGGCCGTCAGGCGCAAGACATTTGCACGTCGCTCGCTGTGATCGGCGACCCAGCCCCACAGGTTGGGGCCGAAGATGCGCATCACCTGCACCAGCGACATGAGCACGCCAATTTGTGCCGCGCTCATGCCGTGGCCGGCAAAATACAGGCTGGCGTAAGGCGTGAAGACGCCGATGAAGCCGTAGTAGGAAAAGAAGAAGCCGGCGAAACCGAGCGACTGTTTGGGCCAGGGCATGGGCGAGACGTGAAGGTGCGGATTCAATAGATACTACCGGACCGATTCAATCGATCCGGTAATCTGGCATGCGGCATCTTAAGTGCCAGCTTGTGCAGCGATCGCCGCCATCGCAACCTTGACGTCGCCACACTGTGCGCGATGGCGTAATGCGTGATCCATCAGCACCAGTGCAAGCATTGCTTCAGCGATGGGCGTGGCGCGAATGCCGACGCAGGGATCGTGCCGGCCGAAGGTTTCGACCTTGATCGGATTGCCGTCCTTGTCGATTGAATTGCGCGGTGTGCGAATGCTGGATGTCGGCTTGATGGCAATCGATGCGGTGATCGCCTGACCGGTTGAAATCCCGCCGAGCACACCGCCAGCGTTATTGGTGGCAAAGCCGGCTGGCGTGAGTTCATCGCCATGCTCGGTGCCCTTTTGCGCGACCGACTTGAAGCCGGCGCCGATTTCCACGCCCTTGACCGCATTGATACCCATGAGTGCAAAAGCGATGTCAGCATCGAGCTTGTCATAAATGGGCTCGCCCAGACCGACCGGGACGTTTTCGGCCACAACATCGATGCGCGCACCGCAGGAATTCCCGTCTTTGCGTAAGGCGTCCATGTAGGCTTCGAGCTGCGGCAGGATGCTGGCATTCGCGGCAAAGAAGGGATTATTCGGCACATGGTCCCAGGACTCGAAGGGAATGGCGATATCGCCGAGCTGGCTCATGCAACCTTTGAAGACGGTGCCGTATTTTTCAAACAGCCACTTCTTGGCGATTGCAGCCGCACCAACGACAGGCGCCGTGAGGCGCGCTGACGAACGACCGCCACCGCGCGGATCGCGAATGCCGTATTTTTGCCAGTAAGTGTAATCAGCATGACCGGGACGGAAGGTTTCAGCGATATTGCCGTAATCCTTGCTGCGCTGGTCTTCATTACGTATCAGCAGCGCGATGGGCGTGCCAGTGGTGCGGCCTTCGTAGACGCCGGAGAGAATCTCGACCGTATCGGATTCACTGCGCTGAGTCACATGGCGCGAAGTGCCGGGTTTGCGGCGGTCGAGCTCGGGCTGAATGTCGGCTTCCGAGAGCAACATGCCGGGCGGGCAGCCATCGATGACGCAGCCAATTGCAGGACCATGGGATTCACCAAATGTGGTGACCGTGAAAAGCGTGCCAAATGTATTGCCGGACATGATGAGAGCTGGTCGGGAGAAAACCCGATTTTACCAGCAATAGATTCAGCGAAATTACCGATACGGTGAGAGTTTGGCTTAGTCGCCCATTCAGCTCTGATGCAGACGCGCCGATAGCCACAAACGAAACTGCAGCAAAAACGCCGGCATCCGCAGAAACAGCCCCAGCGTCACGAAAGCATTGAGCACTGCCGTGACCAGAAAAATCTGCGGAATGTTCAAACCCAGCCCAAGCATCAGCATGGCCGCCCCTGCAGAACCGACCATGAACAACGCATTAACAATATTCATCCCCGCAATCGTGCGCGACAGATGTGCCGGCTCGCAGCGCGTCTGGATCAAGGCGAACAGTGGCACGACATAAAAGCCGCCGAAGACGCCAATAAACGTGCAGTCGAACAGGATGCGCAGGCTGCCATGACTGGCAAGGAAGCCAGTCATGTCGACTGCGGCGGTAGCGACCGCCGCGGTATTGGTGTAAGCGAGACTGGCCAGCCACAGGTCAATGCCGAACGCCGACAGCCCAAGCGCGCCCAGCGGCACTAGGCCAATATCGACCTTGCCGTCCGAGAGCCGCTCGCACAGCAAGGAGCCTGTGCCGACTCCCAGGGAAAACATCACCAGCAGCAGCACGAACACTGAATGGTCGCCGTGCAGCACATCCTTGGTATAGACCGGAAATTGCGCCAGCATGATCGCGCCATAAAACCAGAACCAGGAATTACCGAGCAAGGCCAGCCAGACAGGCTTGTTGGCGCGCGAATGGCGCAGGTTACGCAGCGTCTCCGACCACAGGTTCCAGCTCAGCGCGAGCTCAGGCGCAGGTGCCGGCGAGCGTGGCATGCGGGTACTGGTGATCCAGCCCAGCAGCGCCAGGCACAGCGTGGCCGCAGCAACGACGGTCACCCCAAACGGCTTTTGCACGACCAGCAGCGCACCGGCGATTTCACCGAGCAGGATGCCCACGAAGGTCCCCATCTCGACCAGGCCATTACCACCGATGAGCTCATTTTCTTGCAGATGCTGCGGCAGGTAGGCGTATTTGACCGGGCCGAACAGGGTTGAATGCAGACCCATGCCGACGATGGCCGCGACCAGCAGCCATAGCATGTGCTGCATCCAGCCGATCGCCGCCACGAGCATGATGGCAATCTCGAAAAGCTTGATGGCGCGCGACAGGCGAGCCTTGTCGAACTTGTCTGCCAGCTGCCCGGCCAGCGCTGAAAACAGCACGAAGGGCAGTATGAAAAGTCCTGGGATCAGGTTATTGAGCAGACCGACATTACCATCAGTCCATCGCAACGCGTCATAGGTCAGGATCGTCAGCAGCGCCGTCTTGAACACATTGTCATTGAGCGCGCCAAGGAACTGGGTCCAGAAAAACGGCCCGAAACGGGCTTGCCGCAGTAGCGCGAACTGGCTGGACTTTGCTTCACGCATTGGTAACTACCTGCATGCCACTCAGCCGACCAGCGCTGCCAGCGCTTCACCGCTGAGTACCGCATTCTCGACCTTGCCGCCGCCTTCGAGCCCGGCAGCGAACCAGTCACCGCAGACGCCAATGCGCAGCTTCGCATCCCACAGGCAGTCTTGCGGCAAAGGTGCAGGCACTTGAGCGAAACGCCAGCGATGGATCGCCACATACACGGGCTGCACGGCTGAGCCGGTCGCTTCATGAAAGGCCTTGAGCAGCTTTTCACGCGCGCGCTCGGGTTCATCCTCTAGATGCTCGATACTCCATGCCACCGACGCATGCGCCACCCAGTGTTCTCCGGCACGCCGCCCCGGTTTAGACGAATCACGGCAAATCCAGCCCAGGCGCGACTGCTCCACCCACGCGCCGTCATACGGCAAATCCAGCGATTCCTGAAAACCCAGCATCATCGTCCAGCACGGCGCCATGGTGATGGCAGCGGCCTGTTTGGCAAATGCTGGCACGGGCGCCAGCAAGGGCGCAGCCTGCTCGGCCGGCACTGCCAGCAAGACCGCATCGAAGGGGCCGGCTGTGGCAGCAATCGGCACGGTATCGGCCACGACCGATAACAGCCATTGATCGCCAAAACGCTCAATGCGCTTGACCGTCTGGCCTGCGCGCACATCGAGGCCATCTGCCATGGCGCGCACCAGCGCATTCATGCCCGGCACACCAACGAAGCGTTGCTGGGCGCGACCCGCGGGCTTGTGCTTACCCGCTGTCAGACTGACGAGCTTCGCCTCCCAGCGTGCCGCCCAGCCCGCCTTGCGCCACTGCGCGAGATGCTTCTTGAAGGATGGCGACCGGGCCGTAAAATATTGTGCGCCGTGGTCAAAGCCGCCGAGTTCGGTCTGGCGCGTACTCATGCGCCCGCCCGGGCGCCAGCTTTTTTCGTAGACGACGACACTGTGACCCTGGGCTTGCAAACGCTGCGCGCTGCTAACGCCGGCTAAGCCTGCGCCAATGATGGCGATATGCATGGTGCTTCCTTGTGCGGAAATGTTGTGTGGCTGAGCTGGTCAGCCCGGATAAAAAAAAGCCGCTACTGCAAGGTTGCAGCAACGACTTCCGGCGCGGCTGCATTCACGTCGGGAATGCAGTCAACCGTTTTATTCTTCAGGCTCGGCGGGCCAGTCGCGGATGTAGGCCTTCAACATCTTGTTCTCGAAACTCTGGGCTTCGAAGACGGCCTTGGCGACATCGTAGAACGACATCACGCCCAGCAAGGTGCGCGCGTCAACGACCGGCACGTAGCGCGCATGGCGTTCAAGCATGAGGCGGCGCACTTCGTTCACTTCAGTTTCAGGGGTAATCGTGATCGGGTGATCATCCATATGCTTGCGCACGCTGCCGGGTCCAACAGCGCCACCGTTGGCATGTATGGTGGCCATTACTTCGCGGAAGGTCAGCATGCCAACGAGTTCGCCATATTCCATCACGACCAGCGAGCCTATGTCTTTTTCTGCCATGGTGTTGACGGCTTCCACCATCGGTGTGTCGGGGGTCACGGTGTAGAGGATATTTCCTTTGACCTTGAGAATTTCAGATACTTTCATGGCGTCGCCCCGTGTGGTTATTGTTATGCTGTTTTCAGTCGTCAGAAGCCATGCAAGAAATCTGTGTATGGATACTTTGGACTTTCGTTCTCAATGTAGCGTAACTATAGAGAAAAATCCAGCGCCTGCGGTCAAGCTTCAGTGCTAGGATTTAACAAATAACGATATTAAGGAGACAATCACGGTGAGTGGTCCAAAATACCCCGGCTTCGATACCCTTGCGCTGCACGCAGGCGCTGCGCCCGATCCCGCGACAGGCGCGCGCGCCACGCCGATTTACCTCAGCACTTCTTTCGTCTTCAAGGATTCCGACCACGCAGCGTCGCTGTTCAATATGGAACGCGCAGGGCATGTCTATTCGCGCATTTCGAATCCCACCAATGCCGTCCTCGAAGAGCGCATCGCGGCGCTCGAAGGCGGCGTTGCCGGGATCGCCGTCGCCAGCGGCCAGGCTGCGTTGCATCTGGGCCTGTCGACCATTGCCGGCGCCGGCTCGCATGTGGTCGCTTCGCGCGCGCTGTACGGCGGCTCGCAAAATTTGCTCGGCTATACGATGAAGCGCTTCGGCATCGACACGACTTTCGTCGATCCGCGCGACATTAATGCCTGGCGCGCAGCAATCCGGCCCAATACAAAAGTGCTGTTCGCCGAAACCCTCGGCAATCCCGGACTCGACGTTCTCGACATTCCCCGCGTCTCGGCGCTGGCGCACGAGCACCATTTACCGCTGATGGTCGATGCGACCTTCAACACGCCGTATTTGCTGCAGCCCTTTGCCCATGGCGCCGACCTGATCGTGCATTCGGCGACGAAATTCCTGTGCGGTCACGGCACGGCCATCGGCGGCCTGCTTGTCGATGGCGGCACCTTCGACTGGCAAGCCGCGTATGAGGCGAGCGGTCGCTTTGCGGAGTTATGCGAACCCTACGAGGGCTTTCACGGCATGGTGTTCGCCGAAGAGTCGAGCGTGGCAGCATTTGCGCTGCGCGCGCGGCGTGAAGGCTTGCGCGATTTTGGCGCGGTCATGAGTCCGCATAATGCCTTCACGATTTTGCAGGGCATCGAGACCTTGAGCCTGCGCATGGATCGTCATGTGGCCAATACGCGCAAGGTAGTGGAATTCCTCGCCAGCCACGCCGCCGTCGCTTCGGTCGCCTATCCCGAACTCGAATCGCATCCTGACTACACGCTGGCCAAACATTTGCTGCCCAAAGGCTGCGGCGCTGTGTTCTCGTTTGCGATCAAAGGCGACCGCGCTGCCGGGCGGCGTTTCGTCGAAGCGCTCAGCGTGTTCTCGCATCTGGCCAATGTCGGCGATGCAAAGTCGCTCGTCATCCATCCGGCCTCGACCACGCATTTCCGCGTACCAGCCGACCAGCTGGCCGCATCCGGCATCACTGAAGGCACGATGCGCCTGTCGGTCGGCCTGGAAGATGTCGACGACCTGATCGACGATTTGAAGCGCGGCTTGAAAGCCTCACAGAAAGGCACTTGAGATGTTACTTACTGTTCAGGGCCAGCCTGCTTACTGCTACACCGGCGGCAAAAATTTCGACGCGACTTTGCCCACCGTCGTCTTCATTCATGGGGCGCAGAACGACCACAGTGTGTGGGGATTGCAGACGCGCTACTTTGCGCATCATGGCTTTGGTGTGCTGGCAGTCGATTTGCCCGGTCATGGCCGTAGTAAAGGCGATGCGCTGACTTCGGTGGAAGACATGGCCGACTGGCTCCTGGCCTTGCTCGATGCGGCCGGGGTGACGGTGGCAACAATGATCGGCCACAGCATGGGCTCGCTGATCGCACTCGAAGCCAGCCGGCGTGCGCCCGAGCGTGTGACGCGCCTCGCATTGGTCGGCACTGCCTATCCGATGAAAGTCTCGGCCATGCTGCTGGACGCTGCGCGTGACGCGACCGATGAGGCGATCGACATGGTGACGATCTGGTCGCATTCGACGCTGGCGCCCAAGCCCTCCTTCCCGGGGCCGGGCTTTTCCGCGATCGGCGGCAACCAGCGGCTGATGCAACGCATCGCGCAGCAAAATCCGCAAAAGGTTTTTTACATCGATTTTTCAGCCTGCAATGCCTACGCAGGCGGCGAACTCGCAGCAGCGGCCGTGCAATGTCCGACGCTATTTTTGCTGGGCCGACGTGACGTGATGACACCGCCCAAGGCTTGCGCCGTGCTCACGAAAGCGATCAGCCATGCGCGCGTAGTGACCCTGGAACATTGC
Organism: Oxalobacteraceae bacterium; assembly: GCA_947448025.1. GTDB lineage: Bacteria > Pseudomonadota > Gammaproteobacteria > Burkholderiales > Burkholderiaceae_D > CANFLV01. The sequence goes on along the minus strand of CANFLV010000001.1, from coordinate 49,105 downwards.
GGACATCAGCTGATGGCCGAGCAGCCGGATGCCGTGCTGGATACATTGTTCAGCTTTGCGACGCCACACATGCTTGCATACTGAGGAAAGCAGGATTAAGCTCATTTAGTAATTCCTAGCAGTGCCACTTTTAAAGGAGCACGCCATGTCTGTTATTGCCGAACGTGAATACGCCAGCTTTGCGGATTTTTATCCGGATTATCTGGCGCAGCATGCAAACCGTACTTCGCGGGAATTGCATTTCGCCGGGTCTACGCTTGCGCTGATTTGTCTCGGCGCGCTGCTGTTGACCGGCAACCCTTGGTGGCTGGCTGGCGCGCTACTGAGTGGCTACGGTTTTGCCTGGGTCGGCCATTTCTTTTTCGAGAAAAACCGGCCGGCGAGTTTCAAGCATCCGCTGTATTCTTTCATGGGCGACTGGACCATGTACTGGCAAATGCTGACGGGACAGGCGTCGTTCTAACCAACGCAGTGCCAGGCTGCGAAAAAAAAGAAACCACAATAATGTCCGCAGAAAACCTGGACCCCGCTGACTGGGATGCCTTCCGCAGTCAGGCACACGCCATGCTCGACGATATGCTGAACTTCACCCAGCATATACGCGAGCGTCCCGTGTGGCAGGTCATTCCCCCTGACATCCGCGCCTCGTTTCGTGAACCGCTGCCTGCGGAACCAGCGGATTTGACGCAGATACACGAACGCTTCATGCGCGACATCCTGCCTTACTCCGCCGGCAACGCCCATCCGGGCTTCATGGGCTGGGTCAATGGTGGCGGCACGCCCGTCGGCATGCTGGCAGAAATGCTGGCCGCCGGGCTAAACACCAATCTCGGTGGACGCGATCAAATTCCGGTGGAAGTCGAGCGCCAGCTCGCACTGTGGGTACGCGACATTTTCGGCTTTCCGCAAGGCGCGAGCGGCCTGCATGTCACTGGCACGTCAATGGCGAATTTCATCGCCGTCCTGATTGCGCGAACCGCGCGGCTTGGACTCACGGTGCGGCAAACAGGTCTGGCTGAAGCTGGCGCGAAGTTGGTCGGCTACACCTCGAGCGCGGCCCATCTTTGCATTGCCAAAGCGATGGACATGAGCGGACTGGGCAGTGATGCTTTGCGCATTATTCCAGTCAATCGCGACGGCGAGATGGATCTGGACGCCCTACAGTCAACGATTGCGCGCGATCGCGCTGCAGGCCTGACACCCTTCTTCCTGGCCGGCACTGCCGGCACGGTAGACATCGGCGCTATCGATGACTTGGCCGGGCTGGCCGACATCGCTCGAGATGAGTCGCTCTGGTTCCATGTCGATGGCGCATTCGGCGCGCTGGCGATGCTGTCGCCGGAACTCGCGCCTTTACTCTCCGGCATAGAGCGCGCCGACTCGATCGCCTTTGATTTTCACAAATGGGGCCAGGTTCCGTATGACGCAGGCTACATTCTCGTGCGGGATGGCGCGGCGCATCAGTCGACTTTCGATTTTCCGGCTGCGTATTTGCGCCGCGAGACGCGCGGCCTGGCGGCGGGCTCGCCCTGGCCCTGCGACCTGGGACCCGACCTGTCACGCGGCTTTCGCGCACTGAAAACATGGGTCACGCTGCAGAGCTTCGGCACGCAAAAACTGGGCAAGATGATCCGGCAATCCTGCGCCGTTGCGCAGTATCTGAAACACAGAATCGAGCAGGAACCACAGCTGGAATTGATGGCGCCAGTGGCGCTCAATATCGTGTGTTTCCGCTTCCGTAGCGAGGATGCTGATGCCATCAACCGGCGCATCGCGATTGCCTTGCAAGAGTCCGGCATCGTCGCGCCCTCAACCACGCTCGTCGACGGCGCACTCGCCATCCGCGCGGCCATCGTCAATCATCGCACCGGCTTTAGCGAGATGGATGCCTTGGTCACGGCGACGCTGGCATTTGGCGCAAAGCTAATCGACGCCTAATCGCCTTTTATTCCCTTGCTGGCAAAATGCGCAGCCAGCGTCGCCGGCAAGCCGTTTTCAATCGCCGCTTCCACCTGCCGCGCCAGCGCCGGATTATCGCCGGTCTCGAACATGAAAAGCCGGTAGACATCGGCGATCTTCAATTGATTCGGATTGGCCAGCAAAGCCCAGGAATCGATGCCTTCAGTGATGCGTTTGCCCCATTGCACGCGGCGCGGTAGGGACGGTTTGATCCGACCGACCCAACCGGCATCGAGCATCTTTCCCAAGAGCGCTTCCGCTTCTTCGAAGCCGAGCCGCGTCTGTGCGCGAAACATGCTGGCATCAACTGCGGCCGATCCGCCCCTGACTCGCGCTTCGGCAAGGATTTCCAGCAAGGCCATGGCATCCACAAACGCACTCGCCGGCGTTGCCACATGCCACCAGCGCTCGTAGCGCACGATGGGCAGCGATGCGGCAATCGCCGCGCCGACCAGCGTAATGAGCCACGATACATAAATCCACACCAAAAAAATCGGCAAGGCCGCCAAGGCACCGTAGACCACCGTATAGGTCGGGAACTGCGTAACAAAGGTCGCAAAAATCCGCTTGGCGATTTCAAATGCCACTGAGGCGACCAGTCCACCCCAGGCAGCATCGCGCCAATCAACAAAGCGGTTCGGCACCGCGAGATACAGCAAGGTGAATGCGCCCATCGTCAAGGCGATCGACACCAGCGTATAGAACACGCCGCCAATAAACGGCACGATCATCACCACACCATTGGTCGCCGTGAACAAATACGAAGTAACGGTCATCGACACGCCGATCAACAGCGGACCGAGCGTGACGATCGCCCAGTACACGAGGATACGCTGCGTAAATGGCCGGCTCGTGCGCACGCGCCAGATGTGATTGAAGGCACGATCGATCATGCCCAGCATCGTCACCGCAGTGACGACCAGGCCGACAGCACCGAAAGCCGACAGGCGCGTGGCTTTCGCGGCGAAGCTATTAAGATTGCCGAGGATGGTATTGGCGATCGCCTTCGGTATCAGGCTCTGGATGAAATACGCTTCCAGCGAGGCACGAAAGGTATTAAACATCGGAAAAGTCGTGAAGATCGCCAGCGCGATCGTCAGCATCGGCACCAGCGCCAGTACCGTCGTGAAGGTCAGGCTGCCGGCGACTTGCGGCAGGCGCTCTTCATCAAGGCGCCGGCTGGCATAGCGCAGCAGGTCGCTCAGCCGTGCCGGACGTCTTTGCCGCAGACCTTGCATGAACGAGGAGATTTTTGTATTCGCCATCAACGGGGATCACAGAAGCGTGACAATTGAGTTTGTCCAAAGCGCCCTATAATACCAAGCATGACACCGACCAGACTCACTATCCTCGTTTTGTATTACTCGCGCCATGGCGCGACCCGCAAACTCGCCGAATTCATTGCCCAGGGCATTGAAGGCGTACCCGGCTGCGACGCGCGCCTGCGCACCGTGCCGGCAGTCTCGACCGTGACTGAGGCGACCGAACCCGAAGTACCGAATAGCGGCGCGCCCTATGTCGAGCTGCAAGACCTCGATGAATGCGCCGGCATCGCGCTGGGTTCGCCTACGCGATTCGGCAATATGGCCGCGCCTTTGAAGTATTTTCTCGATGGCACATCAAGCCAGTGGCTCAATGGCTCGCTCAGCGGCAAACCCGCCTGTGTCTTTACGTCGACCGGCAGCCTGCATGGCGGACAGGAGTCGACGCTCTTGAGCATGATGCTGCCACTGCTGCATCATGGCATGCTGGTGCTGGGCCTGCCGTATGCGCATCCTGCATTGATGACCACCAGCACTGGCGGTTCTCCCTATGGCGCGACGCACTGGTCGGGCGTGAATGGCAACCAGCCGATCTCGGACGATACGCGCCAGCTCGCCATTGCCCTCGGTCGACGACTGGCGGAAACGGCCAGCAAATTGAGGAGCGCATGATGGAAAGTCGTCAGCAAAGAATTTGCTACATCATCAGCGTGCTGAGCCTGTGCGCACTGATCGGATTGTGCGTCGCCTGGGAATTATGGCTCGCGCCGCTGCGCCCGGGCGGCTCGTGGATGGCGCTCAAGGCGCTGCCGCTGCTGTTCCCGCTGCGCGGTATCCTCAAGCGCAGCATCTATACCTTGCAATGGTCATCGATGTTCATCCTGCTGTATTTCACTGAAGGCGTGGTCCGCGCGACCAGCACCTCCGGCATCGATGCCGGCTTGTCGGCGATGCTGGCCGGCGCGGAAGTCGCGCTGTGCTGCATCTTCTTCGTCAGCACCATCATGTACTTGCGCCCGTATAAACAGATGGCCAAAAAACTCGCGCGACAGGCGATTCAAAAAGCAGCGGAATGAGATGAGCGATTTTCTTGATCAGTGCCGCCAGCTGCTGGGTGCGTCCCACATCCTAAGTACGCCAGGCGACATGGCCGGCTATCTCACGGACTGGCGCGCGCGTCTGACCGGCAAGGCGCTGGCAGTGCTGTCGCCAGCCGACACGGAACAGGTCGCCGCCATCGTGCGCCTGTGCCAGCAGCACCAGATCCCGATCGTGCCGCAAGGCGGCAATACCGGCCTGGTACTGGGCAGCATACCGGACCAGAGCGGCACGGCAGTCGTACTGTCGCTGCGCCGCCTGAACCGCATCCGTGCCATTGATCCGGTTAATAACACCATCACCGTCGAAGCCGGCTGTCTGCTGGCGCATATTCAGCACGCGGCACAAGATGCGAACCGGCTCTTTCCGCTATCGCTGGCGGCCGAGGGCAGCTGCACCATCGGCGGCAATCTGTCGACCAATGCCGGCGGCACGGCGGTACTTCGTTATGGTAATACGCGCGAACTGTGTCTCGGGCTCGAAGTAGTCACCGCGCAAGGCGAGATCTGGAATGGCTTGCGCGGCCTGCGCAAAGACAACACGGGTTATGATTTGCGCGACCTGTACATCGGCGCTGAAGGCACGCTCGGCATCATCACCGGCGCCGTCCTGAAACTGTTCCCGCGTCCGGCCGCCGAACTGACGGCGATGGCGGCAATGGCCACGCCGCAAGATGCGCTGCGTTTGCTCACGCTGGCGCAGGCGCATTGCGGTGCGGCGCTGACCGGATTCGAATTGCTGTCGGATGATTGCCTCACGCTCGTGACCCGGCATTTCCCGAAAATGCAGAGGCCGTTTCCCGACCATTACCCGCAGTATGTCTTGCTAGAATTGTCCGACAGCGAATCCACCGAACACGCTGCCGCCATGCTCGAAGCCGTCATCACCAGCGCCCTCGAACAGCAAATCATCGCCGACGCCGTCGTCGCGGCCTCGATCGCACAGTCGCAGGCGCTGTGGAAAATACGTGAGCATATCCCGCTGGCGCAGGCCGCCGAAGGCAAGAATATCAAGCATGATATCGCCCTGCCGATCTCCTGCATTGCCGACTTCATCGCGATAACGGACCAGCAGCTGCAAGCGCAATTCCCGGGATGCCGCATGGTCACCTTCGGCCATCTCGGTGATGGCAATCTGCATTACAACGTCGCACCGCCCATCGGTGTCGCAGCCGATGATTTCATCGCCGCGCAAAGCGCGGTGAACCGCGTCGTGCATGACAGCGTTGAGCAATTCCAGGGCTCGATATCGGCCGAGCACGGATTAGGCGCATTGAAACGCGACGAAATCCGCCGCTATAAATCCGCCGTTGAAATCAATCTGATGCAGGCCATCAAGCGAGCCCTCGATCCACATAATCTGATGAATCCGGGAAAAGTCGTCTGACTTAAGGCTGTTGGCCTGCGCTATTGACGCGCTTGCGCCTACTTCGCTGCCGTAATAATTTTAGTAAGCTGCTCACGGCTACCTGGCGCCAGCACGCCTTGCGCATCCAGATCCTCTGACTGGATCTGGCCATACCCTTTAGCCCACCAGACATTCGAAATAATGTAGTGATTGTTATTTGGGTTATTCGCATCCACTGTGGTGCTTTCAACCTTCAGTTTGCAGGCGTTGGTATGTGACGACCAAACGATTTAACGAACAGGTCAAACGGAATTTGGCTCGCTTTCCGGAGGATTTCATGTTCCAGCTTACGGCTGATGAGTTCGCTGCTTTGAGGTCGCAATTTACGACCTCAAACTTTGGGAGCGGTGGACGTCGTTATTTGCCATACGCGATTGCGGAACATGGTGCGATCATGGCCGACACGATTTTGAACTCGCCGCGCGCAACGGAAGTCTCTGTCTTTGTGGTCCGCGCATTTGTACAGCTACGAAATCTGCTGGCATCAAACCAAGCGGTGATGCGCATGCTCAACGCCGTCGGACACAAGCTTACTTCACACGGCCAGGCAATTGCCGGACTAATGAATACAATCAGCGAATTGATGAATCCCCCTACGCCGCCAACGAAACGGCCTATCGGGTTTGTAACGCACGAAGAAAAAGCCAGGCAAAGCGAAAGCAGCTAAAGCAAAAAAATAGGCGTTTTTTACACCCTCTCAAGCAACGGCATAAATATCCACGCGGGCCTAGGGAGATGCTGATCAATTCCGGGAACACATACCCGGAGATGCACCAGTCGAAAAAGGGCAATGACTGGCACTTCGGCATGAAGGCGCATATCCGCGTCGATGCCGCATCGGGCCTGGTTCATACCGTGATCTGCACGGCAGGTAACCATTTTAGAATAAATGGCACTCCAATTTTGGCTGAACAAAAAAGCTTCTGTTCGATGGCGCCGTCACATTGCGCGGTGGCATTGAAAACCAGAATTTATCAGCGCGTCCCTAGGGTCGCGCAAATTAAAATGTCAATTTTATAATTATCAGATTTACAATGACGTTGGTTTTGAACCGAAGCGTGAGCATGGTTAGCGCACAGTCAGCTGAGCCGCCTGCATGACCGCGTTGTGCGACTCGACAGCGCGAACTTTTTTTAAAAGACATATGACAAAAATTCTCGGTTTCATCATCGCCCTCTGCCTCAGCGCACCTGCTGCGGCTGTTTTCAAATGCGTGCAGAACGGCAAAATTACCTATAGCGACCAGGCCTGCCCCGACGGTCAGGGCAAGCTGATGCCGCTGCCGCCCACGACATCTGCAGACGCCATGCAGCAAGCAAGCCAGCGTGCGCAGGAGGAAAAGCGCGCTGTCGAAAAATTCGAAAAGCAGGAACAGCACGACGCGCTGCTGGCGCAAAAGTCCCGGCTACAGCTGGCTAAGACAGCGGCTGCGCATCAGCGACTTTGCGCCACACTCGCGCAACAACATAAATGGCGCGAAGAAGATGCGCGGCATGCCGCACCAAGGTCGGCCGCGAAAGCACGACGCAATGCGCAACGCGCTGCTGAAAAATATGCTGCGCAATGCCAGCCGACATAAATTCTGCTGCGTCGATACGTGGTGAGAAAGCCAGCTGCGAAAATTAAGGGAACAGCCGCGCTTTGTGCAGGTCACAGTCGATATGGCGGAACCTGCGCAACACCAGGCAGCAGGCATACCGCGATGGTTCCGCGCTGCGCGCCGGATATTCCTGAACTTTTTTCAAGGAGCACGACATGGCTACCATGAGTTCCCCCACCAATGAACGACGGCATTTGCCGGACCGCCGCACCGGACGCTTCGGCCTGAGCACAAACAATCTGCATACGCTGGACTGGATCGCCATGACGCTGATGATCATCGGCGGCATCAACTGGGGCTTGATCGGCTTGTTTAATGTTGATCTGGTGAGCGCCCTGTTTGGCACCATGAGCGGCCTATCGCGCGCCATCTATGCACTCGTTGGAATCTCGGCCCTGTACTCCATTTATACCAGCAGCAAACTGGTGAGCCGGCGTTAGTATGCTGGGAAACGCTGCTTGAATAAAATGACGGCAGATTGCGGGAAAGTTTGCGACCGCATCTGATCGAGACAGGGTTATCGGGCGCCGCCAGACTGGTGACTTGTTAAGCCTGGCGGCGCCCGATACCCGTGTCTCTAGGGCCGGCATTGAGGCGCGACCAATTCAAAACCCCATCCGGCTGGGTCGCTGGCTGAGCCACGCTGGACTGTCAGAGGCATCAGGGGCCGACTGCGCTCATTGCGTACGCTCCTTGACATACCGACCCGGTGCCGGCTCGATCGTCTGATAAATGCGATTACCAAGTTCAGCGCGGGCAGGCACCTGTACCGGCGCCATTTTTTTCAGCCATTTGACCCAGTGCGGCCACCAGCTGCCGCTCTCACTGTGAGAGCGCGCCAGCCACTCTTCCGGCGTCGCCGCTCTGGCATCATTGACCCAGTAATTGCGTTTGCCCTTGGCTGGCGCATTGATCACGCCGGCAATGTGACCGCTCGCACCGAGCACAAAGGTCGTCGGGCAATCAAGGATGCGCGTGCTTTCAAACGAGGTCTTCCACGGCACCAGATGATCGTCGCGTGAGGCATAGAGGTAGGCCGGCACGGTGATCTTGCGCAGGTCGACCGGTTCGCCGCATTGCACGGTCTTGCCGGGTTTGCGCAGATTGTTTTCGAGGTAGGTATTACGCATATACCAGGCAAACATTGGCCCCGGCAGGTTCGTCGCGTCAGCATTCCAGTACAGCAGATCAAAGGCTTCCGGTGGCTGGCCTTTCAGGTAGCCATTGACGACATACGGCCAGATCAAGTCGTTGGCGCGCAATGAAGAAAAAGTCAGTGCCAGTTCCTTGCCCTGCATGACGCCGCCGTTGCCGATCGCCTTTTCACGCGCGCGTACACTGCGCTCGTTGACCAGCAGGCCGATCTCTCCGGTATCGCTGTAATCGAGCATGGTCGTCAGCAAGGTCATGCTGGCGACGATGTCGCGGCCGCGCGCCTGCATCGCGGCCACGGCGGAACTCAGCATGGCCCCACCGATACAAAATCCCAGCGCATTGATCTGCTCCACGCCGCAGATGTCGCGCGCAACTTCGATGGCCTGCATCACGCCTTTTTGCAGGTAATCGTCCCAGCTCAGATGCCCGAGCTCGGGCGTGATATTGCGCCACGAAAGCATGAAGACCGTGTGCCCCTGCTCGACCGCATAGCGCACCAGTGAATTCTCTGGCTGCAGGTCGAGAATATAAAATTTATTGATGCAGGGCGGGATCATCAGCAGCGGCCGTTGCGCGACTTTTTTAGTCAGCGGCAGATATTGAATCAGCTGTATGAGTTCGTTTTCAAACACGACCGCGCCTTCCGAGGCGGCGATATTCTTGCCGACTTCGAAGGCATTTTCATCGCTCATGGTGATGCGGCCCTTGGCGGCATCCTGGAAAAACAGTTCGATACCCTTGCTCAGGCTTTCGCCACGCGTCTCCAGCGCCAGCTGCAAGGCTTCAGGATTGGTCGCCAGAAAATTCGCCGGACTCAGAGCGTCGACGACCTGGCGCAAGGCAAAGCGCATTTGCCCCTTCGCGGTGTCACTTACCGGCGCCGACTCGACCGCGCGCAGGATGAAGCGCGAATACGATCGATAGCTGTGCTGCAGTGAATTGAAGCGCGGGTCGCGACGCCAGGCGCTGCCCGCGAAACGTTTGTCATTCTCGGCGTCTGGATGGGCTGTTTCCATCAGGGCATTGAACCAGCCAAACCAGAATTGGCAGGCGTTCAGCAGGTAATGCTGGTATGGCGCGGCGCCGTCTTTTTGCGCTTGTTGGCTTTCGTGCTGCATGAATTGCTGGCCTTGCGTACTGACTTTTGCAAGGTACTCTTGTGGTGCATAAACATACTCGGACATGTACTCTCCCAAAACACAGGCGCGTGCAAATGAACTCCCGCTGCGCACTGTCTCTGAGCTTGCCATGCTGGTCCGAACAGCCATTGAGGAAAATCAAACAGGGGCTGACAATATTGAAGCTGCCCCTTATTTTTCGGGAGGACTTTACATCATGGCGGCGGATGTCCGTGCGCTGCTTCGAGTATGGCAAACCATTGTTCGCGTGACAGTTCCAGCGAACAGGCGCGCACCGCATCCGCGATGGCCGCGATACGACTGGAACCGGTGATCGGCACAGGCCGGCATGGCAGCTTCATGATCCATGCATGAATGACACTGGCCGCGCTGGTGTCGAGCTGGGCTGCGACCTTGGCAATGGCAGCTTGCACGCGCTGCAAATCCACATGGGTATCACGCACCAGACTGCCGCCAGCGAGCGGCGACCAGATCATCGGCGCGATGCGGTCGGATTGCAGCTGGTCGAAGGTCTGGTCATACATGGGCTGCAAAAATTTCGGTGAAAATTCCACCTGGTTTGTCACCAGCGGAAAACGCTGGTGCAGGCAGCTGAACTGATGCGCCGTGAAATTCGACACGCCGAAATGCAGTACCTTGCCAGCCTTTTGCAAACGCGTGAAGGCATGTGCGATGTCATCGAAATCCATGAGCGGATCAGGCCGGTGGATCAGTAAGACATCGAGGTGATCGGTGTGCAAGTTACGTAGCGATTGCTCGGCCGAGGCGATGATGTGCGCGCTACCGGTATCGTAATGCGCCACGCCGATATCCGGCCGCTGCGACGACATCATTTTGATGCCGCATTTGCTGACCAGCTGCATCTGCTGGCGCAAGCCCGGCGCGTGCGCCAATGCTTCGCCAAACAAGGCTTCGGCCTGATATTCGCCATAGATGTCGGCATGGTCGAACGTCGTCACGCCCAGTTCGAGACAATGGCGGATATAACTGTCGCGTCCGGCCAGCGACATCTGCCAGTCGGCCATACGCCAGACACCGGCGACGATGCGGGAAAACTCGGGGCCGCCGGGACTGAGGCGGACTCTTGGACTTTGCATGGAGAACTCCGAGGAAAATACTCAGGAAAAATAGCTGTACGTTGCTCAACGACCGGTAGAGCCCGGCTCGCGCTCGCCGGGCTGACGCCGTTCCTGGCGCCCTGCAGCGCGCTCGTGCTCACGCGAACCGCCTTGCGCTGTACCCGGCTGTGGTGCGGCAGGCTGCGGCTGCAATGCCTGAGGCTGTTGCTGCGGCATTGCCTGCTGTGGCGGTTGAGTGCGGCCACGCTCATGCGTTTCATGCGCAGGCTCGGGGGCTCTCTGCACGGGCTGTGGAACTGCCTGCTGCATCGTCGGCGGCTGCACGCGTGGCGCTGGCAGTGGCGTTGCCTGCAGCTGTGCCGGCTGCGCTGGGATCTGCTGCATTACCGGCGGCGTACGTGAAGGCGGCAAAGCCTGCGGCGTGCCTTGTACCTGCATCTGCAAAGGCACAGGCGCCTGGACATGGTTCTGTGGCTGACTCTGCAACGCCTGGGGCTGACTTTGCAAGGTCTGTGCTTGACTTTGCGGCGGCGGCGCTAACACAGGCGCAGGCATCGGCCGCTCCTGTGGACGTGACCAGCTCCGGCTATCTTGTGGCGGATTACTGTGAGCGGTGAACTGCGCCTGCGGCACGACAGTCAGCGCGACCCGGGCATTGCGGTATTGCTGTGGCGGCTGCATGGGTGCGCCATAAGCATGATTCATGCGCTCAACATAAGCTGGCGAAACCCGGTAAGCCGGCACATAGACTTCACGCGGCGCCAGTGGGAACCAGCCGACGCCGGGTCCAGTGCGGCCACCGACCGACATGCTCCAGTTCGTGCCGCCGACCCAGCCAACGACGGCCGGCGCCCAGACCGGCCGGGCAGCCACGCGACCCGGGACCCAGTACCAGCGCATATCTATCGAGACCCAGCGGCCATAATGCGACGGCGCATAACCCCAGGGCGCATTGTCGACCCAGGTCCAGCCCCAAGGCTCAATCCAGGTCCAGCGGCCGTCACGGTAAGGCGCCCAGTCGGAGGCCACATTACGCGGCGTCCAGACCGGACCGAATTCATCGACCACGCGCCAGTCACCGTAACGGTCCAGCTCTTCATAGCCCGTGGTTTCAGCTGAAACATAGCGCACTGATTCCGAGCGGCTGTCAGCCATGCGTTCCCGCGCAGCGCTCCAGTCATCGAAGGCATCGAAGCGCGCGGTGACCTGCCGCGTACTGCTGTCATTGATTTCCATACGCTTGCCGGCAGCGATTTTCAGGTTCACGCTGGCACTGTCAAATTGTGCGGCACCTGTGATGACGGCGACGGCGGTCATGTCCGGCATGACTTCGGTATCGAGGCGCAGGCGCGAGGGCTGGTTCAGGCGCAGGATGCCATGCGGCGTGGCTACGCTGAGGTCGCGCACGGCATCGGGATTTTTAATATTGAGATAAACGCTACCGTAGTTCAGCCGCAGGCGAAATTCATCATCGTCGAGCGCGACGACTTCAATTTCAGAGTCGCCATTGATCTGCACCACGGACGAGCCGACCCGGAACTCTGCGCGGCCATTGCGGCTCGTCGAAATCTGGTTCAGCGTCGTCACCGGCCAGTTCAGGCTCACCGCTTCGGCGCCAGCCTGGCTGTTACTGCGAAAACTGACCTGTCCTTCCAAAGCAGAGAGGCGTCCTACACGACTCGATGGATCGGCCAGCGCGAGCACGCTCACCATGGCGAGGCTGAGCGAGACGAGCACTAGCCGAAGGGATTTACGCATGGGTGTACCTTAATTTTTGTCAGCGTATGCAAGCCGGCCATCTTGACCATGCGTGAACTTACGCAGACTTGCAGAACGCCTGCACGGCGCAACGGGCTGACGCCACTTACAAACGCTTGCAATATTGATAGTGTGAGCCGGCGTGACCCTCAGCAAAACATCATGGCCAGTATTGCTGCATCATCGACCGCCATCACGACCAGCATGACCGACCAATAAAGCAGATGTGCCTGAATCCAGGGAAATATCATTTTGTCCATGGTCATGTTAGGGAATATCTTGCCGCCACCATCAGGCAGTTTTAACAATGTGGCGCAGATTGTGCCGGAATTTTCGCAGATAAACAAATCCATATGGAAAATCAAAGATGCTGAGCATGCTGCTCGCCGTCCTCCTGCTGCTCGCCGCGCCACTGCCGGTAGGCGCCGCACCGCCCGCGCCTTACGGTCAAAGGGCCCGCGATTACGTCATCACCTTTGCCGAAGAGTTTGACCAGGGCCTGTCCGCGCAACGTTGGCACGACACCATCTGGTACGAAGATCCGAACCCGACGATCAACTACGCGGTAGAGGATGGCGCGCTGAAAATCTGGCCGCAACGCGATGCCGACGGGCGGTTCTTTAACCGCACCATCACGACTGACGGACATTTTTCGCAAACCTATGGCTATTTCGAAATGGAGGCAAAACTGCCAAAGGGAAAAGGCGTCTGGCCGGGCTTCTGGCTCTTGAATCATGAGGGCGCCGCGCGCCCCGAGATCGACATCATGGAAGCCTATCCGGGCGGTGGCCAGTCCAGCGGCTGGTCCGACAGCCAGCTGCATCCGACCACTTATGCGGTGACGGTGTGGCGCGATGCGGACATGCAGGCCGCCTTCAAAAAAATCGCCGGCAGCGACCTCTCTGCCAGCTTCCATCACTACGCGGTGCAATGGGACGAAAACAAGATCAGCTTTTACTTTGACGGCAAATCGGTGCTCACGACAAAGCTGCAGCTGGATAGTCCGATGAGCATTTTTCTCGATCTATGGTTTGGCAGCGCCAGCGGCCAGCCCGATGCATCCACGCCGACCGGCAAATCGAACGCTTTCGAAATCCGCTATGTGCGTGCCTGGCGCTTCAGGTAAAGTAAGTCCGCGCGCGCGAATTCCCGGGAAAATTCGCGCGCAGATACAGGCTTAAATATCGAAGAACACGGTTTCGTCCGCGCCCTGCACATGGATGTCGAAGCGATATACGACCACGCCATCCTGCTCGCTACGTTCGGCGATCAGCGTCTTGCGGCGCACTTCCCATTCGACCAGATTGAGCACCGGGTCTGCTGCATTCGCGCTGGCCTCGTCAGAAAAATACATGCGCGTATTGAGGCCCAGATTGATGCCGCGCGCGACGATCCAGAAATTGATGTGCGGCGCCATCGGCCGGCCATTGCGGCCTTCGACGATGCCAGGCTTGATGGTCTCGAATGTATAGACGCCCGACTCGAAATCGGAACATGCCCTGCCCCAGCCGCGGAAGTCAGTATCGAGCGCCTTGTCCTGATGATCGCCCGGATGGTTATAACGGCCATCGGCATTGGCTTGCCAGATTTCAATCAGGACATCGCGCATGAGCGTGCCGGAGCCGTCAATGACGCGCCCCTCGACGCGGATGCGCTCGCCTTTGGTAGCGGGACCGGTCAATACGTTCGTAAAGTTTTTTTCAAAAATGTCGAAGCCGGCTTGCTTCGGTGCGAGACCGATATGAACATAAGGGCCCGCCGTTTGCGAAGCAGTTTCCTGGAATTGTTTGAGTTGGTTCAGCATTAACGCGCTCCCTGGATTTTGTTTTCAAACAGCGTCGCACGCGCGCCGCGCAGCACGATATCAAAACGGTAAGCAAGACTGTCGAGCTGAATCGCTGCCGCGCGGTCGAGCGGCGCGATCAGGCCGCGGACGGCTTCTTCGTTATTGATCGAGCGCACGATCGGGCAAGTCGCGATCAGCGGATCGCCTTCGAAATACATTTGCGTGATCAGGCGCTGAGCCCAGCCATCGCCGGAAATCGAGTAATGGATATGCGCCGGGCGCCAGTCATTGACGCGATTACGCCAAGGGTAAGGACCCGGCTTGATCGTGCGGTAGAAGTAATAGCCATTTGCATCGGTCAACATGCGACCGCAGCCACCGAAGTTCGGATCGATCGGTGCGAGGTACTGATCCTTCTTGTGGCGATAACGACCGCCGGCATTGGCCTGCCATACCTCGACGAGCGCATTGCGCATGGGCTGGCCGTGTTCGTCGAAGACATAGCCGTGCACAATGATGCGCTCGCCGATCGGCAAGCCATCCTTGGCGTAATTCATGATCAGGTCATTGTCGAGCGGACCGAGTTCATCACTCCGAAATACCGGGCCGGTGATTTCGGACAGTGAGTTTTGCAGGGAAATCAGCGCATTCTTGGGTGAGCGCAGCACGCTTGTCTTGTACTCGGGCGCATACGCTGGGGGATGCACGCTGCGGTCGCGTGCGAGGAACTCGCTTACTTTTTCGCTCATGGGAATCTCCGGTGTCATGGTTTGTGGCGCCACTCTAGTCTGTAAAAATATTCATGTAAATTGAATTTATCCATTAATTTTGATAACTTATGGTTATGGATAACGAACAATTTAAACGCCGCGTGCGCCTGCGCCACCTCGACTGCTTCGTGGCGGTCGCTCAAACGCGCAATCTTGGCCGGGCTGCGCTGCAATTACGCCTGACCCAGCCGGCGATCTCGAAGACCATGAACGAGCTAGAAGCGATGGTCGGCGTGAAGCTCCTTGAACGAAACCGGCAAGGCGCGCAGCTCACGCCCGGCGGTGAAACCTTCCTCATGCATGCCATTACGGTGCTTGACGCGCTCAATGCAGCCAAGACCGCCGTCGGCGTCGATCAGGGCCTGCGCAACGAAACACTGCTGATCGGCGCCCTGCCCACTGTGGCGCCATATTTGCTGCCGCCAGTGCTGGCAGAGTTCAGGCGCGCGCATGCACATGCAAAGGTGGTCGTGCAGACCGCGACGAATGCGGTGCTGCTGCAAATGCTGAAAGCGGGTGAAGTTGATTTTGCGCTCGCGCGCATGTCCGACCCGGCAATGATGGCCGGCCTGTCATTTGAATTGCTGTATGTCGAGCCACTGGTACTGGCGTCAAGGCCCGGGCATGCACTGCTGGGACAAAAAAAAATTACGCTTACGGACGTCATCTCTTATCCGCTGATCGTCGCGGCCAAAGGCACGACGCCGCGCCACAATACTGAAAGCTATTTTCAGGCGAATGGACTGAAGCTACCGGCCAATTGCACGGAGACCTTGTCGGTTTCGCTGGCGCGGCAAATGACGCGGCAGTCGGATGCGGTCTGGTTTACGGCGGCCGGTGCGGTCAGGCCCGACCTGGAAGAGAAAATACTGGCGCAATTACCACTGACGATGACTGGAACGGAGGAGCCCGTCGGGCTGTTCCGTCGCAATGAGGGCGTGCTCGATGGCGCTGCTCTCGCCTGTATCGCTTTGCTACGTGAGGCTGCATTTGTGCAGCATCCCTTGAGCTCTGCAAAAAATACCGTCTAAACTTAAAGCAGGCTCTTGCCCGGCTTCAGGCAAAACGTAATTCGATGATCACGTCAACTGCATGTCAAGTGGTGCAATACCGACCAGTGTCAGGGCATGCGTGACATCCGTCGACGTTACCGCCGCAGCGATCGCCATGCCCTGTGTAATGGCGTCAGTGGAGGCGTTGTAATTGAGGCCCCAATCGATTGCCACTGTTTTAGCGACGGTAATTTTATTATCCAGCAGGTTAGCCACGTAGCCGTAGGTCGCGTCCCCCTTGAACGTATGGGCAGAGTCAAGAATAGCGGCGGCCAGTGAGCCATGCGTTGCACTGCCATCGGCCAGTTTGCCAGTCCAGTAACTGAGCCCGCCAGCATCCGCGCCATCGGCGCGACCGAGTACATTTTTGTAAATCACATTGACGAAATCGGCATCCGACATGGCCTTTGAAAAACCCGTCTGCGCAGCGAACTGCACGCCGGCGTTGTAGAAGGTTTCAGCGATCGCATTGATACTCTGGCCCGCGTTTTTCTGATCGATCCAGTAGCTCAAGCCACTCTCGTCCGGTGTCCTGTTGAAAAACGCCACATACAATTCAATCAGACGCTGCACATCGGCTTGCGGCGCAGCTGCCGCCTGAGCCTGTATTGTCAGGTTGACGCTCATGTCGGCAAATTTCAGCGTCTCGACATTGGTGATGGTATCCGTACCATCGGTTCCGGATTTAGCATGCACCGTATAGGTCGAACCGGAATGGCTGAGTGTGTAATTGGATAAATTGCCGCTGAAGACCGCAGTATCGACTCCGGCACCACCATCAATGCTGTCATTGCCGGCCGAGCCCGTAATCGTGTCGTCGCCTATGCCTGCACTAATGGTGTCGTTGCCCATGCTGCCAATGATTGCATCCGCGTTACTGGAACCGGCAAAGACGAATCCGCCGGCCGTCGAGAAACTATAATTTGCGACACCGGCGAAGGGGTTACCGGCGGTGTCTTTGATACCACCAGACGGAATCACCAGTTTGTAGCTCGTGCTGAAGCCGAGATCGACACTAGGGTCGACTGTCAGCGTACTTCCGGTAATCGTTAAATTTGCACTCGAGGCAGCATCATAAGTCGCGATAACAGTGCCATCGGCAGCAGCCAAGGTTATGATGCCGCTGCCGCGCACGATCGCCTCATTGAACTGCACGACGATATTCGTGTTGGGGGCGATGTTGGTCGCTTGGGCGGCCGGACTGAAACTGCTGACCAAAGGCGGCACAGTATCGCCAAAATAATTTGCCAGGTTCAGCACGTCGGTCTTGTTGTTAAAGACCAGCACCTCCATGTTGTACAGGGTGGCGTGCAGGGCACCACTGGCGGCACCTACTGAATCAATGTGGACCGCGCCATCGGCAGCTTTGGTAATGGCGTAAGTTGAGCGCAATGATGTGCCAAGGTAGAGCGTATCGGTCCCTGCTCCGCCGTCCAGCGTAAAAGTGCCCGGACTAACAACTGTCCAGGAATCATCGCCTGCGGTGCCGGTATAGGTAGTCATGGTGTCGCTCCTGCGGTAATTAGCAAAAAAATTAAATGACGTCGTTATAGCGCCTCGCCACCAGACGCCTTTGGGCTGAATGAAATGGTGCCATGCTGATCAATAGAGAAATAGCGCAGCCCGGTGGACTTGAGATATTCCAGACCCTGTGCCTGCTTGAGCATCGCAATGGTACTGACCTGGCCGGCCATGACTGCCGTGGCTGCAATGACGCTCACGCTGCGGCTATGGTTGACTGGCCAGCCGCTTCGGGCATCGAGAATATGGCAATAGCGGACACCGTCCAGTTCGAAGTAGCGCTCGTAATCACCGCTGGTCGCCAGCCCGCCGCGCGAGAGTGGGATCGTCGCGACGAGGGCGCCGGGATTGCGCGGATCCCGTATGCCAAAGGTCCAGGGCTGGCCGTCAGGCTTGGGGCCGATGACACGCACGTCACCGCCAAGATTGACGTAACCATGATCCACGCCCAGCGATTCAAGCAGCATGGCAGCACGATCCACTGCGTATTCCTTGCCGAAGCCGCCGAAGTCCATTTCCATCCCGGCCTGCAGGCGTACAAATTGCGCATGGCGCTCTACACGCGGCCATCCAACGCAGGCCAGCAAGGTCGCCAGATGCACAGGCTCGGGCAAACAGGCTTGCTTGAAATCCCAGGCACGACGCAACACACCGGCCGTGATGTCAAAGAGGCCATCGCTGTCGCAGTAAAACCGGTCCGCTAATTCCAGCAGTTCCCAAGTTTCGTCATCACAGGCGACCGCCGCTTTGCCAGCGGCGGCATTGATGATTGATACGATGCTGTCATCGCGATAACGGGAAAATTTACTCTCAATGCGCCGCACCTCGGCGATTGCCGCATCTACCGCAGACTTGGAAGCTGCATGGGTCGGCAGGCTGGCGACGATCTCACAGCCACAAGCCATCGCATTGAAGTGCACGCGCGCAGCAAAATCTGCGTGGCCTTGATTCACAGGTATAGCCGACAGTTTCGCTGTGTGCGGCATCAGAGTTGCCGGGAAATGCCTAGCTGGATGCTGCGCGCATTGAAATCTGCGAGCCCCGGACTGCCCTTACCGAACAGTCGCCAGGCTGCTCGTTGGCCATACTGTTCGAGTTTGACGTCGAGTAGCCAATCCGCATCAAGCTGCTTACTGACTTTGAGGCCGTAGGTATGCGCACCGAATGCCGAGACCCGCTGATCCTCGGAGGAGTAAATCGCACCAGCTGGCGGATTCGGTGGAAAAGGCGCTGTGCTCGGATCAGACTCAACATAAAAACTCGCCGCGCTCTGCGTATAAAGCCGCAGCAGTGGCATGACGGTCCAGCCATTGGCCAGCGGCTGGACATATTCGAGTCCCAGTGTATGCGCCTTGATATTCCAGCTATCGCTGTAGTAGCGATAGTTCGTTCGTATCGTGCCCTGCGTCGCTTCGACATGATGGTTCCAGCGACTAAAGAGCGTCGTGTTATTGCGCGTTCGTGGGCGCTCGTCAAAAACTTTATAGGGATCAGAAAAATAGCCACGCCCGCGCGCATAGCCTAAGCTGAACTGCACGATGTCATTGACGCTCATGACTTGCGTCACGCTCAGCAGAAAATCGGCACGCTGTTTGGTCTCGTGGTCAACGATATGATTCGTCGGATTGATCACATCACTGGTGTAGCCAAAGCCGGCCGTGAAAGTCGTATTTTTATCGTCGCTGCTGTGACTACCCTGCAGTGACAATCCGCGCGACAGATAATCTGACTCGCTCGAAATATTGGCACCGACAGTGAGCGTGCCACCCTCAAGATAGCGCGTCAGGCTGCCATCAGCGGCATGTCGGACATCATGCATCTGCGTCAAGGCAAAGGTATGGTAGGCCGGTGACGCGCCGGAAATGCTGTCCGAGGTGACGGTGCCGTCAACAGACCACTCACCCGCAATCGGCGTCATCAGCCGCAACGCAGTGGCACGCACCTTGATGCGATCATCGCCTGGCTGGCTGTCGAGGTAATCGAGATATTTGAGGCTGACCAGACCACGCTCAGGCGCGGCTTCTGACTGTGCTTTGCCCGGCATCGCCAATGAGATTGCTGCGACTATGATCGCTGTGCCGAACGTATGCACGCCCGTCGGACTGCCGCAGTGTGCGTCGTTGAAGGTGTCTTTTTGCATCGTTCGCAATCCTGGTTAAATGGGCGTGTTCAGTTACAGCCGCAGCCGCCGCCGCCGACGCCCGTACCGCCCGAGGCAGCTTCTTTACTGAAGTAGGTATGCTCGACAAACCGGTTATCGAGCGGATCGCCTTCAAAGGTCATTTCGGCGCGCGCGAGTACGCCTTTTTCCCAAGGCTGGACGGGCTGTATCACGGAGCAAGCCGACAAGGCGGGAAACACTATTAGCAGCATGAGAACGCGACGATATTGGGCTAGCCAGCGAATCATTATTTTTTCTCCATGGCGATTTGAATGGCATGCTCAAGCTGCGCGCGGGCCTCAGGATTGAAGCCAATATGCTGGGAGATAACTTTGCCATCGCGATCAATGAGCAAACTGCTGGGCATGCCCTTGACCGCGTAGGAGCGTCCAAGCGTTCCCTTCGGATCAAAGGCGATATCGAACATCGCTGGCACCGCATCGAGAAAACGTCGACCGTCAGCTGAATTCACATCGAGATTGACCGCAATAATTTTCAAACCTTGATTGGCATAACGCGTTTGCAGCGTATTCATCCAGGGGAAAGATTGTTTGCATGGACCGCACCACGAAGCCCAAAAGTCGAGGTAGACAATCTTGCCCTTATAGTCGCTCAGGTGAATCGCGTTGTTCATGCCCGGCAGCGTGAAATCAGGCGCCACTGAACCTGGTTCAGCAGCTGCAGCATGGAAGCATGTCGATGCCATTATTGCGAACAGCAGACTCCCCACTGGCAGAAGTATCTTTTTCATGGTGGATTGAATCGCAGTCATTGAAATGCTATCTAAAAGAATATTATGATAATTGAAAGTGTACTTGCTCGAAACAGTTGGCGAGTAAAAAATTTATGTAATTTTTTGTAAAGACGCCTGCAGGAGAGGACGGAGCCGACCCGATCAAGGAATGACTGACAGACCTTGCCGACCGCCAAGCAATGGTACGGGTGCAGCGCATGGCGTCCGGTAATTTTGGCGACTACAAACTTCTGATTGGAAGAAGCTGACCAAGCCAACGGTCGTGAGACATTTCTTGCCGCCATGCGTCATGTCGCGGCGGCTAGATTGTGGAGCCTACAAAATAGGCTTTGAGGAGCAGAGCAAATAATTGCGGCACAAAGCGTTCGAACTATTTTTATTTGCCTAATGCAAGAATAGCTGTGGCACTAGGTTCCAAGGAAGTTTTTTGGTCTGCCCAACAGGAATCGAACCTGTGACCCTCAGCTTAGAAGGCTGAGAAAATTGCGATTTATTGCCGTTGATTAACGCATATTCAGCATCCAAATATTTAAAATAAAGATAAAAAACAATGGTTTAAATAATTTGATCCTTCTTTGCATGTTGACACGTGTTGATTAATATATACTCAAAAAACCTACACAGTGCCTACACAGGGTGGATAACGATGAAATGGGACAGTTTTACGGCTCCACGAGTGAGCAATTTCAAATGCGCTGCAGGCAAGAAACAAACCATTTTTTGGGATGGGGAAACGCGAGGCCTTGGCCTGCGGGTTACTTCTGCCGGAGCCAAGTCTTATGTTTTTGAGACGCGGCTAAATGGCAAAACGCTGCGCATCACTATTGGCGACGTACAAACCTATACGGTAAAGGCTGCCCAGCGTATCGCTACCGAGTACAAGGCTCAAACAGACAAAGGTATTAACCCGCGCCAAGTGGTAGCCGATGGACTTGCAGAGAAACAAGCCGCACGCGATGCCAAGGCCGCCGCCGACGCAGCAGCACAAACAGAAGCGCAACGACGCGGACTTACCTTGGGTGAAGTCTGGCCGCTGTACATAAATGCACGTAAATCGAAGTGGAGCGCAGGCCATCTACAAAACCACCTGACCCTGACCGCTATCGGCGGCGAACCGAAGAAACGTGGTATCGGTTTGACTGTTGCCGGACCGATGGCACCACTTATGCCGCTGGCACTGGCTGACCTGACTGGCGCAAGAATCGCCGCATGGATAGAACAAGAAGCCGCAGTGCGCCCGACCAATACCGCGCAATCCTACCGCCTACTCCGCGCCTTCATCCGTTGGGCTGCCGACATACCAGCGTATAGCGGCATCATAGCCGCAGAGGCGTATAGCGCCAGCAAGGTGCGCGAAGCCGTGCCAAAGAGCCAAGCGGCTGACGGCGACGGTCTGCAACGAGAACAATTACCGACATGGTTCGATGCAGTACATAAAATCGGAAATCCAGTGATTGCCGGTTACCTTCAATGCCTGCTACTTACCGGCGCAAGGCGCGAGGAATTAGCCGCACTGCAATGGTCCGATGTGGATTTTCAATGGCGCAGCATGACCATCAAAGACAAAGTAGAAGGTACACGCACCATACCGCTTACGCCTTTCGTTGCCAGTTTGATGAGCGCACTGCCCCGCCGAAATCAATTTGTTTTTTCAAGTCCGAAGGCGGCATCGGGGTACATCGAGGAACCGCGCATTGCCCATACCAAGGCGCTCGCCGCTGCTGGTTTGCCACATGTGTCGCTTCATGGCCTGCGCCGCTCATTTGGAACGTTGTGCGAGTGGGTGGAAATGCCGAGTGGTATATCCGCACAAATCATGGGACACAAGCCGAGCGCCCTAGCCGAAAAGCACTACCGCCGCCGCCCTATCGACTTGCTGCGCAAATGGCACGACCAAATCGAAGCATGGATATTGGAACAGGCAGGGGTTTCGTTCGTGCCGCTAGAGCCGGGATTACGCGCAGTGAAATGACCCACCTTGCATTCATCAATCTGTAACGTATAATCCACAATAGCCATGTATAAAATAACCGACTACCTCACCGAGGACGGAGCCGACCCATTCATGGACTGGCTGGCAGACCTTGCCGACCGCCAAGCAAGGGCGCGGGTTGCGGTACGAGTACAGCGCATGGCGTCCGGTAATTTTGGCGACCACAAATCGCTGACGGAAGGCGTTTGCGAATTGCGCATTGACTACGGGCCAGGCTATCGAGTGTATTACGCCCGAGTTGGTGACAAGGTGCTGCTTTTGCTCATCGGTGGCGACAAACGGAAGCAACAGGCTGATATCGACACTGCCGTGGCTTATTTGAAAGATTGGAAGAGGAGAACCCACAATGACTAAAGCAAGCCGAATGCATGATGATGCAATAGTAGAACTGCTGCGCGAAGACCCTGCATTTGCTAATGAATATTTAGCCGCTGCGATGGAAGAAGCAGACCAAGCCGGAGGCCGTGAGGCGCTACTCGCCGCCTTGCGCCATGTAGCCGAGGCACAAGGCATGGCCGCCGTTGCTGAGCGTGCAGGCATTCCGCGAGAGAGCTTATACCGTGCGCTTTCACCGAGTGGCAATCCGACCATTAAAACGCTGCTCGCGGTGCTGGATGCTGCTGGCTTGAAGTTGGGTGTACACCGAGTCGCTACGGCGTAACGATTTATCAGCCGCCTGAAGGGAACACGTAAAGCGGCGCGACTAGCTCAATGCAACATCTTAGATCAGCACCGGAAACGCAAAGCGGGCTTGCATGGTCTGTAGGCATCTCAATTGCCGGGCTGAAAACCAAATGGGGTGAGTATGAATAAATGGCAAGTACTTGGGTTAAGGAAATCCCTAACAGTATGCGACGCAGCAGAATTAATTAGTCAAGGAATTGGCGATGTAAGTCAGTTGGAAGCCTTGATAATCGAAGCTATAGAGTTACTTGAACTACCCGCGACTGTGACGCGACTAGTCTTTAGAGACTACTGGAACGGCGATTATTATGGCGGAATCGATAGAATGAAAACCACTTTGCTGCGCGCCGATCTCGATTGCTGGATGACTGCAAATGACCTGTCATTTTCTACAAGATCAATTAGTCCCAATATTCAACCTAAGGCAGATGGTCAGAAATATCTTTTGAAGAATCGTACAATGCACCTTGATGCGGAGATAGATGAAGCGAGGAAACTTGCTCTTGACGCATCAAATGTGGAAAGCGTATGGGCTGAACTAATAAAATTATCCGAGAATAAAACGGGGCTACTGATTGGTTTTTCATCAGACGGAGTTCAGTACAGAGGGAAAAAATATCAAGATTCCGGAGAGCCGGATATTTTTACCAAGAAAAATCTGCGCGATAGATCAACCTCTAAGCGCGCTAAGACGGGCTAAGACGGGCCAAGGCGCGCCGAAACGGGCAACTATCGGTGTATTTCACAATAATGTAAAAAATACGTATCGCTACGCGCTGAACTGCGAATCTACGCAGAAGCGCGAACCTAAAAGGATAGCGATATGAAATCTACCACCACGCCACCTGCGCTCGCACAAATTACTGAAGGTCGCGATCACATCCAAACCGCTGAATTTGCCCGTGCTACCAACAGGACAAGTCAGACAATCAGAAAAAACTACTGCTTAACGGGCCATTGCTTCGGCATACGCCCTGTCAAGTTTGGTAATCGTCTGTTATGGCCAGTTGCGCCAATCGCAGCACTTCTCCTCGGGGGCCAATAATGGAAAAGGCCCAACTCCCAGTAAATGCAGAATTGAGCCTTGGCGCTGACACCCAAGATATTAAACCAACCTCCGAGGCGGAAGCAATTGCGGCTTGCGACGAATTTGGCGCATCGCTGCAGGTTTTAACAAAAGACGGTGGCACGTTAACAAAACACATTACTTTAGAAAATGGCAAGCTCATTAAAAATAGCTCTGAATGCCGTATGAGCAGCGGCACAGTGGAGACCGTTACCTTTAACAGTATGGCCGAATTGTCCTCATTGCTTAAGTCGTTAAATGCCAACCAAGCCATTGCTTTGGCGACAACGTATAACGGGAAATGCTCTAAATCCATACCTCAGCCCGTATTGAGTAGCGCAAAACTATCGAGTAACCCTTTGGCAATTTCCAGAACCAAAGAATATTTTAAGTTTGATGATGGAAAACCCGCGCTGGTACTTTTTGACAGAGATAGCTCGGACGGTACGCTAATGACACGCCTGAACGCGTTACAAGCTTTGGAAGCCGTCATCCCGGACTTTGACAAACTTGGGGTGTTAGTTACCCATTCGAGCTCGAGCTTCATTTATGGCATTGAAGGCGAGGAATTCGCTGGCGAAGGAAACCACCATACATATCTCGTAGTGGCGAATGGCGCGGATATTCCTAGGTTCGCAAAGGCACTTGAAGGATGGCTATGGCTTAAGGGCTATGGGCGCTCCTATATCACCAAGTCGGGGGCTATTCTGTTACGAACTGTTTTTGATCTGGCCGTTTTTAGCCCGGAGCGCTTAGTGTTTGAAGCTGGCGCCAGCTTAGGTAAAGGATTAGTACAGGCCCGTCCTGGACCGTGGTTTCGCGAAGGCAAATATCTCGATACAACTCTTTTACCAGACTTGACAGTTGATCAAATGAACGAGGTCACTCAACTCAAAGCGGTATGCCGCGCTGAGAACACAGCAGCGGCAGAATTAACTCGAACTTTTTACTTGAAATTTGAGTGTGAAAAGCTTGTAAAAACGGGGTTGGATAAAAATTTAGCTTCATGGGTGGTTGCAAATCGACAGAACGGACAGCTTGACGACGACGATCGGCTATTTTTTGATCACATGGGAGGAGTATCCATCAGTGTGGGTGAGGTTCGAAAGCGTCGAGCAGAGTTCATAGAGAAATCCCTTGCTGACCCATTGGAGCCGGACTACACCGGCTCACCCGGTTCCATTGTCAAGGGAAAGGCAAAATGCCTGATGAAAGCTAACGGTGACCTATTCATTAATTCGTTTGCCCATGGTGGCACGCATTACCAACTTACTGGCGAAACTCTCGGTGATTTCGAAGTTATTGTGCTGAGTCCTGAGGAACTGACGGAGTCCGGCAATGCATGGAGAAAAAATCGTGAACGTGCGAATGAACGAACAAAAACCGTAATTCGAGAAGCCGGTCTATGCGGACGTGCACCACCAGAAATAACGCGTCGAGAATACCAAAAACAACAAAATGAAGCGATTGGTCACGGAGAAAATGACGTGACTAGCGCAGAAATAGTTACGCTCGATGATGCCATAAATCGTTTTGTCTTTTTGTCTGATGGTTCTCGCGTTGCCGATATTAACAATCCGCATTTTGATCTGGCATTTTCCGATTGGTCTGCTACATATTCAGCTTCAAAAATGAAGATCAAACAGACTTCTAAAACGCGAGCACAGGGCAGATACATCGAAGCGGACGACAAGGAAGAACAGGTGAGCAAGCTATGGAAAGCCTCACCGAAACGGAAAACCGTTGTTTGTCGAACGTTTAAAGCCGGCGGGAACTTAATGATCAACGATCCGCACGGTCGACTCGCATTGAACATCTGGAAGTCCTACGATCGAACTATGGAGAACGAAGACTTGAACGCAGCGGGTTTAGGTCTGTTCCTCAATCATATTAATTTTTTGTTTCCAGATGAAAATGATGCGTCACGATTTCTTGATTGGCTGGCGCATATCGAACAGCAACCCGGTGTGCTGCCACATACAGCATGGCTTCACATTGCGAGCAACTTCGGTATGGGTAGAAACTGGCTTGCTTCTGTCTTATCAAGGGTTTGGGCGGGTAACGTGGCTGCAAATCTTGATTTGCCGCGTCTACTTAAGGATGGCTTTACGGGGCAGTTATCGTGCAAAGTACTTGCCATTGTGGACGAAATTCGCGAAGGTGGTCGGGATTCGCAATGGGAATACGCTGAAAAATTAAAGAGCTTGATTACAGAGGAAACTCGCCTCATTAATCCAAAATACGGCAGGCAAACCATTGAGTACAACGCGTGCAGGTGGCTCATGTTTAGTAATCATTTATCTGCTATCCCGATGGAGGCCGGAGATCGGCGCATAGAGGTCGTATCAATTGATGCAGCACCCCAGCCGCCGGAATACTACGAACAACTATATGCGGCGCTCAAATCACCTGAATTTATTACTGCGGTCGCAGCATACCTAGGACGGCGCAATATCGCACATTTCAAGCCCGGCGCTCATGCAGTTAAAACTGACGCCAAAATTGCGGCGACCAAGGCGAGTCAATCACCGATGGCTGAAAGAGCAGAATTACTTGTTACGCACTGGCCGGCTGATCTGATAATAACAAGTGATTTGTACTCCGTTCTTACAGGCGATGAACCAAACACCCATGGATCACTAAACGCATCACACCGCCGCCCGCTGGAACAACTGGGTGTTGTTCCATTTCCTCGTCCAGTAAAAATTGGTAGCAAGCCGATACGATTCCAAATTTTACGAAAAAAATCTTATTGGCTTACTGCTGATCTAGCTGATGTAAAAAACGAACTGGCTCGGACTGACGTTCAAGGTAGTCGATGTCCATTAGATTACTTAATGGGGCTTGCTGCTATCAATGAGGCGGCTGCGGGTCACGATCCGCGAAAGTAGAAATGGTTACGCTGGTTACGATGGTTACGCTGGTTTAGAGAGACGTAAGAATGTTTGTGTACTTTATATTTTTGGATATTTACAAAAGAGCGTTACCAGCGTTACCAGCGTTACCGCCGCATGCTGTTTGGGAGGGTAAGAATTGGGTATAAAGACAAAAGCGGTATGTGGCGCTTACGCAAGAAGTACTGGCCGACCTTGCCAAGCAAAAGCAATGCGTAACGGTCGGTGCAAGAACCATGGCGGAATGAGCACAGGACCAAGGACACCTGAGGGTCGCCAAGCGATTGCAGAAGCCACCCGGCTGCGAATGGCCTCAGGACAGCCTAATCGCGCCCTAGAGGGCTTTTATCGCTGGCTTGATAGTGGAGGCAGGTTAATACTGTCACGCCTCGCCAAGGATCGCGAAAGACGTAAGCGATTACGGCAGCAGATGTTACAGCTTTAACCACAGCCATCGCGTGCGCGCACGCACGTGGTGGGGTTTTAGGGCTGCAAGTAATGGATTGCTTGTCTGACAAATGTCGATGCTGTAAGAGCTGAATCCGATTCAGGATTTCACCGACTCAAGCGGTCGATTTTCAACATATCGAGGTGCCCGAAGAAAACAGACCATTACGCGCGCGCACGGAAAGGAGTATTGACGTTGCGACCGAAAGCACGAACTCTGACGAAACCGACTAGCCGAACCTGAGTTCAAACTCTTAATTAGATATTATTATTCAAACAATCTGGTTGAACTAGTAGTTTTCATACCAAATCAACCAAACGAACTGGTCACTGCTGGTTCAATCAATATTGGAAAATGGATCGTTGTATTTTTACCTACTAAACATTTAGCATTGGTTAAATAACAAGTAGTGTTCAAAATACTAGTTCGTCTTCTTGTCCACGTGAATTGTTCGTCTCCTTATCCACTTCGATACTCCACAAAACGTTGCCAGCTACGATGTCGTAAGACCACCGGGCTTGGTACCACTGTCGAGGACATAGTTGAAGTGATCGATTACCATCAGCAAACCATATCCATGCCCCCCGTGAGTGGCTTACCGCCGGGCGCGGTGGAGCGAATCATAAAAATCAGTCCTGATCTGATAAGTATTTGAACCTAATCGCTCTCCTGGAAAGAAGGCCTTGCTAAACGATTAGCACAGGAACAATTACAACACCTGACCCGATGAGCTGGCGGATGCCTTGGCCATGCAAGTGAACCCCTGACTTGATATGTTTAAAACACGTTGCCGAGGCTATGTGATTTCATGAATGTCGATCTCGCTACTATTGTAGGGGGCAAAATAGTTTCTGAATCGACTAGCATGCAGCAAGCAGCATATTCCCCAAAGGCTGCGAGTAACGTCCCGAACCAACGCAAAGTCGACGCGTGAACCCAGTCCATCAATTAAGGATCCATCGCCGAGGTTCGAGTGAATCTTGGAGACAAAGAACATGGAAATGACGGGGAGCTTCAAGTTGGTCAAATATTTGTACATTTTTTCGTACTGACAGCACCCTACCGCATGGGGTGTTGCACTTGGTTTTAGATGCTGCCGGCTGTCACAGCCTAAATTGATCAAATAAAAGCAATTAACTATTCTTAGTTTGAAAGAATTTAATGAGTAAAAAATTTTTAACTCTACTTTTTATTTTCATATTAAACGCCTGTGGTAGCGAGACTGAACTTGCACCTCTAACTTCAAAATTACTTGGATCACCGGTTGTCGTTAGCAACATTGTTTCCTTCAATGGGATTCGCCAAAATTACACGATAACAAAAACAGATACGGCTGTCACAATCAAAGACAATGTCGGAGATGACGGAATAAAAACAATCTCCAGTGCAACAAGTCTTAAATTTTTAGACGTTAATATCAATCTAACCATTTCAGATTTATCAAAACAGATATCTGCCAAAGATTTAAATTCGCTGATTGAATTATATATTGCATTTTTCAATCGAGTTCCTGATGCCGATGGTTTGGCATATTGGATAGGGCAGATACTATCTGGACAAAATTTTAATGATATAGCTGAAACATTTTATCGAGCTGGAATTAATTATTCGAGTCTGACGGGCTACTCTGCAGGTATGTCCAACACAGATTTTATCAATGTAATTTATAGAAATGTACTAGGGCGACCCTATGGTGCGGACACAGAAGGGCTCACATACTGGACTAATCAATTAGTAAGTGGAGTAGAGTCGCGTGGCACTTTAGTAAGTTCAATAATTACTGCCGCACATGGATTAAAGAATGATCCAACGTATTTTTGGGTAGCCAGTTTATTAGAGAATAAGATATCTATCGCAAAAGCTTTTGCTGTGGAGCAAGGATTGAACTACAACAGTCCTACAGAGTCGATAAAACAAGGGATGGCGATTATAGCTGGTGTTACATCAACAGAAACTTCAAAAGCGGCTGCAATATTTTCTTCTTTAAGTATCCAAGGATTACCAATCGTGTACAGTGGATGCGCGACAGCTAAAGTCAACGGTCAACCGGGCTCTGGTTCGGACTTTGCCAAAATAATTGGTGACTTTACCGTCTCTACTAATACTTGGGGTAAGGGCTTCAGTACTGGATGGACAGATTGTTTGACATCTTCATCCCTCACAAGCACCGGCGTTAAAGCTCAATTTGATTGGGATTGGCCCTATGATCCAATTGGCCCAAATCCAGTTAGATCATATAGTCAGATAGTTTATACACCAGACCAAGGAACTGGGATTTGGAAGGGTGTTAGCTGTAATCCTAGTCCTCAATATGATTGTAAAAATATACCCGGCCAACAAGGTTTTAATCCCCTTCCCATCACTCAGGTTGGCTCGATGACTGTTACACATGATATTGAAATTACGACTACTGGGTATAACCAAACGTTCTATTCATTTTTTCTCGACCCAAAAAATACTCAGTTTATTGAAAGCTCGCCTGCGTTAGTCGAAATGTGTATATGTTTGCATCCACAAGCCCGCGGCCCCCATGATGTCGTCGGTACTATCACAGTGAGTGGCAATATTTTTTGGGTAGAATATTGGAAAGATATTGTCGATGGCCATAATTACGTTGGTATTGCATTTGAATCTCAGAAGGAAATTTTTAAAACCTCGATACCACTTAAGCCATTTTTTGACTACATCATTCAGAACAATTTACTGCCGTCTAACTATTACATACACAGCATACAGTTAGGTACTGAAGCAATTAATGGAAAAGGAACGTTTAAAGTGAATGAATTTCATATCTCCAAAAATGACCTTTAAATCTAAGTAAAATCTACTTCTATAAAGTGCTATTATCTGATAAATATCTAAAGCAAGGCTACCAGCCAAAAGCACATTATTCTGCAGCTACTATGATTGGGGGAAGCAAGCATAAATCTTACTTATTCACTAAGGATTGCAACTTATCGAAAGATCCGACCTTGAAGTAGCATTCGAGGGACGAGAGCTTCTTTAATAGCTCGCTAGCTGGAACGCGCAAAGACTATGACTGAAAGTCCCCCAAGTATTTGCATGTAGAGTGACAAGGACAAACATTCCCCGCGCCAGCATGATTAATAATCTGTTACAAATCGACCGTTTCCTAACATCTACGGCAATCAACATAAAACTATGTAATTAAATTAGGGCTTGTACTTTCTAACAGCCCGATATATTCTGACACCGTTTTCTAACACTTATAAACGGAGAATCAGACATGGCAACTTTCGCATACGGTCGCGTAAGCACCAAAGAACAGACAGCCGATAATCAAAAGCTGGAAATTGAAAGTTCAGGCCACAAGGTCGATTACTGGTTCGCCGACACTATCAGCGGCAAGACCAGCGCCAGCCAGCGCCCCCAGTTCAAAGCCCTCCTCACCCTAATCCGCAACGGTGAAACCCTGATTGTCTCTAAGCTCGACCGCTTAGGCCGCGATGCTCAAGACGTGGGCGCGACCGTCAAACAACTAGCTGCCCGTGAAATCGTCGTCATCGTTCTGCAATTGGGAAAACTCGACCTTGCCTCACCTGCGGGAAAAATGATGCTGACCATGCTGGCTGCTGTCGCTGAGATGGAACGTGACTTGCTGGTGGAGCGCACACTGTCAGGATTGGCACGAGCTAAGGCAGAAGGCAAAACGCTTGGCAGACCGTCTAAAACGACGCCAGAGCAGCGCGCAGAGATAATCGCAAAGTACACCGAAGGCGAGACTGTTAGCGCGCTGGCGAGGCTCTACAATGTTTCAAGGGCAAACATTTTGGGAGTGGTGAAACCGGCTTAATGTTGACCGCAAAAACCTACACAGCGCCTACATAGAGAAAATTCAAGCAATAAAAACAAAAGGAAAACTATAAAATTTGTCCTAAGTCTTTGATTTTATTGGTCTGCCCAACAGGAATCGAACCTGTGACCCTCAGCTTAGAAGGCTGATGCTCTATCCAACTGAGCTATGGGCAGATAAAGATGAACGAGGCGCAGATTGCATTGCAGCCGATGCTTCGTGTTTGCTGAAATATTACTCCTGATCGCGCAGGCAATCAAAGCAATGGATCAACATCAAAACAGACCGCGGAAATAAAAAAAGGGTTAGCGATTAAGCTAACCCTTTTTTCGTAATACTGGTCGGAGTACAAGGATTCGAACCTTGGACCCCCTGGTCCCAAACCAGGTGCGCTACCGGGCTGCGCTACACTCCGAAGATCAAGATCATAGCGAGGAAGGACATTTTCGTCAATGACTATTTACGAATACTGCCTAAAATAATCATGAAAATTAGAGGGTATTGCCCGCAGCCCAATGCCCGCCTCAAATGACTGGAAAAATTATTTTCTGACGACTTTGAAAATTCCTGCGCGTGCCAGTCAAGGGATCGTCGAAGGCGATTTCCTTCGCCAGTAATTGCAGCGGCGAAGACACATCATCGAGCTTGTTTGGCAGGGCTTCGGGATAAAACGCATCATTCATAATCGGCAGACCGAGCGCGCTCATGTGTACGCGCAGCTGATGCTGGCGACCTGTGACTGGATGCAGCGCATACAGACTCAGCTCCCCGCGCCGCTCGAGCAGTTCAATCCGCGTCTCGGCATTCGCATGCGCATCAATCTCATGCATGCAGAAGAATGGCTCGCCCTTGACGATGCAGCTGTGACGCGTCAACGGAAATGAGAGCGTGTCGGAACTCGGCGCGAGCGCGTGATAGACCTTGTGCATGGCGCGCTTTTGAAACAGCGATTGATACAGGCCGCGCGTAGCAGGATCATGCGAAAAAATGACAACGCCGGCCGTCTCGCGGTCAAGCCGGTGTATCGGCACCAGGTCCATCAGGCCCGTACGTTTTTTCAGGCGCACCAGCAGCGTCTCCTGCAGGAAGCGGCCCGAGGGCGTGACCGGCAAAAAATGCGGCTTGTCCGCCACCAGCAAATGCGCATCCTGAAACAGGATTTCTTCGGTGAACGGAATCGGCGTTTCCGCCTCAATCTCGCGATAGTAATAAATGCAGCGTCCGCGACGGTAAGGCGTATCGGGTGCGACGGGGTGACCATCACGATCAAGGACCTCCCCTCGCGCCATGCGCGCCTGCCAGGTCGGGCTATCGATGTGCGGGAAATGTTCAACGAGGAAGGCCAGCATATTCGGCCAGCTGCCTTCCTGCAGCCACAGCAGGCTGGGGCCGACACCATCCCTGACTGGCAGTGGCGCAGATCGCTTATTCGCCGCGCCGCCAGCCATCAGGGACGCAGCTTATCGGCAATGCGCTGGGCTGTGCTTTGCGCGACTTCTGCGCTCCTGGCTTCGACCATCACTCGGATCAAAGGCTCGGTACCCGATGGCCGGATCAGGACGCGGCCACTGGCACCAAGCTCGGCTTCGACCAAGACCTTCTCTGCGACCATGGCTGCATTTTTTTGCCAGTCCGTGCCGGGGGCGACTTTTACATTGATAAGAGTTTGCGGGAACATCGCAATATTTTGTGTTGACTGCGCCAGGGTCTTGCCGCTGCGCTTAAGCCCCGACAAGACTTGCAAGGCCGAGACAATGCCATCGCCGGTCGTATGCTTATCGAGGCACAGCAAATGCCCGGAACCTTCGCCGCCATACAGCCAGCCGTGTTCATGCAGCTGCTCGAGCACGTAGCGATCACCTACCTTAGCGCGGACGAAATCAATCTTCAATTCACGGAAGGCGACTTCGAGCGCCATGTTCGTCATGAGCGTGCCGACCACCCCGGTCACGGTCGATACTGCCATGCGATCCATCACCATCACGTACAGCAGTTCATCGCCGTTATACAGCCGCCCTGCCGCATCGACCATCATCAGCCGGTCGGCATCGCCATCGAGCGCGATGCCAAGATCAGCGCCATGCTCAATCACTGCAGCGACCAGTGCCGCCGGCGCCGTAGCACCGAAGCCGGCATTGATGTTCAAGCCGTTCGGGTGATTACCGATAGCGATGACCTCCGCGCCGAGTTCATGGAAGACATCAGGCGCAATGTGGTAGGCCGCGCCGTGCGCGCAGTCGACAACAATGCGCATGCCGCGCAGGTCGAGCTCATTGGGAAAGGTACTCTTGCAGAATTCAATATAGCGGCCCCGCGCGTCGTCGAGGCGCTTCGCCTTGCCGAGCTTATCGGAGGGCATGCAGGCCATGGGCAAGGACAGCGCCGCCTCGATTTCGGCTTCGACCGCATCCGGCAGTTTCGTGCCCTGGCTCGAGAAAAATTTGATGCCATTATCCTGATACGGATTATGCGAAGCTGAGATCACCACGCCTGCCGACAGTCGCAATGCGCGCGTGAGATAGGCGATCGCCGGGGTCGGCATTGGGCCGGCCAACATCACGTCGACGCCTGCGGCGGAAAATCCGGCTTCCAGCGCGGCTTCGAGCATGTAGCCGGAGATGCGCGTGTCTTTACCGATCAGCACTGTCGGCTTGACGCCAGACTCCGTGCGCGCCAAAACCTTGCCAGCGGCATAACCGAGACGCATCACGAAGTCCGGCGTAATGGGCGCCACGCCCACTGTGCCGCGAATGCCATCGGTGCCAAAATAAGTACGAGCCATTGTTCTTCCTTGATTAATTATTGTGCATGGCGGCCTGCCACACTGCCAGCGCATCGACGGTTTCCGCGACGTCGTGCACACGCACGATACGCGCGCCATGCGCTACTGCGGCCAGCGCGCCGCCGAGACTGCCGGCGAGACGGCCTTCGACTGGTTTGCCGGTGATGTTACCGATCATCGTTTTGCGCGACAAGCCAGCCAATAGTGGCAAGGCGAAGGTCGTTTGCATCTGCTGCAGATTGCGCAACAAACTCAGGTTATGTGCGAGCGTCTTGCCAAAGCCGAAGCCGGGATCGATGCACAGGCGGCGGCGTTCGATTCCCGCCGCTTCCAGCGCGCCTATGCGTTCTTGAAAATAGGCGATCACGTCGCCAACGACATCACCGTATTGCGGATTCTGCTGCATGCTGCGCGGCTCGCCCAGCATGTGCATGATACACAGGCCGCAGTCGCTGTCACTGACGGCTCGCAAGGCGCCCTCCGCCCTGAAGCCATTGACGTCGTTGATCATGTCCGCGCCAGCGATGATCGCTTCGCGCATCACGCGCGGCTTGCAGGTATCGACTGACAGCGGCTTGCCGCAGTCGCGCAAGGCATACAGCACGGGCATGACGCGCTGCAGCTCCTCTTCTTCGCTGAGCGAGACTGATCCTGGACGCGTCGACTCGCCGCCGATATCGATGATGTCAACACCTTCGGCGATCATCTGTTCGGCATGCGTGATCGCCAGTTCCAGTGAATTGTAGCGCCCGCCATCGGAAAAGGAATCCGGCGTGACGTTGAGGATACCCATCACCAGCGGCCGGGCTGCAGCATCGAGGCGGAGGTTGAAGCGACCGAATTTCATCGGCGCGAAAGACGTTGGCGAAGCAGACATAAATACGGTATCTCGAATGATAAAAAAAGGGTGAGGATCGCTCCTCACCCTCGGGCATCTCTATTTAATTAAACTCAGGCAGGTGCTGTCGCCGTCGGCGTCACACCACCCGATGAACTATCGGACGAATTACGCTTGACCGGAATACCAGCTTTTGGCAAACGCGGATCGCGGCCTTCCATGATGTCGGTGATCTGGTCTGCATCGATGGTTTCCCAGTCGAGCAGGGTCTTGGCCATCAGGTCGACCTTGTCGCGGTTTTCTTCGAGCAGGCGACGCGACAACGCGTACTGGGCATCGAGGATGCTGCGAATTTCTGTATCAACTTTCTGCTGCGTGGCTTCTGACACGGTCTTGGCGGACATGCGGCCAAAGTAAGCATCTTGCTCGGTATCTTCGTAGACCATGGTACCCAGGCTTTCCGACATGCCGTAACGCGTCACCATCGCACGCGCCAGCTTGGTAGCACGCTCAAAATCGTTCGATGCACCCGTCGACATTTGGTGCATGAAGATTTCTTCTGCAATACGACCGCCGAACAGGATAGCGATTTCTTCCAGCATCTTGTCCTTGTACATATTGACGCGGTCATGCTCAGGCAACTGCCATGTCAAGCCCAACGCGAAACCGCGCGGCATGATCGTGACCTTGTGCACTGGATCGGCTTTAGGCAAGAGCTTCGCAACTACGGCGTGACCGGACTCATGGTAAGCCGTATTGCGACGCTCTTCTTCGCGCATGACGGCTGATTTACGCTCGGGTCCCATGACGATCTTGTCTTTGGCATCTTCGAAGTCCTGCATTTCCACCAGACGCTTGCTGCGACGTGCGGCAAACAGTGCGGCTTCATTAACAAGATTTGCGAGATCAGCACCTGAAAAGCCCGGTGTACCGCGCGCCAGGATATCGGCCTTGACGTCCGGTGCAATCGGCACCTTGCGCATGTGGACATACAGGATTTGTTCACGGCCACGGATATCGGGCAAGCCGACCATCACCTGACGGTCAAAACGACCCGGACGCAGCAGCGCTTTATCGAGCACGTCGGCACGGTTCGTCGCAGCGATGACAATCACGCCGGAATTGGCTTCAAAGCCATCCATCTCGACGAGCATCTGGTTCAGTGTCTGTTCGCGCTCATCGTTACCACCGCCCATGCCGGCACCGCGATGACGACCGACAGCGTCGATCTCATCGATGAAGATAATGCAAGGCGAATGCTTCTTCGCGTTTTCGAACATGTCACGCACACGAGATGCGCCGACGCCGACAAACATTTCAACGAAATCGGAACCGGAAATGGTGAAAAACGGCACTTTCGCTTCGCCGGCAATGGCGCGCGCCAGCAAGGTCTTACCTGTACCTGGAGGACCGACCATCAATACGCCGCGTGGAATGCGTCCGCCGAGTTTCTGGAATTTTGTAGGATCGCGCAGGAAGTCGACCAGTTCCTGGACTTCTTCTTTGGCTTCATCACAGCCCGCAACATCGCCGAAGGTCACGGTGTTGCTAGCTTCATCGAGCATGCGCGCCTTCGATTTACCGAAGGAGAATGCGCCGCCCTTGCCGCCGCCCTGCATCTGCCGCATGAAGAAAACCCATACGCCGATCAGCAAGAGCATCGGGAACCAGGACACGAAGACCTGCGACAGGAAGGATTGCTCTTCCGGCTGCTTGACATCAAATTTCACGCCATTGTTGACGAGGTCGCCGATCAGGCCACGGTCAAGGTAAGTAATCGCTGCCTTGATTTTCTTGCCTTCCTGCGTCGTCGCCGTGATCGTACGATCTTCGATGGTGGCATCCTTGATATGCTTGGCTTTGACTTCATCAAGGAAATCAGAGTAGGCGATCGACTGCGCACCGCTACCTATGCCGCGCCCGTCGAACTGTTTAAATACCGTAAACAGGACTAAGGCGATCACCACCCAGATGGCGGCTTTGGAAAACATGTTATTCACTAGAAGGACTCCTTGGGCGCGACTGCTTCATTTTCATTCATCGCTTTATTCAACTAAGCTGCTTCATTATCGTTTAATTCTACTCGGATTGCGCAGGGCTTGCTATCACGGATGTCGGGGCAAAGCAGGGATAAACAAGAGCATGATGAAATTTTTGAGTCAGTTCGGCCGCGGATTCTTGAGAATTCTACCCAACAAAAAAATCTCTGATGATTTATCCCGGCTGGCCTTTGGCTTTTTCGACACCACGGTCTTGAAGGTGGCGCGAAACTTAATCAGGATCTCATTGTACCCGTTACCGTTAAAGCATTTGACGAGCAGCGCTCCCGAAGGTTTCAAATGGGCTTCAGCGAATTCCAATGCCAAATCGATAATTTCTTCCACACGCGCAGCATCCGCAATGGCGATGCCGGATAAATTCGGCGCGATATCGGACAATACGACATCGACCTCGCGCCCGCGCAGGATTTGCTTGAGCTCGGCCAGCATCGCCTCTTCGCGGAAATCACCCAGAATAAAATGGACATCCGCGATCGGATCCATCGGCAGCATGTCCAAGCCGATGATGGTGCCATTGATGCCGCCGCCGGCAGCGCCGGCCATCTTGTTACGCAGGTATTGCGACCAGCTGCCGGGCGTGGAACCGAGGTCAACGACGACCTGTCCCGGCATGATCAGCCGCTCGCTCTCATCGATTTCCTTGAGCTTGTAGACAGCGCGGGCGCGATAGCCTTCTTTCTGCGCCAGCTTCACATAAGGGTCGTTAATGTGGTCGTGCAGCCAATTTTTGTTTAATTTCTTCTTTGCCATTCGCGTAGAATACCGTTTTTAAAGGATTTTTATGTTGAAACTTACTGCCGCCGAGCGCAGTGCATTACGCGCTGAAGCTCATGATCTGAGCCCTGTCGTGATGATCGGCGAAGCTGGCCTCAAGCCATCCGTGATTAAGGAAATCGAGACCAGCCTGAATGTCCATGGCCTGATCAAGATTCGTGTGTTTGGCGATGACCGCGAAGCGCGCATCGCCATGTATGACACCATTTGCACGCAGCTCGAAGCGGCTCCTGTGCAACATATCGGCAAACTGCTCGTGATTTACCGGCCTAAAGTCGAAACTACCAAGGAACGCACCGCAAAAAGCGGCAAAGGCATGCGCGAAGTGACCATCGTCAAGCCTAGTCCTAGCGGCACGAAACGGCCGTCAGTGTCGAAAGTCATCCTGAAAGGGAATGAGCGGGTCACCGCAGGCGGCAATATCAAACGCGCAAAACCGCGTCAGACCAGCCTCAAAAAGAACCACGCATAAGCAGGATAAGGCAAGATTACTGGTTTGGTAGTGCGCAATGCTTTGCGCATTACACTCTTGGCACCTGCGCTTCATTACAGCGTACTACCAGCGCAATCCCCAGCAAACTCTGCAGTAAATAAAATCCGGCAGCCGCACCATGCAGTATGCCGAATTGCGTGCGTGCCGCACCTTGCATGGCCGCGCCGCCCGCCTCTGAGCGCAATGCCGCCATCATGGGCTGCAAGCCGAAATAGCCGACCAGCGTGCAGGCCAGCATACCCCATACGAGCGCCGTGAAAATTTTCTTTTGCTTGGTTGAAGCCATCACCGGCCGCAGTGCCTGCATGATCAACAAGATCGCTGCGCAGGCCACCGTCAGCCAGGCTTCAATACGAAACAGGCTACCGGCAATAGTGCCCGCGAGGACGCGATCGGCGAGCGTGGCAAACAAGGTCGGCGCGACCAGATAGCCGATCGTCCAGACACTGCCGACCCACACGGTGACTGTCAGCAGCCGCGCACGCACCAGCCACATCAGATGTAGCGCACTTCCAGGATTTCGTATTCATGGACGCCTGAGGGCGCTTGCACGCCGACCACATCACCGGCAGATTTGCCGATCAATGCGCGCGCGATCGGTGAAGTAATTGAAACCTTGCGCTCTTTCAGGTCGGCTTCGTCCAGACCGACAATCTGGTAAGTGACCTTGGCGCCTGTCTCGAGTTCCTCGAGCAGCACGGTCGATGCGAACACGACGCGACCATCGGCGTCCAGCGTGGTCGGATCGACGATCAGCGCCGCACCGAGTTTGCCTTCGAGGTCAGCGATGCGACCTTCAATGAAACTCTGGCGCTCTTTCGCGGCATCGTACTCGGCGTTTTCCGACAGGTCGCCATGCGAACGGGCTTCCGCGATCGCGGCGATGACGGCCGGGCGGTCTTTGGTTTTCAGGCGATGCAACTCTTGCTTGAGTAATTCGGCGCCGTGTTTTGTCAGGGGTACTGAAGTCATAATTGTCTTGGATAAAATGAAAACCACAGAGGTCGCACACCGCACCGGACTTGCCGGCGCCATCTGCGACCTCTGTGGCTAAAAAAAGAACTGATCGAGTTAGTGTAAAGTTTTATGCAAGCCTTGTAAATCATAGACATGCATTTGGTCGACATGTCGCATACCTTCAACAGCCGCTTCTGCACCGGCAATCGTGGTGTACGTCGTCACCCGATTACCGAGCGCCGAGGTACGGATCGTACGCGAATCGTTGATCGCATTGCGCTTTTCTTCGACCGTATTGATGACCAATGCGACTTCATTGTTCTTGATCATGTCGACGATGTGCGGACGCCCTTCAGCGACCTTGTTGACCGGCGCGTAAGGAATGCCGGCAGCTTGCAAGGCAGCAGCCGTACCCTTGGTCGCGACAATGGTAAAGCCCATGTCGACCAAGTCACGCGCGAGCTTCACGGCGCGCGGTTTGTCGGTACTCTTGACGCTGATGAAGACCTTGCCCGAAGTCGGTAATTTCACGCCGGCGCCAAGCTGCGATTTCACGAAGGCTTCGCCGAAGGTTTTACCCACGCCCATGACTTCACCGGTCGATTTCATTTCCGGGCCGAGGATGGTATCGACGCCCGGGAATTTCACGAACGGGAATACAGCTTCCTTGACGCTGAAATACGGCGGGATCACTTCTTTCGTCACGCCCTGGCTGGCCAGCGACTGGCCGACCATGCAGCGCGCCGCAATTTTTGCCAGCTGCAAACCGGTCGCCTTGGATACGAACGGGACAGTACGTGAAGCGCGCGGATTAACTTCGAGCACAAACACGATGTCTTCCATCTTGCCGTCGACTTCTTTTTGCTGAATCGCGAACTGCACATTCATCAAGCCGACGACATTGAGGCCTTTGGCCATCAGTGCAGTCTGGCGCTTGAGCTCATCAATCGTCTCTTGCGCGAGCGAATACGGCGGCAGTGAACAGGCAGAGTCGCCCGAATGCACGCCGGCCTGTTCGATGTGTTCCATGACGCCGCCAATCAAGGTAGCTTCGCCATCAGAAATACAGTCGACGTCGACTTCAATGGCGTCATTGAGGAAGCGGTCCAGCAGCACCGGTGAATCGTGCGATACCTTGACTGCTTCGCGCATGTAGCGCTCGAGATCACGCTGCTCGTGAACGATTTCCATCGCGCGTCCGCCGAGGACGTACGAAGGACGCACGACCAGCGGATAGCCGATTTCCTGCGCCAGGCGCAGGGCATCTTCTTCGGTGCGCGCAGTGCGGTTCGGCGGCTGGCGCAAACCCAGCTCATGCAGCAATTTCTGGAACCGCTCGCGGTCTTCTGCGGCGTCGATCATATCCGGCGAAGTGCCGATGATAGGCACGCCATTCGCTTCGAGATCCAGCGCCAGCTTCAAAGGCGTCTGGCCGCCGTACTGGACGATAACGCCATACGGCTTCTCCAAGTCGACGATTTCAAGCACGTCTTCCAGTGTCAGCGATTCGAAATACAGACGATCCGAGGTATCGTAATCGGTCGAGACGGTCTCGGGATTGCAGTTGACCATGATGGTCTCGTACCCGTCTTCACGCATGGCCAAAGCGGCATGCACGCAGCAGTAATCGAATTCAATACCCTGGCCGATACGGTTCGGACCGCCGCCCAGAACCATGATTTTTTTCTTGTCGGTCGGCTTGGATTCGCACTCTTCATCGTAGGTCGAATACATATACGCGGTGTTGGTCGCGAATTCGCCGGCGCAGGTATCGACGCGCTTGTAGACCGGTCGCACATGGAGTTCGCGACGCAGATTGCGAATCACTGTGTCGGTCGTCTTGAGCAAGACCGCCAGGCGACGGTCGGCGAAACCTTTTTGCTTCAGGCGATACAACATGGCCTTGTCGAGCACGGCCAGCGTTTGCGTCTCCAGCCACAATTCGATGTCGATGATCTCTTTGATCTGAATCAGGAACCACGGATCGATGTGCGTCAATTGATGCACTTCTTCGAGCGTGAAACCTTCAGCGAAAGCATCGCCGACATACCAAATGCGCTCTGGACCCGGCTCGCCGAGTTCGCGCTCGAGGACTTCGCGATCCTTGGTCTTTTCATTCATGCCGTCGACGCCGACTTCCAGGCCGCGCAGGGCTTTCTGGAAGGATTCCTGGAAGGTGCGGCCTATGGCCATGACTTCACCGACGGATTTCATTTGCGTCGTCAGGTGGCTGTCCGCCTGCGGGAATTTTTCAAACGCGAAACGTGGAATCTTGACGACGACGTAATCGATGCTGGGCTCAAACGACGCTGGTGTCGCGCCGCCAGTGATTTCATTGCGCAATTCATCGAGCGTGAAGCCGACTGCCAGCTTGGCGGCGATTTTCGCGATCGGAAAGCCGGTCGCTTTCGAGGCCAGCGCCGACGAGCGCGAGACGCGTGGATTCATTTCAATGACGATCATGCGGCCATCGGCCGGATTGATCGAGAACTGCACATTTGAGCCGCCAGTATCAACACCAATTTCACGCAGGACTGCCAGCGAGGCATTACGCATGATCTGGTATTCCTTGTCGGTCAGCGTTTGCGCCGGTGCGACCGTGATCGAGTCGCCGGTATGCACGCCCATCGGGTCGAGGTTTTCAATTGAGCAGACGATGATGCAATTGTCTTTCTTGTCGCGCACGACTTCCATCTCGTACTCTTTCCAGCCGATCAGCGATTCTTCAATCAACAGTTCGGTGGTCGGCGATGCTTCCAGGCCGCGCTTGCAAATCGTCTCGAATTCTTCGGCGTTATAGGCGATGCCGCCGCCGGTGCCGCCCATCGTAAAGGACGGGCGGATGATGACCGGGAAGCCCAGCTCGCGCTGCACAGCCCAGGATTCTTCCAGCGTATGCGCAACGTCCGAACGCGCCGAACCGAGACCAATTTTAGTCATGGCCTTCTTGAACTTGGAGCGGTCTTCAGCCTTGTCGATGGCTTCGGGGGAAGCGCCGATGAGCTCGCAGTTATACTTTTCGAGCACGCCATGGCGATGCAGATCGAGCGCGCAATTGAGCGCCGTCTGACCGCCCATGGTCGGCAGGATCGCGTCCGGCTTTTCCTTGGCGATGATGCGCTCGACGAATTGCCAGGTAATCGGCTCGATATAGGTCACGTCCGCCATTTCCGGATCGGTCATGATGGTCGCCGGATTGCTGTTGACAAGAATGACGCGGTAACCTTCTTCGCGCAGAGCCTTACATGCCTGGGCGCCGGAGTAATCGAACTCACAGGCCTGGCCGATGATGATCGGACCCGCGCCGATGATCAGGATACTTTTTAAATCGCTACGTTTAGGCATTTTTCTGGTTCTCCATCATCGCCACGAAGCGATCGAACAAAGGGGCGATATCGTTCGGGCCTGGCGACGCTTCCGGATGACCCTGGAAGCAGAATGCCGGTTTGTCGGTACGCGCAAAACCTTGCAGCGAACCGTCGAACAGGGATACATGGGTGACGCGGCAGTTCGCCGGCAAGGTCGCAGCATCCACGGCGAAGCCGTGATTTTGCGACGTGATCATGACTTCCTTGCTGTCGACGTCTTGCACCGGATGGTTCGCGCCGTGATGGCCGAACTTCATCTTCAGTGTCTTCGCGCCGGAAGCCAAGGCCATGATCTGGTGGCCGAGGCAGATGCCGAAGGTCGGGATGCCCTGCTCGATCAATTCCCTGGCCGCAGCGATGGCGTAATCGCAAGGCTCCGGGTCACCAGGACCGTTCGAGAGGAAGATACCGTCGGGACTCAAGGCCATCGCCTCTGCAGCAGTCGACTGGGCCGGCAGTACCGTGACTTTGCAGCCACGTTCGGCGAGCATGCGCAGGATATTGCGTTTGACGCCGTAATCGAAGGCAACGACATGGAATTTCGGCGCGCTTTGTGCGCCGTAGCCTGTGCCGAGTTGCCATTCGGTCTCGGTCCATACATAGGACTCGGTGGCACTGACGACTTTTGCCAGATCCATGCCAGCCAGGCCCGGGAATGCACGAGCCAGCTCAAGCGCCTTGTCGACATTGTCTTCGCCGACGAGGATGGTGCCGCTTTGCGCGCCCTTTTCACGCAGGATGCGCGTGAGTTTGCGCGTGTCAATGCCGGCAATGGCGACGATATTTTCGCTTTGCAGGTAATCGGACAGCGTCTGGCTGGAGCGGAA
Source organism: Oxalobacteraceae bacterium (assembly GCA_947448025.1). Classification (GTDB taxonomy): domain Bacteria; phylum Pseudomonadota; class Gammaproteobacteria; order Burkholderiales; family Burkholderiaceae_D; genus CANFLV01. Next base: position 5,606 of record CANFLV010000001.1, on the reverse strand, counting down.
ATTCGATACCAGCAGCGGCAGATCCTTGATGATCAGGCCGGCGGAGTGGATTTTAGTGGATTCGACATCTTCGGGATTGATACCGGTGTTGCCAATGTGCGGATAGGTCAGCGTGACGATCTGGCGGCTGTAGCTGGGATCGGTCAGGATTTCCTGATAACCGGTCATGGACGTATTAAAGACAACTTCGCCAGTGGTGTGTCCGGCGGCGCCAATGGAAACGCCCCGAAAAATCGACCCGTCTGCAAGCACTAGGATGGCCGGGACTGTATGGCCAGAAAAAAATGGCAGCAAGGGTAACTCCTGAAATGGTTACCGCCGCTGCGTTGCGCCAGAACGACCGCCATACTTCCCGTGCGTATTGACGAGATGATGGCCGGAGGTCGGAATGGGGCTATTTTATGGGGGTCTACGCTACGGCGGAGTAAATTGGAAAGCGGCCGAATTATAGCCTAGAACCGCCTCCCCCGCCATACCGGAAACCCTATCCTCAGCAGAAATTACAGGCCGAGCGCGGCGATGCCGGCCTTGGCAATTTGAACATCTTCAGTGGATTTCACGCCGGAAACACCGACCGCGCCTACGCACTGGCCATTGACCATGACTGGCACGCCGCCTTCGAGCATGCCCGACAGGTTAGGTGCGCTCAGGAAAGAAACGCGACCGCCATTGATCATGTCTTCATATACTTTTGTTTCGCGGCGACCGAGCGCAGCTGTATGCGCCTTGGCCGGGGCAATGTGTGCCGAGATCGGTGCTGCGCCATCCAGGCGCTGCAGCCAAAGCAAATGTCCACCGTCATCAACGATCGAAATCGTGACCGCCCAGTGATTGGCCAAGGCTTCGGCTTCCGCTGCTGCGGCGATTTTTTTGACGTCGTCTAAGGACAGGATAGGCTTGGTTTGCATGGTGACTCCTTGTAGTTGAGGCGACGATTGTACGATAAACAGCTTGTTATTGTAGTGACCAGAGAGGCGCAAACCAGCTCTGCAGGAATTTTGACAGCAGCGCCAGTTTGCCTTACAGTCCAGTTTCCGCTGGCAATAGATTGAAGAAACTTATCCTGGTGACAACTACTAGCACATATAAGCGAATCAAATCCTGCACCTGCATGCTCGCCATGCTGGCGGGGCTGGCATTCGCCACGCCTGCTGCGTGCGTAGAACCGACGCCGGCACCGCCAGCTTCGGATTCGATGGAAACCTCTCCACCGAAGTCTCGCCTGCAAAATTTCAAACAACGTGCGTCTGAACTGGCTGTATCAGCCATCGGCATGATCGGCATCCGCTACCAGCGTGGTGGCACCGATCCGGAAAGCGGACTCGACTGCTCGGGTCTGGTGCGTTACGTATTCAAGGAATCGTGGAACAAGGATATGCCGCGCTCCTCGCGCGAGATGAGCCAGCTCGGTCACAAGGTAGATCAAAAGGATTTGCAGCCGGGCGACCTGGTGTTCTACAACACAGTGCGGCGCGGCTTTTCGCATGTCGGCATTTATCTCGGCGATAATCGCTTCGTGCATTCGCCGGCAGCCGGCGGCGAAGTCCGTATCGAAAGCATGGACCTCAGTTACTGGAAAAAGCGTTTCAATGGCGCGCGCCGCATCGCTGATCCGGCCACGCCACCGAGCTAGAATGACTGTAGCTGCTCGCGCTTCAACTTGATTTTCTGCTTGATCTCAGCCATCGCATCAATCGTCACCTGCTCACCGGCCAGTATCGCCAGATTACGGCCATTAAAATCCGTACCCTTCATACTGCCCAGTCGCGGCTGCAAGACCACGTCCGCCTCTTTCAATTCATGAAAATTCAGGCGCTGACCCATGATATTGAAGGTCTGCAGGACGACATCGAGCGAGCTCGTTGACAGCTGCGTGTCCGGCTGTGATGAGATATTCACGGCGATGACGATATCGGCGCCCATTTCACGTGCATAACGCACCGGCACTGGTGCCACCAATCCACCATCAACATAACTATGCTCACCGATACGCACCGGCTGGAATACGCCCGGCACAGCGGAAGACGCACGCACGGCAGTACCGGTATTGCCGCGCCTGAAAAGAATCGGCGCGCCACTGTTGAGGTCGGCAGCGACCGCGCCGAAGGAGAGTTTCAATTTCTCAATCGGCTGATTATTGACGGTCTTGTTCACGTAGTTTTGCAAACCTTCGCCCTTGAACACGCCGCTCGATTTGGAAAACAAGGGCACCGACCAGTCGGAAATCGCCGACTCATCCATCTCCAGCGCGAGCTTGTGCAAGGCAAGTCCGCTATTACCTGCGGCGTACATGGCGCCGACCAGACTGCCAGCACTAGTGCCGACGACGATGTCGGGATAGATGCCTTGCGCCTCGAGCACCTTGATCACGCCGATATGCGCGAAACCGCGCGCAGCGCCGCCACCGAGGGCAAGGCCGATTTTAAGTGGGCGCACTGCCTTGGCGGGGGCATCCACCGCCACCGGCGCGGAGGCACAGCCGGCAAGCAGCACAGGCACGCATAAGAGCGTGAGAAACTGACGACGAATTGGGATCATGAGTAATAGGCAGGAAAAATGGCGCGCTGCAGGCTGTGCCTGCGGTGACGCAGTGCGCCGAATTTTAGCCTAATTCACGATTGTGCCGGGCTCTATCAGTCCTTGGAAATCGCAGACTCAGGAAAGCGCACCGCAAAGCGACTGCCCTGCCCCGGATGCGAATCAATCGCCAGCACGGCGTGATGACGCAAGAGGACATGCTTGACGATAGCCAGACCAAGTCCCGTACCCTGAGTCTCGCGCGAACGGCTCTTGTCGACACGGTAAAAGCGTTCCGTCAGACGAGAAATATGTTCCGCGCTGATGCCGATGCCATTGTCCTGCACCGAGAATTCCGGGCGACCGTCCTGCAGCTGCCACTGCAAGCGAATCACTCCGCCCGCAGGCGTGTAGCGCACCGCATTCGAAACGAGGTTACCGAAGGCGCTATGCAATTCGTCGCTATTGCCGATGACGTCAGGCGCATCAGCTTGCAGGCTAATTTCATGCTTGCCTGCGGAGAGCGCACGCGCATCCTGCAAGACCCGTTCAAGCAAGGGGGCGATCGCGACGCGTTCCGGTCGTATGGGCGTGTCGATCGATTCCAGCCGCGACAGGGTCAGCATGTCGACCACGAGGTTTTGCATCCGTAAACCCTGCTCCGTCATCAGCTTCAGGTGCGCGCTGCGCGTGGCCGGATCGAGATTTGGCTGGCTGGCAGCGATTTCAAGAAAGCCATTAATCACCGTCAGGGGCGTGCGCAATTCATGCGAGACATTTGCCACGAAGTCGCGACGCATATGATCGATGCGATCGGATTCGGTGACGTCATGGGTGACCAGGATTTGCCGGCGCGTCTCGAAGGCGATGATCTGCACGATCAGCTTGCGCGAACGTACGCTCAGCAGCAAGGGTTCTTCGTAGCGGCCGAGCACGATGTAGTCGATGAAGTCGGGATTACGCAGCAGGTTCGTCACGCGCATGCCCTTGTCGCGCTCATTGTCCAGGCCGAGATGACGTTCCGCAGCCGGATTGCACCACTCAAGGAACAGCACGTCATCCATGATCACCACACCATCTGGCAGCAGGGTCATCGCCTGGCGAAAGCGCGCCAGCCATTCAGTCAACTCCGCGCGATTTTTTTCGTCGTCACGGCGCAGGCGATACAGGCGCGCGAACACGCCGGTCCAGGCACCCCAGCCGTCCGGCAGGCGCGTGACTTCAGGATGATCGAGCCAGCCGGCGAGACGATACAAATAGAATAACTGCGTCGCCAGCATCGCCACCAGCAGCAGCACGGCCGTAATGCCGGCCAAGAGCCGACCAAACAGAAACCAGACCAGCGAGGTACCCGCCACCATCAGTAAAAGCCGCAACACGGCGGGTACCCAGAACAGCAATAGAGGATTCATGAATCTCGCGTGATTATCGTTCGGACAGCATATAGCCTACACTACGCACAGTCCTGATGAGGTTTTCTGCATGCTTTAAAGCCTTGCGCAGGCGCAGGACATGCACGTCGACCGTACGCTCTTCGATGGCCACATGGTCGCCCCAGACTTTGTCGAGCAGCTGACTACGGGAAAAAACGCGCTCCGGATTGGTCAGAAAAAATTTCAGCAGCTTGAATTCCGCATGACCGATTTCGATGCGTGCGCCATCGAGCGTGACTTCAAAACTGAGCGGATCGAGGCTGACCGGCCCCACACGCACAAGCTGTTGGCCGTGCTCGGGCGCCTTGCGCCGTAACAGCGCATTGATGCGCGCCGTGAGTTCGCGCGGTGAGAAAGGCTTCGTGACGTAATCGTCGGCGCCGGCATTGAGGCCGGCGATCTTGTCTTCTTCCATGCTTTTTGCAGTCAGCATGATGACCGGCAGCGTGCCGAACTGACGATCCGCACGGATCTGCGCCAGCAGGCGCAAGCCGCTCTTGTCGGGCAACATCCAGTCGAGCAGGATCAGCTGCGGCAGACGCAGCTGCAATTCACTCCAGGCCTCAGCTGCCGTGGCGACCGGTACCGGCAGCCAGCCCGCGTCGCGCAAGGCGTAGCTAAGCAGCTCGGTAATGGCTGGCTCGTCTTCAACGACAAGGATACGGATCGGTTCGGCAGCCATTGTTAGCTCGATGCTCCCAGAACGCTCTTGGCATAATCGGTATGCCGGATATCCTTGCCATCAACAATATAAATGACATACTCGGCGATGTTTTTTGAATGATCGCCGATGCGTTCGATCGCTTTCGCAACCCACAGGGTATCGAGCGCCGTCGAAATCGTGCGCGGATCTTCCATCATGAAGGTGATGACGTTACGCAGGATAGAACGGAACTCGTGGTCGACGAGTTTATCCATGCCGATCAGATGCGCCGCCTGCACCTTGTCGAGCCGGGCGAAGGCGTCCAGTGCATCGTGCAGCAGGTCTGCAGCACGCTCGGCAATCACGCGCACTGTGTCAAAATGCTGCAGTTCACCGACCGTGCCGCGCTCATGCAAGCCCTTTGAGATGCGCGCAATTTTTGTCGACTCGTCACCGATACGCTCAAGATCCGTGATGGCCTTGATCGTCGCCATGACGGTGCGCAAATCGTTCGCAGTCGGCTGACGCTTGACGATCACATGGCTGCAGGTATCGTCTAATAACACTTCAAGACGGTTAACTTCATCATCCGTGGTCGCCACGTTATCTGCCAGCTGCGCGTCGCCCGTGCGGAAGGCTGTCATCGCATCGCGAAACTGGCTTTCCACGAGACCGCCCATTTGCAAGACCTTGGAACGGATCGCTTCGAGTTCTTCATCATACTGTTTGGAAGAATGTACATTTGCCATTGGGTGGTCTCCTAAGTCGTGTGTCTATGCGCCTGTTTTGCGTCTAAATTAACCGAAACGGCCCGTGATGTAATCCTGCGTCTCTTGCCGCGTCGGATTCATGAAAATCTGGTCCGTCTCACCGAATTCCATCAGTTCGCCCAGATACATATAGGCGGTGTAGTCCGAGCAACGCGCCGCCTGCTGCATATTGTGCGTGACGATGGCGATGGTGTAATCCTGCTTGAGCTCATCGATCAATTCTTCAATCTTGGCTGTCGAAAT